>JBJOKQ010000060.1:0-16216 GCA_046046005.1 Bacteroidota bacterium | reverse complement strand
GGTGATGCTTTTCGACAGTGTAGCTTACAAAAACGTCATCTCCAACGGACTTGTCCTCGACAAGAACGGCAACAAGATGTCGAAGCGCCTGGGCAATGCCGTGGATCCGTTCAAAACGCTTTCTCAGTACGGTCCTGATGCAACGCGCTGGTACATGGTTACCAATGCTTCGCCTTGGGACAATCTGAAGTTTAACGAAGAAGGAATCACAGAAGTACAGCGTAAGTTTTTCGGAACGCTTTATAACACCTATTCGTTCTTTGCACTTTATGCGAATATCGACGGATTCGTTGTTGATCCTGCGAACTACATTGCGGTGAAAGATCGCAGCGAACTCGATCGCTGGATCATTTCCAAACTACACAGTCTGATCGCATCTGTAACAGAAAAACTCGACGATTACGATCCGACTCCGGCAGCACGCGCCATTGAAAACTTCGTTGACGAACATCTTTCGAATTGGTACGTGCGTCTTTCACGTCGTCGTTTCTGGAAGGGCGAAATGACTGCTGATAAACAGGCGGCTTACCAAACGCTATATGAATGTTTGGGTGCGGTTTCACAATTAATGAGTCCGTTTGCTCCGTTCTTCAGTGATTGGATGTTCCGCAATCTGACTTCAGCTATTAGCGACAAGATGCCGGTTCCGGAATCTGTGCATCTTTCATTGCTCTTGATCGCTGACAAATCCGTTATCAATCCTGAGCTGGAAGCACAAATGGAATTGGCGCAACGCGTTTCTTCATTGGTACTTTCACTGCGTAAGAAGGTAAATATTCGTGTACGTCAGCCTTTGTCGCGCATCATGGTTCCTGTTCTGGATAAAGCATTCAGCGACCGTTTACACCATGTGGAGCATTTGATTCTGGCGGAAACCAACGTGAAGCAGATCGAATATGTTACCGAAACAGGAATTTTTGTAAAAAAAGTGAAGGCGGATTTCAAGTCCTTGGGGAAAAAACTCGGTAAGCACATGAAAGCCGTTGCGGATGCAATCGCTGCAATGGATACCGAGCAAATCAATGGGCTAGAACAAGCAGGATACGTGGAATTTACAATCGGCAGCGATAAAATTCGCATTGAACGCACTGAGGTTGAGGTACTTGTGGATGATCTTCCAGGCTGGATGGTTGCAGTGGACGGAGCCATAACCGTGGCTTTGGATGTCACTTTATCATACGAACTGAAGGAAGAAGGTCTGGCGCGCGAGCTCATCAACCGCATTCAGAACCTGAGGAAGGACAGTGGATTTGAAGTAACAGACAAGATTGATATCAGGATTGCGGATCATAAAGTTCTTGCATCTGCGGTAAGAAATAATTTCGATTATATTTGCTCTGAAACTCTGGCTACGTCATTGGAGCTTGTCAGCGAAATATCAGAATCCAACGCTGTGCAGGTTGATGTAGATGAAGAAGTGAACACAAAAATTTACATAACCAAACACAACTAAACCTACCCACCCATGGCAAAGAAGTCGAAAAAAGGCGGCGCTAAAAAAGCAGCTCCTTCTAAGAAAAAGGTTGCCAAGAAATCCGGCAAGAAAGCAACAAAGAAGGCTGCTAAGCCTGCTAAAAAAGCCGTGAAGAAAGCAACCAAGAAAGCGGCTAAGCCAGCTAAAAAGGCAACCAAGAAAGCAGCGAAACCTGCAAAGAAGGCAACCAAGAAAGCTGCTAAACCTGCAAAGAAAGCAACCAAGAAAGCTGCTGCTCCGAAGAAAAAGGCAACTAAAAAGGCTGCTGCTCCGAAGAAAGCAACTGTAAAAGCTGCTGCTCCGAAAGCTGCTCCGAAAGTTGCTGCTCCGAAGAAAGCGGTTACTCCAAAACCGGCTCCGGCACCAAAGCCAGTAGTTGAACAAAAGCCTATTGCACCGCCACCGGTAGTTGTTGCTGACGACGATCTGATTACAGACGACGCAATGGATATGAACGAGGACAGCGCTGATATCGCTGATGACTCAAACGAAGAAAACGACGGTGAAGAGCGCGGTGCGTTTGATCACTTTTAATAATTTCTCCTGAATAGCATTTACAATGGCCAAGAAAGCAAACAAAAAGTCTTCTGGTAAGGCCACTAAACCAGCTCCTAAGAAAAAAGCAGCTCCGGCAAAAAAGGCCGGAGCTTCTAAATCAAAGCCAGCTGCCAAACCGAAAGCAAAAGCCGTTAAGAGCGGCAAACCGGCACCGAAAGCAAAACCGGCTAAAGCAAAAGCTCCTGTTCGCAGTGCTGCTAAACCTGCTCCTGCTCCTAAAAAAGCAGCCGCTCCCGCAGCTAAAAAACCTGCAGCTAAACCAGTTGTTGCTCCGGCAAAATCAGCGCCTGTGAAAAATCCTACGATCGCTCGCAAAGCAAACTTTGCAGAAGACAATCGTACGCGTTATTCTGACAGCGAACTGAAAGAATTCAAAACGCTCATCGAGAAAAAACTCGAAGAGGCCGGTCGCGATTATGAATTGCTGAAGAACACGCTTTCGCACAAAGACGATCACGGTACCGACGATACTTCTCCTACATTCAAACTTCTTGAAGACGGATCTGATGTTCTTTCAAAAGAAGAAACTGCACATCTTGCAGCACGTCAGGAGAAATATATTCAGAACCTGAAAAACGCACTGATCCGTATTCAGAATAAAACTTACGGCATTTGTCGCGTAACAGGAAAACTGATTCCGAAAGAACGCCTGCGCAGCGTGCCTCACGCTACATTGAGCATCGACGCTAAACTCGGACAGAACCGATAAACTGATTCATCAGTGAATACAGCCATCCCGAAATTCAGGGATGGCTTTTTTGTTAATAGATGTTGCCTTCATTGAGGCCGCGAGGAAACTCTTACATTTGCAATCCGGCTTTCGCCGATGCTCAGAAATCTGAAATGAAAAAATCGCTTGCCATTATATTCGGTGTTTTGCTCATAGATCAATTCGTGAAGATCTATATCAAAACACACATGTATCTTGGCGAGTCTTACCGCGTTTCAGGCGAATGGTTCTATCTGCACTTCGTTGAAAATCCGGGAATGGCTTTCGGACTTGAACTCGGTGGCAACTACGGAAAATTATTGCTTACAGTTTTTCGTTTGGCAGCTGTAGCCGGAATAGGTTATTACCTCTGGAAACTTTTTGCTAAACAAGTTCGTCCGCTCATGCTCGTGTGCGTTGCTCTGATTTTTTCAGGAGCAATGGGCAACATCATCGACAGTGTTTTCTTCGGAAAGATTTTCAATGAAAGTGATCAGTGGGATGCAAACGTTGCGGAGTTCATGCCGGAAGAAGGCGGATACGCAGGATGGTTGCACGGTAAAGTGGTAGACATGTTTTACTTTCCTGTTCTCGAAGGAAATTATCCGGAATGGATGCCATCTCCCGAGAACGAATCACTTCCTGATTTTGTTCCGCGCGCAGGAGAACATTATCTTTTCTTCAGTCCTGTGTTCAACATTGCAGACGCTGCAATTTCGGTAGGCGTTTTTCTGCTTATCGTTTTTCAGCGACGACTGTTTGGTAAACAGGAAACGCTTAGCGATAGAAAAGTTCTTGTCACCAACATTTTCTTCGGCTGCATTGTGTTTCTGCTGACTTTGTTTCTTTTGCTTACGTTTTCGTCTCTCTTTTCAGAAGCGCATCCGGTTTCTGTTGCATTGCGCTTAACGCTGTTTGCGCTTTCACTTGGTGCCGGTGCAGGATTTTTCTACTGGCTGCAGCGCTATCCGAAGTTTGTTCCGGCATTAGAGCCCGTTCCTGCAACGGATTCACAACTACCTGATCAGAATCAGGAGTTGCCACCGCAATAAGTTGCTCGTGCTCCTTGCGACATCTGTCTTCTATTGCGATATTACGGAATGAAATTAACCAGGTCCTTCATTGCCCGCGCTGTGATCATTATGATGACATTCTGCGCACATAATATTAATGCGCAACAACCTTTGCTTGCATGGGCAACAAACGCAGGCAGTACAGGAACTGATAACGGAACAGCTCTCAGTATTGATGAAGCGGGAAATGTATATACAACCGGATATTATACCGGTACAGTAGATTTTGACCCTGGTCCTGCGGTAGTTCAACTGCCGGGACATGGAGGCGTGGACGTTTTCATTACGAAAACAGATGCGAATGGAAATCTTGTTTGGGCAAGAGGAATCGGCGGATCCGGTGGTGATGCCGCATTCTCAATTAAAGTCACACAAAGCGGGTATGTTTACGTTACAGGTTATTTCTGCAGTGTGGTTGACTTTGATCCGGGTCCCGGAATAGATACCATGCGAAATGCAGATGATCCATGTAACACAGAATTATTCGTCCTTAAACTGGATACCGCCGGGAATTATGAATGGGCAAAAGCAATTCGAAGTGTTGTTCAGATTTGCACCGATGTAACAGACGTTGGTTATGCTCTGGACACAGATCAGAATGATAACGTTTATGTTACCGGTTATTTTCGCGGCACAGCAGACTTTGATCCGTCACCGTCATATGCATACAACCTTACAGCATCAGGAACAAATCTGGTGGGCGATATTTTCATTCTGAAACTCAATGCAAGCGGCGGTTTCTGTTGGGTGAATCGCATCGGAGAACCATTGAGTGATGCCGGTTATGCACTTGATGTTTCTGACTCCGGTTTTGTTTATGTATGCGGACTTTACGGTGCACCGACGGATTTTGATCCCGGAATCGGAACAGATACACTTCCCGCGTTCGGGAATTGGGATATGTTCATTCTCAAACTTGACAGTGCGGGACATCATGTTTGGGCAAAAGGAATCGGCGGCACCACCGATGATCGTGCGTATGGCATTACGACAGATGCAAATGGCAATGTGCTGGTTACGGGTTTCTACTCATCAACTGTAGATTTCAATCCGGGTCCGGCAGTAAATTATCTCGCATCCAACCCAAGCAGTAACAGTGTTTTTATTTTGAAGCTTGATGCTGCAGGAAATTACTTGTGGGCTAAAGGAATTGTTGGAGCAGGCGGCGGTGAAATTTCAGGATCATCAATCGCCACAAACAGAGACGGAGAAATTTATACCACGGGATATTTTTCCGGCACAGCAGACTTTGATGTTTCAACACTTCCGGCTGACACATTCAAGTTGACGGCTCCCGGCGTATGGTGGGCCACTGATTCTTACGTTGCGAAGTATGATTCGCTTGGAAATTTCGTCTGGGCATTTCAAATCGGCGGAGCAAATGTTGATCGCGGAAAAGGAATTACAGCTGATACATCAGGAAATATTTGGTCAACCGGATACTTCGGTTCAGGCAACGTAGACTTCGATCCAACAGCAGGAACTTTTGTTCAGGCCGGATCAGGGACAAGCAACATTTACGTGCAGAAAATTTATGAGAGCTTCAGTTCAGGTCTTGAAACAGTTCAACCCGCAGTAGATTTTGTATTATATCCGAACCCGGGAGCAGCCAACAATACTATTACTGTAATTTACCCAAAGAACGCTTCCGACGTGACTCTTCATATTACAGATGCATGCGGACGCTTAATTCAGGAATTCAAATTCAACAGCGAATCTCAAATCAGGTTTTCTGTTACTGAACCTGGAATTTACTTTGCTTTCATCCTTGACGGGAATCAAACTTTGCAGACACAAAAGTTCATCGTACGATAACCGACCTCCGGATTTTACTGTAAAGAGAAAGACCGGCGCTCGAACCGGTCTTTCTCATTCTCGCAGGTGGCGGGGTTATTTTGTGTTTGCCAATCTGAGAGTTTGCGTTACGCCTTCAGCGGTAATGAGGGTAACAATTGTTCGTGAGTAATTAGAAAAATCATGCCACAATGAAAACATAAGTTATTTCACTCGATTCACCAATTGTTGCAGTTACTGCATTCCCGATTCCGGAACAACACTCCAAACGAAGGAAACAACACATTTTCATTGTTATCAGAAAAGCAAGAACATGAATCCTTCTGCAGATAATTATAGATGTGGTTGCTGCAGACAAAAAAGAAAGGGAACCTTACGATTCCCTTACACAACACACCGCAATGTAGCCCCTACTACACAGTGCGACATTCATTGCACTTTAAGCAGCATGGTGTTTCAATTCTTTTCATGTTAATGCGTTGATATTTACAAAGCATAAGTTGCGATCACAAATCCGAATGCAATGATTGTAACGGCAAGCAACGTTGCCGCAATTCCTGATACCGAACTTCCGGAACGTTTTGGTGGCACTGAGTTAAATAATAGCATGATATTTCGTTTTAGGGTTTAACAATCAAACGACGGACACTTTCGTGCCCGTCGTCCCAAAGAGCACACCGATGTTTGTCATGAAAACAATACATCACCGTTGCGAAACAAGGTGAAAAGCGTGCCAAAAACGTAAACATCTATACACTAATCATTTAGCTTATATCAGCCGTCTGATCCAATTCCATATTCTGGAATTCATTCTGATGTTGGGAAATTTTATGCCGAAGGTTTCAAGTGTTTCAACCGTAATTAATCTCAATTCGGAGAATCCGGGAATACTGAACGTTATCATTTCTTCCGGAAATAATCTGAAATCAACATGAATTTGAAGCAAATTCCACAATCTGGAAACCGAGAGGCTGCGAACGCAAATCGTTGCAAATAAAAACCCGCGGCAATAATTTCACGTATAATAGCACAGGCAAACACGTCGTTATTTATGAAGTTATCCAAGTTCCGCATTGCACTTGTGGAAGATGACAATTGGTTCAGTCAAACGATGAAGCATCGTCTTGACATGAATCCCGATTTTGAAGTTGTCGTATTTCAAGATGCAGCCTCGTTTCGTCAGGCATATTCCAATCAATTCAATCTGGTCATTACCGACATCCGTTTACCGGATTCAACAGGGACACAGCTCGTGGATTTTGTATTCAGCAAGAATGCAGAAGCAGACGTGGTTGTGGTCTCCGGACAGGAAGATATTTCCCTTGTGCTGGAACTTCTGAAAAAGGGAATTGTTGAATATATCGTTAAAGACGACAACATACTCCAACGGGTATGGAGTGTTTCAACGGACCTTGCCGCTTCAGCGAAAACTAAAGCGAAAAAAAGTTCGAACGGAACAAACAAAGAATCATTAATCATCGGTGAATGCGATGGCATCCGAAAAGTTCATTCACTGATTCATAAAGCTTCACGTTCTTCAATTACTGTTGTGGTAACAGGAGAAACGGGAACAGGAAAAGAACTGGTTGCGCGCTCGGTTCATGATCTGTCTGAAAGACATGACAAACCATTTGTTGCCGTTAACGTTGCTGCAATTCCGGCTGAGTTGCTTGAAAGCGAATTGTTCGGTCACGAGAAAGGAGCTTTCACTGGTGCTGTCAATAAACGAGAAGGAAAATTTGAAGAGGCAAATGGCGGTACATTGTTTCTGGATGAAATCGCTGAACTGAATCTTAATCTTCAGGCAAAGCTACTTCGTGTATTACAGGAAAAAGAAGTAACTCGGATCGGAGGAAACAATACGGTTAAGCTTGATGTGCGCATCATCATCGCAACGCACAAAAATCTCTCCGCTGAAGTGGATCGTAAAACTTTCCGTCAGGATTTATACTATCGCTTACTCGGTCTGCCTATTGACCTGCCGCCGCTTCGGGAACGTAAAGGAGATATTGAACTGCTTGCCAAGCATTTTCTTGATGAATTCAGCCGCGCAAACGGCACACCCGGAAGCAACTTCTCCGATGCTGCTCTTAAGAAGATCAAATCACACAACTATCCCGGCAATGTGCGCGAATTAAGAGCTGTTACTGAACTGGCATATACACTTGCTGAAGGAAACAAAGTCATATCTGATCGCGATGTTGTGTTTGAAAAGAAAAATCTGAAAATTCTTAACGAAGATGTCGACATGACACTGGAAGAATACAACAGAACGATCATCGTTCATTACCTGCGTAAATACAATCACAAAGTTCTTGTTGTTGCAGAAAAGCTTGGGGTTGGTAAAAGCACGATATATAATCTGCTGAAATCCGACTCTATGCGCAAAGCCGTATACGATACACATGATCAGTAGTGAAGCAATTTGTCTGACGTGGCCCCCTGAACCGGAGGCAACGGAAATTCAGCGCAATCTGGCAGAGCGTCTGCCCCCCGAATTGGCTCGCAAGATCAATTCTTTTGTCAGTCGACAGGATGCTTTTCGTTATGGATTAGGAGCTGTTGAATTCAACCGTGTGAGTTATTTAGTGACCGTTGCGAAATCACACGCAGGTGCCAAATTGATTCTTGAATTCATCCCTTCCTACAATGAATCAGTTGCAGCTGAAAATGAGAAATTGAGGTTCTTCGAAAATATCCTCAAAGAAATTCCTACACAGATTGCTGTTTTCGACAGCACTAAACGTTATCGATATGTGAATGATGCCGGTATTGCCAATCCGGAAATCCGTAATTGGATCATCGGAAAAACAGATGCCGAATATTGCGCGTACCGAAACAAACCGCTCTACCTCGCAGAAGAACGCAACAGCTACGCAGATCAATGTCTGGCAAGCGGAAAAGAAATATCCTGGCATGAAGAAATATCCGACGGACCGGGCTTAACGCGAACCTTCCTTCGCAGATATCATCCTGTCCTTAACGAAAAAGGTCAGGTCGACTTCATGATCGGATACGGAATGGACATTTCCGATCTGAGAATGCTGCAGGATAAACTCGATAAGAGTAAAGACAATTATAAAAATCTGATTGAGAATTCTTCGGATATCTTCTACACAACAGATAAAACCGGTCAGTTTACCTTTTGCAATTCAGTATCCGAAACCATCACAGGATATAAGAAAAGCGAAATCACCGGGAAGAACTATCTTGATCTTATACGCGAAGATTATCGTGAGATCGTTGCGCTGCATTACGCAGAGCAAATCGACGCGAAAACACTTCGCTCCTATCTCGAGTTTCCGATTACCACTGCAGAAGGAACAATTGTTTGGCTCGGACAGAACGTGCAGCTGCTTTACAATGCCGCCGGTGAATTCACCGGATGTGAAGCAATCGCGCGGAATATTTCGGAGCAGCAGATTCTGAAAGAACAATTGCTGGCAATCATCACTTCTCTTGACGACATTGTAATGCAAGTGAATGATGAATACCGCTTCGTCGGAGTTTGGACACGCGAAACTTCCTCTCTGTTTCTGCCTCCGGAACAGTTCATCGACAAAACATTCCGCGAAGTTCTTGGCGACTATGCCGGCATGTTTGAAAAAACTGTAGACTCTACTCTGAAAACCGGACAGTCCCAGATCATCGAATACCGTCAGCCCGGAACCGACCGTTGGTTCAGCGCAAAATTCTCACCTATGAAACCCGGCATGGGACGCGGGCGCAATATTTCCGTGCTCATTCGCGACATCACTGAAGCACATCGCTCAGCAGAAGTAATTGAACAGAACTCTGTAAACCTTGCGGCGCTTATTGACAATACAGAAGATCGTATCTGGTCAATTGACAAAAGTTTTCGTCTGTTGAGCTGTAATACAAGTTTTCTCATTCACATGAAAAAGAAATGGGATTGGGATCCGAAGATCGGAGATCAATTGCCTTTTGACAAATTCGATCGTGAAACTTCGGAATTCTGGCTGAAGTCGCTTACGAGCTGCTTTGACGGAGAAGCGTTTGTAACGGAACGTGTGCGTGTTTCTGAACTTGAAATCAGAAACGACGAGTATTCATTCAATCCTATTCGCGATAAAAACGACACGGTTGTAGGTGCTGCAATCTTCGGCAGAAACATTACCGCACGAAAAGAAGCTGAACAGGAATTGCAGGAGGCGCGTCGAATCGCAGAAGAATCGAATAAAATACGTCAGCAGTTCATTGCAAATATGAGTCATGAAATCAGAACTCCTATTAACGCAATCATCGGAAGTACACATCTGCTTCTCGAGGAAAGCCTGACTGAAAAACAAAAATATTACGTCAACACCGTTACGGAATCTTCCAGATTTTTGCTTTCCATGATCAATGACGTTCTTGATCTTTCGAAAATTGATTCCGGAAAACTCGAATTGGATCAATCAACATTCAGTCTCACTGATCTTATCCGTTCGTTGGAACTGACAACAACGGGACTTGCACAGCAAAAAGGATTAACGTTCAACTGCTATCTGGATTCCGAACCGCCGGACGAATACATCGTCAGCGATAAAGCGCGACTGCTTCAGGTACTTGTGAACCTTACAGGTAATGCCATTAAATTCACAGATTCCGGAAGCGTTAATGTTACAGTTTCTGTTACAAGAAAAAGCGGCTCTGTTCGAATTTTACACGTGGATGTAGTAGATACGGGAATCGGAATCGCTGCGGAACAACAACAAAATATTTTCAAACCGTTCGGACAGGCCAACAGTTCCATATCCAGTAAATACGGAGGAACAGGATTGGGATTGAATATTTCTCAGAAGATCATCAAAGCACTTGGAGGCGAAATCAAAGTGAAAAGCCGTCCAAAAAGCGGAAGTCAGTTTTACTTCAGCATTCCTGTGGTTGTTTCAGCGCGCAAAAAAGAACCAAGCGTTGTTGTTGGGGAATCTCCTCAGAAATTCACGGGTCGGATTCTCATTGTGGAAGATCATGACTTCAACAGACTTTTTCTGAAGAAACTGCTGACCGCTTACGGTTTCGAAGTGGACGAAGCATCCAATGGAGAAGATGCATACAAACTGGTTTGCTCAAGCGATCCGTATGATTTGATCCTTCTCGACTTACGTATGCCGCGGTGGGATGGCTACAAAACACTTGAAATGATTCGCTCCTGCAGCAATGGTAAAAACGTTCAGGTGTGGGCACACACTGCAGATGTGATGAGCGATGAAAAAGAAAAAGCAACGCGTGCCGGATTTACAAATTTCCTTCCGAAACCATTGGATCAGGAAAAACTGAAAATCATGATCAGCGACCTGCAGACGCGCAAACCGGTCATGGAAACGGCAACGCCCGATATCAATCTCGAATTGCTTCGCAAAACGTTCCAGGATCCTGTTGTGTTCAACGAAATAATAGACAATCTCGAGGAGTCCCTGAAACAAAATGCGGGGCAACTTGAAGAAATGATTGCGGCTGACAATTTCGATCAACTGCGTGATCTCATTCACAAAATGAGACCGTCTGCATCACTGGTGAAGATGGAATCCGTACTGAAACTGTTCACCCGAGATCTAAGTGAAAACGGAAACATTAATCTGAGAAGAGACACCGCCATCGCATTGCGACAGATGATTGTTGCCAACCTCAGTGTTATGAGAGAACGAGTTTAGGACGAGAGAAACTACTTCCCGATCAGCAACTCCGCAATCTGCACAGCATTAGTTGCCGCACCCTTACGAAGGTTGTCTGAAACGATCCACATGTTCACTGTCTTCGGTTGCGTTTCATCACGACGGATGCGGCCGACAAAAACATCGTCTTTGTTGCTGGCGTGAATCAATGGCATTGGATACTGAAGATTCTTCACGTCGTCCACCACTTTCACTCCCGGAGCGGATTCCAGAACTGCACGCAGTTCATGCAGATCAAATTCATTCTCAAACTCCACGTTCACCGATTCTGAATGTCCGCCCATAACGGGGATACGCACCGTTGTTGCGGTCACACGAATGGAATCATCACGCATGATTTTCTTCGTCTCGTTCACCATCTTCATCTCCTCTTTCGTGTAACCGTTATCCAGGAATACATCGATGTGAGGAATTGCATTCATATCAATGGTGTAAGCATACGCCATCTCGCCCTTCACGTTGTTACGTTCGTTCATCAATTGATCCACCGCTTTCTTTCCTGTTCCGGTAACCGATTGATACGTGCTTACTACAATACGATTGATTTTATATTTCTTATGAAGCGGATTTAACGCAACCACCATCTGAATCGTTGAGCAATTCGGATTCGCGATGATCTTATCTTCTTTCGTCAAAGCATCTCCGTTCACTTCCGGCACAACAAGTTTTTTCGTCGGGTCCATTCTCCATGCGGAAGAATTGTCAATAACGGTTATTCCGGCTTCAGCAAACTTCGGAGCCCATTCGAGAGAAGTGCTTCCTCCCGCAGAGAACAATGCAATTTCAGGTTTCATCGCAATCGCAGTTTCTGCTGTTACTACCTTCCATTTCTTTCCCTTGAATTCAATTTCCTTGCCTGCGGATTTCTCCGACGCAACGGGAATGAGTTCTGTAACAGGGAAGTTTCTTTCAGCAAGCACTTCCAGCATTTTTGTGCCAACCAGTCCGGTGGCACCTACTACTGCGATTTTCATGTTATTGTTTGTGTTGTTTAATATTCAATAAGTACCGAACTAAAAAAGCCTCCCGTTTCCGAAAGGCTCCTGTTATCTTGTTCTGCGCAAAACACGTTCAGCCTTTCCTAACGGACAGGTTTCTTCATGCATTTCTTCGAGCAGATCATTTTCATGAGTGCAAATATGAAGAATTTCCTTTTCCGTAACACAAATTTCATGTGATTTTACGCTGCAAAACACGCCTTTCGCCAAAGCGTTTGTGTTATCTTAGCATCTGTCCTTTCCCAACGGGCAAATGATGAAAAAGCTATTTGCACTTTATACTATGTTGCTGGCATTCTGTGTTCCCGCAACAGCACAAATCTCCGACAACTTCGGCGACGGCGATTTCACAAACAATCCAACCTGGAGCGGCGATAACGCAGACTTCATCGTTAATGCCGGATTTCAACTTCAGCTGAACTCAACTGTTGCAGATACTTCTTCCCTTTCTTTCGCTTCTCCATTCGCTACCAACTGCGAATGGCAGTTCTGGTGCAGAATGAATTTTTCTCCTTCCGATAACAACAATACACGATTCTATCTTACTTCTGACGTTGCCAACCTCGAAGGACCTGTTAACGGGTACTACATTCGTATGGGAGAAAACGGATCACTCGACGGAGTTGATCTTTGGGAACAGAACGGCACCACACATACTAAAATCATTGACGGATTGCCGGCACGCGTAGCGTTGAACAACAATATCGTTCGCGTGAAAGTAACGCGCACCGTTGCGGGACTTTGGACAGTATACTCCGACACAACAGGCGGCACCAACTGGGTTACTGAAGGAAGCGTTACCAATAACACGTTTACCACGTGCAACTACTCCGGTTATTTCTGCAAGTACACGGTATCCAACATCAACGACTTCTTCCTCGATGATGTTTACGTCGGTCCTCCGATTGTTGACGTTACAGCTCCGCAGATTTCTTCAGTGAACGTGCTTTCAGCAACACAACTGGATGTAACATTCGACGAACCCGTTGAACTCACTACGGCAGAAACGGAAACGAATTACAACGTCAACAATTCCATCGGCAATCCTTCTCTCGCCACCCGCGACGGAAGCAATCCCGCTTTGGTGCATTTGACATTCTCAAACAGTTTTGTGTCGGCTCAGAATTACATGCTGTATGTTTCCAACGTGCAGGACAACGCTGCTAACGCAATGGTTCTCGACAGTGCAGCATTTCTGTATTTGCCAATAGGAACTCCTGTTTTTCATGAAGTAGTCATTAATGAAATCATGGCAGATCCTTCACCTGTTGTAGGATTGCCGAATACCGAATTTATCGAGTTGTACAATCGTTCTGCACAGAATTTCAATCTGAACGGATGGACACTCACCGACGGATCTTCAACAGGAACGATTGGTAATTACACACTTCCTGCAGGAGGTTATGTAATCGTATGTGCCAATGCAGACACATCCTTGTTCACGCCATTCGGAAATCGTGTTGGAATCTCTTCGTTCCCTTCACTGAACAATGCAGGCGACAATCTGAAAATCTACGATGCATTGAGTACCGTAATTGATTCAGTGAATTACGACATCGCATGGTATCAGGATGCAGCGAAAGACGATGGCGGCTGGACATTGGAGTTGATCAATCCGAATGCAACCGGACAGTGCGCCGCGTCAGGAAATTGGATTGCATCGAATAACGCTGCAGGCGGAACTCCGGGAATCCAGAATAGTGTATTCAACAGTTCACCTGATGTAACAGGCCCTGTACTGACTTATCTGCATGCAACAGGAGTAAACACCATTGAAGTTTGTTTCAATGAACCGATTGATCCTGCACTACTCGGAAACGTGAGCTCCTATTTCATTCTTCCTGCACTACAAAATCCTTCAGACGTTTCGTATGACACCACAACGTTGATGTGCGCAACGCTTACACTTCCGTTTGCTATGATCGACGGGATTACGCATACGCTGAACTTCAATACGCTCGCCGATTGTGCAGGTAACGTTGCCAATCCGAATTCAGGAACTTTCGTTTATCACGCTGTGCAATCTTTCGATGTTGTCGTGAATGAAATCATGGCGGATCCTGATCCTGCTGTTGCGTTGCCGAATGAAGAATACCTCGAACTGAAAAACAACACGCCTTACGCCATTCAATTGGAGAATTGGTCGTTGACAGTAGGAACAACAACAAGAGCGCTTCCATTCTTCCTGCTTGCACCGGATTCGTTTGTAGTTGTAACGGATGATGCAGCCGCACCAATGTTCGTGGGGCTGAACGTTCTTCCGCTGACAAGCTTTCAATCGCTCACCAACACGGGAAGTACAATTACGCTTCGCAATGAAAACGGATTGCTCATGCACACCGTTTCATATACGGATGATTGGTACAACAACAGCGCGAAAGCCGATGGTGGTTGGTCGCTTGAACAGGTCGACGGAAATAATCCTTGCGGAGGTTCTTCCAATTGGAGTGCATCCAATGCACCATCAGGAGGAACACCTGGATATCGCAACAGCATTCAGGGAGGTAATGCAGATATTTCTGCACCTTCAGTAGTGCGCGTTTCAGTTTATACTGCCGACAGTATCCGCGTTTGGTTCTCAGAACCGATGGACAGCGCTACCATTGCAGGAGCGATCAACTATTCAGTTGACAATTCCATCGGAGCACCGATTGCCGTTTATCCTGACGGGCCGCAATTTATTTCATGCCGCATGAAACTCGCTACTCCTATTGCAGCGGGAATCTATTATCACCTTACAGCTGCATCAACAGCAAGCGATTGTGTTGGAAATCCTTTGTTCACAACAACTGTTCCGTTTGCATTGCCGGAGCCTGTTGCCGCAAATGATATTGTGATCAACGAAATACTATTTGATCCGTTGGATGGCGGTTCTGATTATGTGGAAATTTACAACCGCTCACAAAAAGTAATTGATCTGCGTAAAGTAGTCATCTGCACGCAGGATACTATTGCCAACGTGCTGCAGGAAATTTCAGTGATCGCTCCGGAAGGATTTTTGCTCTTCCCTGGAGAATATCTTGTGCTCAGTGAAAATATTTACGATGTGGCCACACAATATCCGGCTTCAACAATTCCTTCACGTTGTTTGCAGATGGAAGACATTCCTTCCATGAATGTAGACGGAGATGTTTTGTTGCTCACCGATACTGCATTCAACACAGTAGATCGTTTGGTGTTCACATCCGATTGGCACTTCCCGATGTTGCAGGAAACAAAAGGTGTTTCGTTGGAGCGTATTGATTTCGATCGCACAACACAAGATGCTACCAATTGGCATTCAGCAGCTGAAGACGCAGGCTACGGAACACCTACACAGAAAAATTCACAGTTCAATCCGGCTGGTACGGCAGATGACGGAGCGGTGACCATCACCAATGAAATTTTCTCTCCGGACAACGACGGGTTCAATGATGTGGTGACAATCAACTACCTCTTCTCCACTCCGGGATTGGTTGCCAACATCACCATTTACGATTCTCGTGGTCGCTTGGTGCGCACATTGGTGAAGAGTGAACTGCTCGGTACTGAAGAAGGCGCATTCTCCTGGGACGGCACAATGGATGATCGCACCAAAGCGCGTGTAGGTTCATACGTGATCTTCTTCGAAGCATTCGACACACAAGGCAATGTGAAGCACTACAAACGTGTATGTGTGTTGGCAGGGAAGCTGTGATTATTTCCACTCGCATAAAAACAGTTTCAATTTTTCGTCGCGACTTTCAATTGAATTCCAGACTCTGGAATTATACATCCATTAAAATCTGTTACACGGCTTTACTTCTCGCTTCTCACTCAGGAAATAACAGCAAATGTTGAAAACCGAAGTTTGACATAAGCTTAATCAGTGTATTACTACGGATAATTCCGAATATTGGAAAGGCTGTTAACAGTTATACACTCATTCTTTTCCCTTTCAACTCTGAGAAGTG
>JBJOKQ010000059.1:0-16226 GCA_046046005.1 Bacteroidota bacterium | reverse complement strand
TCCTTCAATATCGAAATTCTGTTTGCTGAACTTCTCCCACTCTTTCGATTTTTCATAGATGTGAATTCCTTTTTCTCTCGCTTCACGCAACATCCATTGAAATGAAAAACCGGCAAGATCTCCTTCCTGGTATCCGCCACCAACGTCTGTATGAACGCCTGCAAACCAAACTTGCTTGAGACGTGTTCCGTCATCGTCTTTTAATGAATCCCACAATACAGGATGAAACGTTTTACGCTTATCGTCAATGGAAATTGCGTGGCGTGCGAATTCAACACTGTCGCTCAGACTGAAAGAATGAAACTTATGCGGCACAAATCGATCAGCAAGTGCACTGACAAAAGGATTAGGAAAGCCTAATGCTGCAACGGTATCCCAAACACCAAGGAAGCGAATTTTCAGCCACATGGTGTGATGTTTTGCAATGAACTCGTCGGCCTTTTGCTTTCGTCTTTTCTCATCGGTGATTTTGTAAATGCTGAATGCTTCTTCTATCAAATCCGGTCGCGATTGCGGCAAAACACCGAACAGGTGTATGAATCCCGAAAGACTGCGGACTGTTGCAGCTCCACGACTGAAGCCGAAAAGAAAAACTTTATCTCCTGCTTGATAGTGCTCGAAGATAAATCGATAGCATTCCAGAATGTTTTTCGCGAATCCTCTTCCGGTGATGGCGCTCCATATTTTATTGACTTCCGTGCCAATGCCCGGATCATAATAAACGATTTGTCTGTCAGTGCGGGCTTCCAGCATATTGAACAAACGATATACATTAGTCGGCGCGCCGATTCCGCCTTTTTGGCCTGTGCCATCAGAGAGGATCACAATGTTTTTTGACATGCAACGAATATAGGCGAATACAAATACAAACAGAAGAATTATTCTTTTGTAATAATATCTTGAATATTGCTCCGCCATAGATTGCGCTGATGGCTCAGGCGAGTTTAGGGTAATTACCTTGGACGAACGGAATCTGCGAAATCTGCGTTAAGAAGTTAAATACACCTTCTTCGCTGATTACGCAGATTATTAAAGTGTGAAAATCATCTGTGTTTCTCTGCGGTATCTGAGGCAAATAAATTCCGCCATAGATTGCGCTGATGGATCAGATGAGTTTCAGCTAAATACCGCAGACGATAGTAATCTGCGAAATCTGCGTTAAGAAGTTAAACTCACCTTCTTCGCTGATTACGCAGATTATTAAAGCGTGAACATCATCTGCGTTTCTCTGCGGTATCTGAGGCAAATAAATTCCGCCACAGATTGCGCTGATGTCGCAGATTGAGAGCCTGTGCCTCCTGGCTTCCGAAGTAGAAACCGACCCACGAATTTGATGTACTGAATAATTTGCACATTGTATCATTTGAATATTTGATCATTCGAGCATTGTATCATTTGTCCTACGACGTCAGCGGCGTGAAATATCCAACTACCTTTGCGCCAATGTTCAGTTACTACATCATCTACAAACCCTTCAACGTACTCAGTCAGTTTACAGGTGAAGGTTCCAAACAAGGTTTGGGAAGTCTTGTTTCGTTGCCGGAAGATTGTTATCCGGTTGGAAGATTGGATTCCGACAGTGAAGGTCTTTTGCTTATCACCAACGATAAATCAATCAATCATAAACTGCTTGATCCGAAATACAAGCACAATCGCACGTATCTGGTTCAGGTCGACGGTCAAGTTACCGAAGAAGCGGTGCGTAAACTCGCGCAGGGCGTAACAATCAAAGTAAACGGTGAAGAATACAAAACACTTCCCGCAAAAGCTGTGATGATTGAAGAGCCAACTCTTCCTCCTCGCAATCCTCCTGTACGTTTCCGTAAAAACATTCCTACTTCGTGGATTCAACTGACATTGCAGGAAGGCAAAAACCGTCAGGTGCGTCACATGACAGCAGCTGTAGGATTTCCGACTTTGCGATTGGTACGCACGCATCTGGAAAGCCTTTCATTGGGCAATTTGCAACCCGGCGAAGTATTGGAAATACTCAGACCTGATCTGCTTTCCAAACTGAAACTGAAATAACTGCAGTTCGGTTTTTTCGGGTTAACTTGCATACAGCAAACATAAAACCCATGAAAAAATTCTACCTCATTATCGTACTGGCTCTTGTCACCTCGTTCATAGGTGCACAAACAATGAATTACATGAACGTTGACAGTGTTCGTGTTCGACCGGCAAATCCAACTCCGACAGATTCAGTCTTTTTGCATGTATTCTGGAATTCACCGTGGGGATGTTCGTTGAACGGAACACCAACGGTTATGAATGCAGGATTGAATCATGCTGCAACTTTCTGTTATACCGTTGGTATGATTACCATTGTTACGGGCGGCGAAGACTCCGTGTTTTTGTTTCAAGGTCCTGCAGGGGCGCACGTTGTTTCGTGGCAAATTGTTCAGAATGGTACGTTTAATTCGCAATGCGATTGGGTCCGGGACGCCAATCAAACTATGGTGAATGTAGTTGCAACTGACATAAACGATCCGCAATCGGGAAGCACTTTTGCGTTCATGAATAACGAATTCATTATATCCGAAAGAGGCACTTTGAGTGTTTACAATGCACTCGGACAAACTGTATTTTCTTCTCAAGTAAATACAGGACAACATGTGCCTTTCACAAGCGTAAGTTCGCAGATTTACACCGCAACATTTACCAATGAAAACGGAGGTATTTCCGTGCTGAAATTCGTTTCGCAATAAACGGAATTGACGACAACAAAAAAGCGGATATCAAATGATTCCGCTTTTTTTATTTAACACTGTTTCGGATTATCCTTTCACAGGAACCGGAAACATTTCTTTCAGTTTTGTAACTGTATAATCGATCTCTTCTTTCGTATTGTATTTGCTGAAAGAGAATCGAACTGACGGTCGCGACATATCCGTGCCGATTGCGCGCAATACATGCGAACCTACATTGCTTCCGGAAGAACATGCACTTCCTGCAGAAGCCGCAATTCCGTTGATGTCCAGGTTGAACACCAACATTTCCGCATTGTCCGTCTCCGGTAAACACACATTGAGAACGGTGTAAAGTGAATCACCTTCTGCATCACCATTGAAAGAAACTCCCGGAAGATTCGCTTTCAGCTTCTGAATCATGTATGATTTCAAGCCCTGAATGTAATCCTGATGTTTCTTCAGATCGTTGTAAGCAATCTCCATTGCTTTCGCCAAACCGATAATGCCATAAACATTCTCCGTTCCGCCACGCATATTGCGCTCCTGTGCGCCACCGAAAATGAGCGGAGCAACATGAATCTCGCTATTCACGTAAATGAACCCGATTCCTTTCGGTCCGTGGAATTTATGTGCAGCGCCATTGATGAAATGTACCGGAACATCTTTCAGATCGATGTTGTAATGACCAACCGTCTGAACAGTATCCGAATGGAAAATAGCGTTGTATTTCTTACACATCTCTGCCACTTTCTTAATCGGCAAAAGATTTCCGATTTCGTTGTTGGCGTGCATCAGAGAAACGAAAGAACGATCGTTGTTCTTGAGCAGATTCTCTAAATCTTCAATATCGATTTTACCGTTTTCAGTTAGCTTCACCAAACTGAGTTTGATGAGACCTTTATCGGCAAGCGTTTCTAAAGTATGCAATACAGCGTGATGCTCCAATGGAGATGTGATCGCATGTTTCAGTTGCATTCCTTCAATAGTGCAACGGATTGCCATGTTGTCAGCTTCCGTTCCGCCGGAAGTGAAGAAAATCTCCGAAGGAGAACAATTCATCAAACGGGCAACGGTTTTACGCGCCTGTTCAATCATTGCACGGGTCTGACGGCCCCAAGCGTGGATAGAAGATGGATTCCCGAAATGTTCGGTCATCACCGGAAGCATTGCCTCCACCACTTCTTTATCCATCGGAGTGGTTGCTGCGTTATCGAAGTAAACTTTCATGTTTTGCCTCTGAAATTTGGCGCAAGTTACGAATAATTGAAGGGGCGGAAACGGTCGGATTTTGACCGGTTCTTGCCGGATATTATTCCTGAATCCAATGAATCCGAAACTTCTTCGCAGTTCGCTATTGCTTCACTTTAATTAGGTCCTTAATGTCGAGAATGATCTTTTTCGCCAGATTTTCCGCGGTTGTCTCCGATTCACTTTCGGAATAAATGCGGATAATCGGTTCCGTATTCGAGCGACGCAGGTGAACCCACTCTTTGTCGAACTCGATTTTCACACCGTCAATGGTGTTGATCGGTTGTTTGCGGTATTTCTCCTGGATTCCGGTAAGAATTTCATCCACGTTAATTCCCTGAGTCAGTTCAATCTTGTTTTTCGAGATGTGATAATCAGGATAGGTGGAACGCAGCATGGAAACCGTCTTTCCGAATTTCGCCAGATGTGAAAGAAACAACGCGATTCCAACTAATGCGTCGCGACCATAATGCAATTCAGGATAAATAATACCGCCGTTACCTTCTCCGCCGATTACAGCATTCTGTGCTTTCATCACTTCAACAACATTGACTTCACCAACCGCAGAGGCAAAATATTTTCCGCCCGCTTTTTCAGTTACATCGCGTAATGCACGAGTTGAAGACAAATTGGAAACCGTGTTGCCCGCTTTACTTTTCAAAATGTAATCCGCAACAGCCACCAAAGTGTATTCTTCACCGAACATTTCTCCGTCTTCGCAAACCAAAGCCAAGCGATCCACGTCAGGATCAACAACGATTCCAAGATTCGCATTGTTCTTCTTAACCGCTTTGGAAATGTCACGCAGATTCTCAGGTAACGGTTCCGGATTGTGAGCAAAATCTCCTGTAGGTTCGCAATACAATTCCACAATTTGCTCAACACCCAATGCGCGCAGCAACTGAGGAACTGCAATTCCACCGGTTGAATTCACAGCGTCAACAACCACTTTGAAACCTGCTTTCTTAATTGCGGCAACATCAACAAGCGGCAATGCAAGAATGGAAGCAATGTGCTGATCAATCAGCTTATCATTATGCTTTACTGCTCCCAGTTTATTTACATCTGCAAATGAAAAATCATCTTTTTCAGCAATGGAAAGAACTTCTTCTCCGTCTTTGCCTGAAATAAATTCACCTTTCCCATTCAGCAGTTTCAAAGCGTTCCACTGTTTCGGATTGTGACTGGCTGTAAGGATGATTCCTCCGTTCGCCTTCTCGGAAACAACCGCCATTTCAATTGTCGGTGTTGTTGAAAGTCCGCCGTCAATAACATCAATTCCCAATCCGCACAATGTTCCTGCAACGAGGTGATTGACCATCTCGCCCGACATGCGCGCATCGCGACCAACTACAACCGTAACCTTCGATTTCCCGTCAGTTTGGCGCATCAGCCAAGTACCGAAAGCGGCAGTAAACTTCACAACTTCCACAGGACTAAGTCCTTCACCCGGTTTTCCGCCGATAGTTCCGCGTATTCCCGAAATTGATTTTATCAGTGTCACAGTTTTGTCTTGATTTAGGGATTGCAAAGATACATTCATGACTTATGGACTCGAAAAAGGCAGAAGGAAACATACTAACAAGACAATTTGTCGTTTTGCTCATAACTTTGCACGGTTTTAGCAGTATAAAACTTTGAAAAGGGCGTTGAGAATATACCTTTGTTTTAACAGCATTATTCAGGTATGAGTAACGAGGATAAGTCAATTCAGAAGATAGCGGAGGAATTCGAGCAGATGGTTAAGAATCAGGCTTTTGCGTTTTTCGATGAAGAAACGTTGGAGGATCTGACCGATTACTACATCAACCTTCAGCAATACCGGAAAGCATTGGAAGTTACGGCCTTGGCGCGTAAACAATATCCATATTCCCCACTGTTCATTGTAATCAAAGCGCAAGTTCACATTCAAATGGGTGAAAACCTGATTGCATTGGAAGTGCTGAATGAAGCTGAGCGGATTGAGCCGTATTATTCGGAAATTCACATGACACGTGGCAGCATTTACAGTCAGATGGGCTTGCATGAAAAATCAATTTCTGCTTTTGAAAAAGCGAAAGATTACGATGCGCCTTCCGATGAAGTTGCGTTTTGTGTGGGATATGAATTGATCAATCTTGAAAAGTTTGAAGAAGCAATTCCGCAATTCAAGCATTGTCTCGAAATCAATCCGGAACATGATCTTGCGCTGAATGAATTGGCGTATTGTTATGAAGTAACGGGCGATCAGGAAGACGGCGTGAATTTCTTTTCAGCGTTCACAGATCGTAAGCCGTACAACCAATACGCATGGTTCAATTTGGGAGTTGCATACACGCGCAACGGATTGTTCGAAAAAGCTATCGAATCTTATGATTACGCGTTAGCGATTAACGCGGAGTTCGTTCCTGCGTTGATCAACAAAGCGTCCACATTTTTTATGCTGGGTGATACTGATGATGCCATCGGTGCATTCACTGAAGTACTTGCAATTGATCCGCAACGAGCGGATGCGCATTATTACATCGGAGAATGTTACGAGCGTAAAAACGATTGGGACACCGCATTGATATATTATCACAAAGCAACACGACTTGATCCGGATTACGCAGACGCGTGGTTGGGAATCGGTGTGGCACTTGAAGCACAAGGACGCGTAAGTGAAGGAATTCATTACGTGAAAAAAGCTTTGGATATGAATGGTGAAAACCATGAATATTGGTACACATACGGCGACTTCCAACATCGTTTAGGATTTCATGAAGAAGCTGAGAATGCATACCGTCATGTTTCACAATTGATGCCGGAGAATCCTTCAATTTGGTTGGATCTTTCAAAGGTTCAATTTGAAATGGAGTTGACTGACAAGGCAATTGGAACATTGACGGAAGGTCTCAAAAATCATCCGCATAATGCCGAGTTGATGTATCGTATGGCTGCGTACTTGTTGCATACCGGTCGCAAACAGGATGCATTGGAATATCTGCACAGTGCTTTACATCAGGATTTCGAGAAACACGAAGAGATGTTCGAAGAATTTCCTCAGCTCCGTGACAACGGAACATTACTGGAACTTATTGAATCTTACCGAAAATAAAGCGGTTTCGCGGTTTTTGGTAGCTTTGCACCACTTATGGGAACAATGAATTTTAAACTTCCTCACCTGCCCGAGCGCACTTCTCATCCGCGTAAAAACGGAGTGACAATGGTCATGGACAAAGGTCTCGGAATTAAGCAGGCGGAAATGTTTGTTGATTCCTGCGGTGAATTTGTTGATGTCGTGAAACTCGGTTTCGGCACATCAATCATCACAGGAAAAGTTGCTGATAAAATCAAATTGTACAAGGACGCCGGAATGAAAGTTTACGTCGGCGGAACACTTTTCGAAGCATTTATCATACGTAAGAAGTTTGATGATTACATGAAGTTCATTGATAAACTGAAGCTCGATCATGCTGAAGTTTCCGATGGCTCGATTGTAATGCCGCATGATGAAAAGTGTGAGTATATCAGAACGCTTTCGAAGAATTACACGGTTCTTTCCGAAGTTGGATCAAAAGAAGAAGGCATTATCATTCACCCGAACAAGTGGACATCCATGATGCTTCAGGAACTTGAAGCAGGATCATGGAAAGTAATTGCTGAAGCACGGGAAAGCGGCAACGTCGGTATTTATCACCGTAACGGATCTCCGCATACCATGCTGATGAATAAAATCATTTCGAAAGTAAAACCTGAAAATATTCTTTGGGAAGCACCGCAGAAATCACAGCAGGTTTGGTTCATCAAACAGTTTGGCGCCAATGTAAATTTGGGAAATATCGCTTTCGAAGAAGTAATTCCATTGGAAACACTTCGACTCGGTTTGCGCGGCGACACATTCTTCACTTTCCTTCCGCAGGGAACAAAAGCAGAATAAACATTCAATAGCATCATGAAAGAAGTTACAGTTCAGGAAGTAAAGTCGAAACTCGACAACAAAGAAGATTTTCAATTTATTGACGTTCGCGAACCGCACGAGGCTGAAATTGCCAACATCGGCGCAGAACTGATTCCAATGGGAGAAATTCTCTCTCAAACAGATCGTATTTCCAAAGACAAACCGGTAATTATTCATTGCCGCAGCGGCGCCCGTTCAGGAACTATTTGCAATGCACTCGAAGCGCAATATGGCTTTACGAATGTGTACAACATGAAAGGCGGCATTCTCGCTTGGGCAAAAGAAATTGATCCATCTGTGCAGCAATACTAAGCATGGAGCTGATTAAAGATTTTCTCGATTTCATTCTGCATATCAACGACCATCTCGACGCTATGGTGCGCGAGTACGGTACAATGATTTATGCCATCTTGTTTCTGATCATCTTCGTGGAAACGGGATTGATCGTGATGCCGTTTCTTCCCGGAGATTCTTTGCTGTTTGCTGCAGGCGCAATCTGTGCACGTTCAGTTAACGATCCCGATCCGGCAATGAATATTTATGTTCTCATCGGTTTGCTGTTTGTTGCAGCTGTTCTCGGTGATAATGTCAATTACGCCGTCGGAAGATTTCTTGGAGACAAAGCCACTAAACTTCGCATTGGCAAAAAGCAATTGGTAAAGCAGGCGTACATCGATAAAACACATTCATTTTTCGAGAAGTACGGAACCAAAGCCATCATCATGGCGCGCTTCGTTCCGATCGTAAGAACATTTACTCCGTTCGTAGCAGGTGTGGGCAAAATGGAATACCGTAAGAAGTTTCTTCCGTTCGATATTGCGGGCGGATTTCTGTGGATTTCCACTATGTCGCTTGCCGGTTTCTGGTTGGGAACCAACGAATGGGTGAAGCAACATTTTGAAGCGGTTGTAATCGGAATCATTTTGATATCCGTTCTTCCAATGGTAGTTGGATTTCTGCAACACAAGTTCTCGAAGAAAAGCTCATGAGTGTTCGCCTGTTCGGACTCATCGGTTTTCCACTTACCCACTCTTTCTCAGAGCAATACTTCACTGAAAAATTTCAGCACGAAGGAATTAAGGATGCGATGTACCGGAAGTTTCCGATTACAGATATCAACCTTCTTCCTGATCTGATCAAATGTCATCCGAATCTGAAAGGATTTAATGTGACCATTCCGTATAAGGAAACAATAATTCCTTTGTTGGATGAATTGGATGAGACTGCGAAAGTGGTTGGTGCAGTGAATACAGTTGTTTGCCAGGCTTCGGCTACGCTCAGCCTGACAAACAATAATGCGCTCGATGCAACAACCAATGTTCAGTGCCGTCTGAAAGGTTACAACACCGATGTTTACGGATTCCGTCAATCGATAAAACCGTTTCTTGCTTCGCATCATGAACGCGCTCTGATTCTCGGAACAGGTGGTGCATCCAAAGCTGTTGAGTATGTATTGCGAAGTATTGGTGTGGAATGTGTTTTTGTGTCGCGGTCAGACTTCGGCTCCGCTCAGTCTGACACCGCGAATCCTAATCATATCACTGCGCAGTCTGACACCGCGAATCCTAATGATAACACTTCTCAGGCGAACAACGCGACAAAGAGGACAATTCTGAAGTATTCTGATTTGAACGAACACGTTATCGCCATGTGCAAACTCATCGTGAACTGCACACCGGTCGGAACATTTCCCAATGTAAACGAAGCGCCGGATATTCCATACGAATACATTACATCAGATCATTTTCTGTACGATCTCGTTTACAATCCTGCAGAAACGGAATTTTTACGACGCGGAAAAGAACGCGGAGCAATGATTCAGAACGGATATGATATGCTGAAAATGCAGGCTGAGAAAGCGTGGGAAATATTTAATGCGTAATCCGCAATTAACGCAGCTTCATCAAATCATCCACGCCCGGAACGCGCTCTACGGTAAATCCTTCTGCGAATTCCGCTTGTATATCACGACCGTAAACACGCATTTTCGCTTTTACGAACTCAATAAAATCTGCAGAAGAAATCGGTGTTACAGGCTCTTTCGATTGAGGATCGAAGAACTGTGAAGAGAAAGCCATTATCGATTCCAGCTTCTTATCCACGAAAGGCGTAACATCAACAACCAAATCAGGTTTCAGACTTCTGTCCTGGATGTAGTGATATACAGCTTTCGGACGCCAAGCATTCTGTGCAACTCCATCAAGTGAGGTTTCTATGCGGCGTAATCCTGAATAAAAACATGCATCAGAAACCAGTTTTGCTGCGCGACCATGATCAGGATGACGATCTGAAACGGCGTTGCACAAAACTATTTCAGGTTGATATTTACGGATACGCTTGATGACTTCGGTAAGATCAGGATCTCCGGTAATAAAGAATCCGTCTTTGAGATTAATGATTTCACGCACTTGCACACCGAGAATTTCTGCAGAACGAGCGGCTTCCTTTTTACGCAATTCCGCATTCCCGCGCGTTCCTAATTCACCTTCCGTCAGATCAAGTATACCGCAAGAATAACCGGCTGCAATATGCTTGAGCAATGTTCCTGCACAACTCAACTCCACATCATCGGGGTGAACACCTATTGCGAGAATATCAACTTTCATCAGACGAAATTAAGAATAAGAATGAGTGAATCGCCCTGTTATTCAGAGAGAAAATACATTACAGAAATCATGAGTCCACTGGTTGCAAGCATCTTAATTTTGTACTCAGGACCTGTATACGTGTCCGGTGCAGGTTTTGCTATTGGGATAAACGGAAACTGTCCGGCATAATGCACTTTAATTCCGATTGGTTTAATGTTGATTCCTGCATAGCCGCTCAAGCCGAATCCCATAATGAAAAACGGACTTTCGTATTCTTTTGACCAAGGATTAGCACCAGGATAATCTCTTACACCCTTAACTCCGAAAGGAATTGCGCCAAAAACTTCCGTACTGATTCCAATGTTGAAGTAATTGTCGCTTCCGGCGAGCACGTCGAATTCAACACCCAGCGGCACTTCTGCGTAGTTGTAACGGTACGATTCTATTCCGGATACTAATTGTCCCAATGAATCGGATCCATAAACAGTTTGCGAAGCTTTTAAATGACGAATTCTTCCACCGATATACCATCTTCCGTGATTTTCCCAAATACCGGATCCTTGAGAATACAAAATCCCGGCAGCCCATGACGAGTTATCGGTCATCTCTTTTTTGTCGACACCGATCATTCTGGATTTTGTCAACGCCAAATCGGCACGGAGAAACGAGGGTTGCGCCAAAAGTACCTGAGGAATAACAAACACAGCGAAAGCTGCACTGAAAATTATTCGCGAAAAAAAACTCATAATTACATTGATGATGCTAAGTACTATTTCCCCTCAATCCATTTAATAATTCTCTCGGAATCCGGCTGCTCACCTGAACCAGCGTGATCTACGTATTTGCCGTTTTCGTCAATAAGAAATTTCTGGAAGTTCCATTTTACAGGAGCGTCCTCAACTCCATTTTCGGATTTGTTTGTCAGCCATTTGTACAGCGGATGCTGGTTTTCTCCTTTCACATCAATCTTCTCCATCATCTGAAATGTTACACCGTAGTTCTGGGTGCAGAAAGTTCTGATTGTAGTTGAAGTGCCCGGCTCTTGTCCGCCGAATTGATTGCAAGGAAAACCGATAATCGCGAACTTCCCTGTGGAGTCGTACTTCTCGTGCAATTTTTGGAGCGCTGCATATTGTGGTGTATATCCGCATTCCGATGCAGTATTAACGATCATGACTTTCTTTCCTTTCAAGGAAGAGAAATCGTAATCTTTTCCTTCGAGTGTTTTCGCTTTGAAATCGTAAAGCGTTTTAACAGTCTGATCTGTTTTCATAGCAACAACGAGTGTGATGGTGAGCAGCAACAATGCTGTAATTCCGTAGCGTTTCATAGTCAATGATGTGAATCACAAAATTAGAGTAAAATCACCAGCTTCCTGTACTATCTTTGCGCAATGTCATTAGGCACGCAAACTTGGGCAATGGTACGACGTGAGTTTCTTCAGGAACAACGCCAGAAATACGCATTGTTCGGTGCACTGCTCTATGTGGTTTCGACGGTATTCGTAAGCAAGTTTGGCTTTAAAGTGATTAAGGATGTGCCGGTTTGGAACGCATTATTCTGGACAATTCTGCTTTTCACCTCAGTAATTGCGGTTGCAAGAAGCTTTCAGCAGGAAACGCGCGGTCGTTTGCTCTATCTCTATTTTCTCGTTGATCCGAGAGCGGTGATTCTGGCGAAAATGCTCTACAATGTGATTCTCATGAACATTCTGGCGGTGGCCGGATATTTCTTCTACGGCATTCTCGTTGGAAATCCGGTTCAGGACACAGGATTGTTCTTCACAACATTAATCCTCGGCTGCACAGGATTAGGAATCGCATTTACGATGATTTCAGCAATATCATCTCGTGCAGGTAATAACTTCACTTTGATGTCAATTCTGGGTTTCCCGATCGTCATTCCTTTGCTGATGTTAACCATCAGATTGTCAAAGATTGCCGTTGACGGCGTTGCCATAGAAACTCCATGGTCGTACATAATGGCATTGGTAATGATGAATGTGCTGGTAACGGGACTTGCCTACCTCTTATTTCCTTACCTTTGGCGCGATTAAAATCACAGTAAAAAATGAAGCAGAATTGGTGGAAAATTGCGGGTAGTCTTCTGGTCGTTTTTTCTTTGATCGCCGGACTTCAGATTCGCGTGAAACCCGGTTTGCTGAATACCGTTTCCGATCATGCTTCCACTTCTGAAGCTCCTTTCAAAGTCAGCATTTCCGGATACAACACCAATTTCTCTCAAGCGGAGAATCAGGTTTGGCTCGTGAACGATACGTTGCGTAAAATCAAAACCTGCGCAAGTAAAATCACGGTTACAGACGATCAGCACATCATTGCAGAGTTTCCTCCTGTTGCTCCTGCAGCAGATCCTGTTTTCGGATTGGCTGTTTACAATTCAGCAGACGGATTGCTCTTCAAACCATCTGCCATCAATACAACTGATACTTTCAAAGCGGTTATTGTTCAATCGTGCACACCGAAAGTAGATTTGAACGCAGGCAAACAGTTCGCTTTCCCGTTTCGCTACGTGCTTTATGAATCCATTCGCAATCTGTTTTTCCACGTGCCAATGTGGTTCTGCATGATTGCATTGTTGACTTGGTCTGTTTTCAATCACATCCGCTATCTGCGCACATTCAATGCGAAGTATGATGTAATGGCTGACCAAACCATTCGCACTGCAATTCTGTTCGGTATTCTCGGTTTGATCACCGGTTCAGTTTGGGCGCGTGTTACATGGGGCGCTTGGTGGGTTGATGATGTGAAGTTGAACGGTGCCGCAATCACAATGCTTGCCTACCTGGCTTATGTGGTGCTGCGCAATTCCATGGAAGACAAAGAAAAGCGTGCTCGCATCAGCGCCATCTACAGCATCTTCGCTTATGTGATGATGATTGCTTTGCTCGGCATTCTTCCGCGATTGAAAGGAACAGATACATTACACCCGGGCAATGGAGGAAATCCGGGATTCAATCAATACGACCTTGACAGCACCATGCGTCCGGTGTTCTATTCTGCAGTTGCAGGATGGGTGATCATCGGATTGTGGATTGCTCAGATCCGCACACGGATTCATAATCTTAAAGAAGCTTCAGAGAACCAATGAAACAGATCGCACAATTCATACTGATGATTGTGCTTGCAGGTCCGCTTGCAGCGCAACAATCCGTAGACGATAAATTATACGAATCACTGCACGGACATGCATCATTCCATGCTGTATTCACAGTATTGTTTATCATACTTGGCGGCATTCTGTTTTATCTGTTCCGCCTCGACAGAAAAGTAACACGTCTTGAAAAAGATTTGAAGAAGTAGCCATGAAAAAGACGCACATTGTCGGTATCATCATCATTGCAATTGCAATGCTCAGCATGATTTCCTTATTGGGAAATTCAAGTACGTATGCTGATTTCAAAGAAGCTAAAGGCAGCGATCCTGAAGAAGAAGTTCACGTTGCCGGTACGCTCGATCTGAGCAAACCGATTGTATACGATCCGGTGAAAGATCCGAACAGCTTTTCATTTTACATGAAAGACAAAAGCGGAGAAGAAATGCACGTGATCCTGAAAAAAATCAAGCCTCAGGATTTTGAACGCTCAGAACAACTTGTTGTAATCGGTTCCGTGCAAGGCAACAACTTCGTTGCAAAAGATGTACTGATGAAATGTCCGTCAAAGTATAATAACGGGCAGCAGCAGGCTTTGTAAGGAAGGATAGTTGGAAAGATGGAAGTTGGAAAGTGAAAAGTTAGAAAGTTCGTTACTCGTACATAGCAAGCAGGTTTGGAAAACATTGAATATATAGGCGAACAGCCATTGTGGGGACAAATCGGACATTTGAGTGTTCTGATTGCCTTTGTGACTGCGTTGTTCGGTGTTGTTGCGTCTTATCTGCGTACAAAATCTGATGATCTTGATGGCAAGTGGAAAACCACATCGCGTTTGCTTTACGGAGCGCACGTGATTGCAGTGATTTCCATTTTCATGACTTTGCTGTTAATGTTGATCAATCACCGTTTTGAATATCAATATGTGTGGCAGCATTCCAAGCGCGATCTGAATATGAACTACATTCTCGCAGCGTTGTGGGAAGGTCAGGAAGGAAGTACGCTGTTGTGGTTATTCTGGCACGCAATTCTCGGCTTGTTCATTATTCGTCGCGGTGGCGAATGGGAAGCACCGGTGATCGGATTCGTTTCGCTCGTTCAGGTTTTTCTTTCACTCATGCTCATCGGCTGGTACGTTGGTGAAACGCATATCGGAAGCAGTCCGTTTACTTTGATTCGCTTGCGTGAAGAAAATATCGGTTTACCGTGGACCAACATTCCGGATTATCTCCAGAAGATTCCGATGTTTCAGGACGGACGCGGATTGAATCCGTTGTTGCAGAACTATTGGATGACGATCCACCCTCCTACGCTCTTCTGCGGTTTTGCGTTGGTAACAATTCCATTCGCGTATGCGCTTGCAGGATTGTGGACCGGTAAAATTTATTCCTGGCAGAAACCTGCTTTGGTGTGGGCTTTCATCGGAGTTGTAGTTCTGGGAACCGGTATTCTCATGGGCGGTGCTTGGGCATACGAATCTTTGAGCTTCGGCGGATTCTGGGCTTGGGATCCTGTGGAGAATGCTTCACTCGTTCCGTGGATGTTGTTGGTGGGTGCTGCGCACGTGATGCTTATTTACAAGATTAAAGGTCAATCGTTGTTTACTACATTTTTGTTGACGATCGGATCTTTCCTTTTGATCGTGTATTCGACTTTCCTTACGAAAAGCGGAATTCTTTCAGAAACATCTGTTCACGCATTTACTGAAGACGGACTCAACGAAGAACTCACCGCATACATGGGATTCTTCCTCTGGCTCAGTGTTGTGTTGATGACACGCAATAAGATTTCTGCAATCGTTTACACAGCGGTTTCCATTCTCTCTTTGGTTCTCTTCCTGAACGGATCGCATGCCGTTTCCATGTTGATTCTAATGATTTTCTCCATCGGCACGTTGATGGTTGCACAACGTCGTTCGTTCCCGAGAATGGACAAAGAAGAAGAATTATGGTCGCGTGAATTCTGGATGTTCATCGGCGCTCTCGTATTGGTTGTAGCTGCATTCCAGATTGCGTTCTGGACATCTGCACCTGTGATCAATAAGTTTCTTGCCATTGACGGAATTCATAACACATTGCAAAGTATTTATGACTCCACGCAATGGTCGTGGATGGAAGGATTGGTGAATCACAAACTCGCACCGGATAAGAACGTTATTTACTTCTATAACAGCTGGCAGATTCCGTTTGCAGTTTTGATCTGTCTGCTCATTGCTGTTACGCAGTTCCTGAAGTACAGGAACTCCAACATCAAAGAAGTAATGAAACAATTGCGTTGGCCGTTTCTGATTTCACTGGGCGTTTCCATTGCACTCGGTTATTTTCTGTACTTCGGAGCAGGATACGGACATCAACCGGAATTAAAACGTAACATCTGGGCCTTGAGCTCGGTGCTTGTGTTTGCAACCATTTTTGCAATAGCGGGTAATGCTACTTACTGGAAGAAAGTATTCAAAGGCAAGATTGCCAAAGCCGGAGCTTCCATTGCGCATATCGGATTTGCAATGTTGTTGTTGGGCGCTGTGATTTCAACATCCAAGAAGAATACCATTTCAGTGAACACTTCCGGAATGGATGTACGTTCCATCTCTGAAGAAGGAAGCAACGAAGAAAATATTTACCTGCGCAAAGGAGATACTTTGCCAATGGGTGATTACATGGTAACGTATTC
>JBJOKQ010000058.1:0-16276 GCA_046046005.1 Bacteroidota bacterium | reverse complement strand
TCAATTGATTTCGTGTGATACTCAATGGACGACTTGAAGTCACCGCGCATATGGTAGTTATTGCCAATGCTACTGTAGCAGAAAGCTTCTCTGTGCAAATCACCAAGTTGCTTGGACAGATTCAGAGCTTTGGTGTGATATTCCAATGCTTTATCGAATTCACCTTCGAACAAATAGGTGTCGCCGATTGTACTCAGACAAAACGCAATATTTTTCTGATCGTTTGCTGCTTCGTATAGTTTGAGCGCCTTCGTTAGATAAATCACGGCAGTATCATTAAGGCCTTGCAAGCGATACACATTTCCAATTGCAAGGTTAGCTTGAGCTACGAGTAATGAATCTCCGGTTTTATCAGCAAGAGAAAGACTCTGTCGGTAATAAGTATTTGCCGTGTCATACGAATCGAGGTAATAGTAACTCAATCCGATTTTATGCAACGCATCTGCTTCTCCTTTTGCATCTTTCGATTTACGCGAAAGTTCCAGAGCTGTTTTGCCATAAGACAGCGTCTGTTCGGGATTAATACTTCGGAATTCGAAAGCAAGTTGATTGTTGAGCCGGATTTTATCTTCAGTGTCCGAAGCGTTTTTCAGTTCGCGTTGTAACGAATCAATTACAGGGGAAGTTTGAGCAAACGTTCTCACTGCAATCAGTAACAGGACTATGACAATGCGGATTGACACTAATCAAATATAATTCATTAGCGTGTATTAATCAGTATTCCGGTAAATTCAAATTTAAGGACGGATGAATCAATGTGTAATGCACAGGTTTTGTGTGAATTTACCATCCGAAGTATTAACACAAATCAGGTAGATTCCGGAATCTAAGGAAGAAACATCCACAATTACACTTGGCGAATTACAGCTCGTGCTTAACACGGATGCTCCTGTGGAGTTATGGATTTCAACAGAAAAGATAGTTGATTGGCTGACAATGGAAATGTTATCGCTTGCAGGATTGGGATATATGTTGAAAGTTGTTTGATCCTGTAATTCGTTACCAATTGAAAGTGCCGGCGGTAAATATTTCGCAACGAAAATGCCATTACCGCTAGTATATCCCGGGCAAAACATTTGAATCGAAGCACTTGGATCGAAGTCTGCACAAAGAGGCATTCTTCCAACCCAGTGAATTGCACCTGATGGCATTTCCAAAGCATGATTTCCTTCACCGACAATTGAGAACGCCCACAGAAGATTACACTGAGATGTGTACTTGGCGATAAATCCATTAGGCGCCACAACCGTTTGTCCGGGGCCCGGATCGAAGTCAACGGAATTCATCATGAAGCCGGAAATATAAATGTCCGAATTGGCATTCGTTGATATTCCTCTGAAATATTCAACACCAGATCCGGGAATGAGCTGCGCCCACACAAGATTTCCGGATGAGGAATATTTGATCAGTCCTAAGTCGCCGGGATCGCTTGGAGTAAACGGATAGTTCGCCGGACCCGGATCAATATCATCAGTGGTTCCGAAAGACATACCGATAATAATATTGTCAGATGTATCTACGGCGATAGAACTGTTGTAAATATTCAGATCAAAATTAAATGCCCAAATGTAATTACCGGCGGAAGAGTATTTCGCTATGAAAAAGCTTGGAGAAGTTGTGATTTGCGACGCAAGTGTTTGTGTTGCCGGTCCCGGATCAAAATCGACAGCAGCCCGGAATCGTCCATGTACAATAACGTTGTCTTGCGCATCATTTTCAATTGACCAACCACGAGCACCGATACAGTTAGATGCAAAAGTGGAATTCAGACTGAAAGACCAAAGCAAACTTCCGGATGGATTATACTTTGCAACCAAAACATCTTCACCATAAATCGAAGTGAGATTAAAAGTTGAAGGTCCCGGATCAACATCTACTGTGTCGTTGTAGTAACCGGTTACAAGAAGATTACCGGCATGATCAACTTTCATATCATGCGCATGGAGATTCATTGGGTTACACCACAATAAATTTCCCTGTCCATCATATTTCGCAATGAAACCGTATGTGCCGGAAGGTTGAATGAATGTACCCGGGCTCGGATCGAAATCAGATCCTGGTTGCGCCAAGCCTGAAACGTAAACATCACCATTCGGTGAAGCCTCTACTGAATAAATTATTTCATTGAAATTGCCCGAGTTAGAGCCTATTGAAAAAGCCCAGAGTAGATTTCCTTGCTGGTCGTATTTCCCCAAAAAGATATCTTCGCCGCCGTAGTATTGCAGCGGATAAACTGAATTCCCGGTATCAAAATCTATAGATGAAGTTGTGAAAGCACCACCAACATATACGTTTTCATTGCTGTCTACTGCATGCTGAAAATAATAAACGCTATTACCTACTGATCCCGCAGCATTCACCCATGAAAGAACCGGCAGCTGACCATTTACGATAGTGATATGGAATAGTACAACAAACAGTGCAATGTACTTTCGCTGCAGGAAACGAGACATTGAATAGAAGTGACGTGTGGCAGGTTTCAAATATGCGTTCATGATGTAGCTATTCTGATATCATAGTTACATCATAATGACTGAAAAACCTAGTTAAATTATCCCGGAAGGATATTGAACATACAATGCACCTTACCACTTTCATGGTATGATATTCCGTATTTATAAATGCACGCCAAAATTCAGATGCCTTTGTTTAGCACAAGGCTTTGATGATATCATGGCGTGTGATGATGTACGTCTGATCGGTTTTGAAATCGCGCACCAATACAGCCGGATTTGCAGGTGTAATCATTTCTGAGAGTGATTCTACCGGTGTAGTGATATCAGCAAAAGGGAATGCAGGTTGCATAATGGCAGAAACTGTTCCTGTGCGTCCTTCCGGATTACGTGTGATGCATTCAAACACGGCTTGTTCATTCAATGAACCGACAATTCGTCCTCCGTCGGTAACGGGAAGCTGAGAGAAATCTTTATCGCGCATCAGACGCGCTGCTGTTTCAACAGTTGCATTCAATTCCACACCGTGAAGTTGGACTTGTTTATTGGTAGAAACAACGTCGCGCGCAGTAAGACCTTTTCTGTCCAGAAAACCTTTCTCAAGCATCCAATCATCGTTGAACATTTTCCCGAGATAACGTGTTCCGTGATCATGGAAAATAACTACAACCACATCATCCGGACCGAACATGTCTTTCATCTGCACAAGTCCCGCCATTGCAGAACCTGCAGAGTTACCTGCGAAAATCCCTTCTTCTTTCGTGATGCGTCGTGTCATCACTGCAGCATCTTTATCGGTCACTTTCTCGAAGTGATCGATGATGTTGAAGTCAACGTTTTCAGGAAGAAAATCTTCACCGATACCTTCCGTGATGTACGGGTAGATTTCATTCTTGTCGAAGATTCCGGTTTCCTTATATTTTTTGAAAACCGAACCGTATGTATCAATACCGAGAATTTTGATGTTCGGATTTTTTTCTTTCAAGTAACGCCCGGTTCCGCAAATGGTGCCACCCGTTCCAACACCCACGACCAGATGCGTGATTTTTCCTTCTGTTTGATTCCAGATTTCAGGACCGGTTTGTTCGTAATGTGCCTGTGAATTCGAAAGGTTGTCGTACTGATTCGGTTTCCATGCATTGGGAACTTCTTTCACCAAGCGCGATGAAACGGAATAGTAAGAACGCGGATCTTCAGGATCAACGTTGGTAGGACAAACAATTACATCTGCACCGAATGCGCGCAATGCATCAACTTTTTCTTTTGACTGTTTATCCGTCGTGGTGAAAATGCACTTGTAACCTTTGATGATTGCAGCAATCGCAAGACCCATTCCCGTGTTACCGGATGTTCCTTCAATGATGGTTCCGCCGGGTTTAAGACGACCGTCTTTCTCAGCATCTTCAACCATTTTAAGCGCCATGCGATCTTTGATTGAATTTCCCGGATTGAAAGTTTCAACTTTCGCATACACTTTTGCCTTAACATCTTTGGTGATGTTATTGATACGCACAAGCGGTGTTTGTCCGATAGCACCGAGAATATTGTCGAATACGAGTTTTGATGGATTCACTTCTTTGGATTTTGGGTGAGCAAAATTAACGTTTTTCCCTTACGGAAGCGGATCGATTTTCCGGATTTGCAGCTTGTATTTACACAGATATCACATCGCGAGTTACTTCCGTGTTTTCAATGCTTCTTTTCTGTCGTATATCGTGCGCAACAATTACCGCGATACAAGTAAATACCAACGCGGCCATTTTGTCGCTGTCAAGGAATGCATTGAACGCGCCGTGAACGTAAAATGTAATCAATCCTAACAATGCGCCTGCAACTGCCAATTTGTATTTCACGATTTTTTCGCGGTAAATAACCCGCATTCCGCTGGCAATTACGTAGAAAACCAAAATCACAAAAAGTATAAATCCGGGAAACCCTGTTTCGGAAAGTTGAGTCATAAATTCTGAATGGGCGTGACCGCGATTACCGGAGAATGTGCTGATACGTGTCATTTCACCTCTGCGCTGATATTGTCCGTATTCAAACTGATACATTCCTGGTCCAAATCCTGTGAACGGTTTATCAATTGCCATTCTCCATGCGCACAACCATCTGTTGATTCGTTCCGTGTTCGAAGCGTCTGACTGAATATTTGTAACAGACATCAAGTGATTTCCAACATCTTCTTTTTGATTGCTGATTGCGTCGTTGGTGCTGATGCGATTATAGATGTCATCACTATAAGCGAAAATGATGCTGCCCACCACAATCAATAATGCAAGAATACTGCGAAATCTGACGTTAAAAATCAGCATGATTCCCATGATCAAAGCAACAGCAAGACTTATCCACGCGGCGCGTGAGTAAGAAAGAACTTCAGCTACATAAAGAAGCGCAGTCAAGCTGATCAACAGAATTTGCTGCCAGATTTTGAATCGAAATTTGCCAATGGAGAATGAAATAATCGTCATCATCGGAATAAGCAGCGCTAATGCCGCACCATAGATCGTGTGATCATTAAAATACGGATGTGTCATTTTGTAAGCGGTTCGCAGAGAGAATCCGAATCGTGCATGAAATAAGAAGGAACTTATAATCGGCCAAATGAATCCAACTGCATATAAAACGATTACCCAATGATAACGCATGTTATGTTTCAGAAAAACATAAGTTGCCATGAGCAGATACATAGATACAAACAGGAAGCGGACCAATACTCTTTTCAGACTGATGGTCGGTTCGTTGCTGTAAAAAGAACAGAACAGCATCCACGCAACTTCAAGCAGAACCAGAATAACAATCGGATGACGGAAAATTTCCTTTGTAATAAACGGGCGCACAGACTGCAGTACAATTAGATATAGGCAAAGTACCGCAGTCATTGCTTCTGACGGAAACCCGTAAACGTATCCACCATCAACATTTCGAGGCGATGAAATCGGAATCAATAATATTGTGAGGTACCACATTCTTTCCGCTTGAGTCAATAGCAGCCATGCGAACAGAGGAAGTCCGGCTACAGCATAAACGAATGGCATATCCATTCCTTCATGACGCGACGCTACATATCCGCAAGCAATGCAAGCGAATAATGTAATAACCCAATCTTTCCAGTTGATTGCCGTATTCAAGTAACTCAGAGCTTGACGTTATTCAGCTTTTCCCGCAACAATCTGTAACCGGTGATAAACAAAAGTCCGCAACCCAGACTAACGGAAAGGTTCACCAGTATATTCGGAGAAGTTTTGTAAAATGATGGTTTAGCCTGCTGCAATATGAAAATTTTAGTAGTTGGTCGATCATATTGCGTTTTCGCTTTGTCAAGTCGTTCAGCAATATCATTCAATCTCTTCGTTTCGTAGAGATAACTGTTGATTACACGTTCGAGGTCAGTTTGAACTTTTGAATTACCACCTCCGGTCGATTTAAGGACAACCTGATTGTTAATCATCGAAACAACTTCGACATTCGTTTGCGCCCTTAAATCAGCAACTGAATCTGTGATAGCATCAAGATATTCTTTCTTTGTCTGGTATTCCCTCTTCAAATTGAGATAAGCCAATTCTATATTCTTTTTGTAAATACGATTTCGCATGCCGTCGCATAAAGAAAGAATATAGTTTACAATATCCGAACTGAATTGAGGATCAGGCGTAGTTGCTGACACTACAATAGAAACATACGGGCTTCTGCTGAAGTCAACCGTTTCCATAAATTCTTTCTTGAGCAGATCACGAGCTTCGGCTTCGGTTGAATCGATTTCGAATCGTTTGTAAAGATGAAACTTTGCATTGCAACTGTCGATTACTTCCTCAGCATAGAGAATCTGAATCATCCGATCCGCTTCCACGTCATATCCGAATACAGGATTGTCGACTACAGATTCAATGGAGTTGTTGTAAACGGGGAAGAACACGCCGAACGACATGTATTTCGGTGTCATCAACAGTGTAAGAACAGCTCCGACAACGAGTGCAATAGCTGATCCGAAAAGATAGAATTTCCGATTACGATGTATGAATCGAATAACCTGAGTTCCGTCATCATCAATTTTATCGGTGTGCGTAGCGTTGTTCATAGAGGTGAAAAGGTTAACTGAATCTTATGGCTTTAACCGGCGTTATTCGCGTTACAAGAAGTACCGGCAGTAAAAGTGCGGCGAAACAAAGCGCCAGTGAAAGTACGTTGATTAAAAGAATGTCTGTCACATTAAATTCAACCGGCACAACATTTATATAATAGGAAGTTTCATCAAGACCGATTGCCCCGGTATATTTTTGGAGGAATCCTATTGCCAAGCCGGCAATATTTCCCGCAATCAATCCTGTCAGAATCAGTCGAGATGCATTTCTCAGAAACAATCGCATTACGGTACCGTTAGCTGCGCCAAGAGCTTTCAATGTTCCGATCATGTTCGTTCTGTCAATGATCATGATTAAGAGTGCTGAGATCATGTTTATCATGCTGACAAAAAGCATCAGAACGATAACAATTACTGCATTCATATCAAGAACATCGAGCCATGAAAAAATTGATGGATTGAGATCCCGGATATTCATTGCACTCAAATTGAAATCTATTGTTTGTGATACTTCATCGGTAAGAGGAATGAGTTTTTCGTAATCGTCTACTAGTACTTCAAAGCCCGCAACAGTTGAGGAATCCCAATTATTCAATTTTTGAATCTGCCGGAGATCGCAAAGTATAAAACGGTCATCAAACCCATCTGTCAAACCTGTATTGTATATTCCTGCAACAACAAAAACTCTTGGGCGTGTCTGTTCTCCGCTGAGAAAGAACATTTTCATTTTCTTGCCGACTGCAAGATTCATTTTAGTTGCAATGTGTTCTGAAACAAGTACACGATCGGAAACTGTGTCGCCGAGTGAAAGAATTTCGCCACGTTTCAGATTCTGCGAGAAGAAACTCCAATCGAAAGACGAATCGACTCCTTTCACTACTACACCTAATAATTGTTCCTTGTTTTTAATGATTCCGTTTTTGGTAGCATACGGCTGCACACGTCTGATTCCGGGAATTTGTCGTATTGCATTAACCGAAGGCTGATGCGCATTCATGGAATCCGTTTCAAAAGATGTATTGGTGTCGAACGGCGAAATCTGAATATGCGATCCGAAGCCGGTAACTTTCTTACGGATTTCATTCTGAAAACCATTCACCACTCCTACGGTCAGTATCATCACTGCAATCCCGATGGCTATGCCCCAAACAGCAACGCGTACAATCGGACGCGACATTCTGCCGGATTCATCATGCTGTGTCAGCATGCGTGAAGCAATCAGATTTACGAAGTGACTTCGGGACATGCTGTAAAGATAGTCACACCGCCGTTATTGCGGCATTGAATTTGCAGAAGTTAAGTCAGAGGAGAATCGATTTTTCCTACTTTCACATTTGCAATGAAAAAACTGATATTTCTGATTCTGTTCGCATGTTCCCACCTGTTAAACGCTCAGGTCCGTGTTAGCATGCAGAATCAGTCGCAGAAAACCGATGATGAGGTAACAACTGGTGCCGAACAAACGCAATTGTGGTTTCCGTTACTGAAGGGAAAAAACGTTGCTGTTGTCGCGAATCACACTTCAACGATCGGCACAACTCATTTGGTAGATTCAATGATCAGTTTAGGCGTTCATGTAGTGAAAATATTTTCACCCGAGCACGGATTTCGTGGTACAGCGGATGACGGAGAAAAAGTTACCAGTTCCAAAGACGAAAAAACGGGTTTGCCTGTGATTTCGTTGTATGGCGATCATCGAAAACCAACTGTCGCTGATTTGAAAGGGGTGAATTATGTAGTGTACGATATTCAGGATGTAGGTACGCGTTTCTATACTTTTATTTCCACCATGACATATGTGATGGAAGCGTGTGCGGAGCAGAATATTCCTTATCTGGTTCTTGATCGTCCGAATCCGAATGGATATTATGTTGATGGACCGGTAATGGAGAAGCAATATATGTCGTGGGTTGGTTTACATCCTGTTCCGATTGTTTACGGAATGACAATTGCGGAGTACGCACGTATGGTAAACGGTGAAGGTTGGTTAACAGCAGGAGTGAAGTGCGATTTGAAATGGATTTCCTGTATCAATTATTCGCACGAAGATCAATATCAGCTACCTGTACGCACATCACCGAATTTGCCGAACATGGCTGCGGTTTATTTGTACCCATCACTTTGCCTTTTCGAAGGCACTGTGATCAGTGTCGGTCGCGGAACGGATACACCATTTCAAATTATCGGTCATCCGAAATTGAAGAATGCCGCTTACAAATTCACTCCATCACCGCATCCCGGTGCAAAAACACCGCTCTATAATGGTGAAGTCTGTTATGGTTACGACCTTCATGAATTCGCCGATTTATATATTCGCGATTACCGCGGGATATACTTGTATTGGCTGCTTGGCTGTTATCGTGATTTTCCTGAGAAGGATAAATTCTTCAACTCATATTTTGAGAAACTTGCGGGTACAGCCACACTGCGTCAGCAGATAATTGATGGAAAGAACGAAGACCAGATTCGAACATCATGGCAGCCGGGCATTGTAAGATTCAAGCTGATCAGAAGTAAATACCTTCTTTATACAGATTTCGAATAATGCATTAAACCTTTTGCATTATGTGGTGTCTGATAACGAGTATTAACTATCTTAGATCGTTATCCGGCTATCATGAAAAAATCACTACTATTTGTTTTCGCTTTTATCGCATTGCAAAATGTGTTCGCTCAAACAGGACCGTATTGGGCTGAAGATGTTGCTTCTATTCTGTACGCGAATTGTACCAAGTGTCATAATCCCAACGGAATAGCTCCGTTTTCTTTACTGACTTATTCGGATGCTGCCAATGAAGCAAGTAACATTCAGCAAGCGGTAACAGGAAGAACAATGCCGCCATGGCCACCGGATACGTCGTATACGCGCTTTGCGCATGAACGTACTTTATCGCAAAGTGAAATTCAAACTATTGACGATTGGGTGAATAACGGTATGCAGCAAGGTAATCTTGCGAATGCACCAACACCTCCTGTTTACACAGGAACTGCAGAAATTCCGAATCCGGATCTGACGTCTCAAATGCCGGTTTATACGGTGAATACAGCAACGGATTTGTATCGTTGTTTCGTTGTTCCTACCGGACTTGCGCAGAATGAATTCATCACGCAGGTTGAAGTGTTGCCAGGGAATAGAAACATTGTGCATCACGTTCTGGTTTATCAAGACGCAACGAACACCTGTATAAATCTCGATAACGCTGATCCCGGTCCCGGGTACACATCGTTCGGCGGCGTCGGTTCAAACACGGCTGAACTTGTAGCAGGATGGGTTCCGGGTCAGGGAATGTATCAATTGCCGGCAAACATGGGAATCCAATTGAACGCGGGTACAAATATCATCATGCAGATTCACTATCCGGGCGGAACATTTTCGCAAGTGGATTCAACTCAGGTGCGATTTACATTCTCATCAGGAACCGTGCGACAAGTTGCATTGGCACCCGTAATTAATCACTGGTCAAATATGACGAACGGGCCTTTGTATATTCCTGCAGACAGTATAAAAACTTTTCATGCGCAGGAACTTGTTGTACTTGACGCGACATTGATAAGCATTGCTCCGCATATGCATTTGATCGGTCGGGAGATTTCAAGCTTTGCTATCGATCCGCAAGGTGATACAATTCCATTGATTGATATTCCGGATTGGAATTTTCACTGGCAAGGATTTTACAATTACCGTCAGCCCGTTCATATTCCGTTGTACAGCACGATACACGCTTATGCTACTTATGACAACACCTCGGCCAATCCATGGAATCCGAATTCTCCACCTCAGAACGTAGCCGCGGGTGAAGCAACTGAGGATGAAATGATGGTGATTTACTACGCTTATCTGAATTATCAGGCGGGTGACGAGAATATTGTCGTCGACTCAACTTTGCTTGCATCAATGCCGGATAGTTTCCCGTCGATTGTTCAAACGCCTCAATTGTACAATCCGTATCCGGTGCCTGCAACAAGACAAGATTTGAATGTGCAGTATTTCATGCCGGTTGCCGGTAATGCGGTAATTGAACTGATTGATGTGAATGGTAAAATTGTTCGAACACAAGCGGTGTCCGCCTATGCAGGATTCAATCAATTGATATTCGAAACGTCAGATTTGGCTGCGGGAAGCTACGTTGTGCGATTGTCCTCCGGGACTACAACGAGAAGTAAAACTATACAGTTATAGTTTTTGCCATTCGGAATACGACTTCAGCTTCTGCATGTTGCGTACTACGCTCACCAGATATTTATGAATATCAATCATTCCCTCGTAGTTAATGGTTGATTCATCATCACTCGGACGATGATAATGTTCTGTTAGTCCGGTAGAGAAAAGTATTCCGGGAATGTGTACGTCCAGAAAAACATTGTGGTCTGCGCCGTCTTTGAAAAGTGTTCCGGATCTTTCCACGATGAATTTAAATTCAGTATTCTGAGGAAGAATTGAATCCCATTGGTTGAAAAGCAAAGCGCTTTCCGCCATCAGTATCGGTCGTGTTTTATCGAGGTGGCCAACCATGTCAAGATTTATATTGCAAATAATCGTTGATGTGTCAATGATTCCGGATTTCAGAAATTCTTTTGCACCGAAAAGCCCGTCTTCTTCCGCTGAGAATGCAGCAAATACAATGTCAAAGTTTAGTGAGTCGCGATGAGAACTGTACCATCCGGCCAGCGACAGCAACATGGCTACTCCGCTGGCATTATCATCGGCACCATTATGGATTTTTTTTGCGAAGGGATCGTTGGAATGATGCTGTCCCCATCCGATATGATCGTAATGCGCGGAAATAACTATACACTTATTCGATTTCGTTTCAATCTTCGCCAGCACGTTGCCTGCGGAATGCACCACTGTACTGTCCGGATTTTTGTAGTCGAAAGGAAAAACATATTGCTTCTTCTTTATCGGAACACATTTTGTTTTCCTGAATTCATTCTCAATAAAACCTGCAGCTTTCTTTTCATGAACGGTTCCTGGCAAACGACCTTCCATTGAATCGTGAGCAAGTGTGCTGATCACGTATTTGTAATACGACTCTTCCGGGTACGGACAGATCTGTGCCGATAACGACAGCAACAGAAATTGGGCCAGCACGAACAAGGTTCCTTTCACAAAACAATATTAAAAAATAAGTCCCGTGAAACTGAATTCACGGGACTTACACTTTCAGTTAATTACTGAATTATTTTGTGCCGTTGTTGAATGTAGGCTCAACTTTCGGTCCACGCTCAGGCTGTGGGGCTGCAGAGAATTCAAGTGCAGAACCATTCCAGAACATAGGAGCACCAGACTGTTTGGTGTTTCCTTCGTTGAACATTACACCCTGCATCTTTTCAGTGAATGAAGGTGAAGTAAGAACTTCAGGAGCAGCAGCAGCGTCAGTACGCTTACCAACTGCGATCCATGAGAATTCAACGTTAGAAGCACCACCGTTCATTTCAGCTACAGTGAATCCTGTTTCGTCAACAGAAACAATGTAAAGACCGTTACACTGACCCATTGCAGATACAGTTACAGTCGGCTTGTTTCCTTTTACGAGAGCAGCATACTCAGGTGAGAAGTTAACACGTACAGTTCCGTTAGCAAGTTGCGCAGAACCGTCGTCATAAACTTTAACTGAAGTTGAAGTAGCAGCGTAAGCAGGAGTCATAGTAGAACCTGTTTTAACGAGATCGGCATGGTAACCAACTGTGAAAGTGTTACCAACGTTGAACGCAGCATATAAAGATCCCATTGTAGTAAGACCCATGATATCACCGCGAACCCAGCCACCCATAAGGTCACCGTAGAACGCACCACCAACACCATTTTTAATGCCGTTAGTCATACGACCGCCACCTGATGCATAAGCAGCAGAACCATAAACACCGTAGTTCAGTAATCCGGAAGAACGGTATCCAAGTGAACCCCAGTAAGCGCCGTTTACGTCAGCACCAAATGTACCACCGCAACGATTGTAGTCGTTGTAGTTGTAACCGGCAACACCCCAAGTATATACGTCTCCCCAGAAGTTGTATCCACGTGTTGCGTCATTTCCAGCGATTTGACTGTAACCGGTACCATCGTTTTGTGAGTCACGTGTACGGTATCCGAACAACGTAGACTGTCCGTCACCGTTAACGGTCTGTTGCTGACGGTAAACGTACATTTGATAGCTAATAGAAGGAGTTGTTAAACCCGCAGAAATTGATGTACCGTTATCCTGCATCAATGAGTTACCACCGCCGGTAGCAGAAGTAAACTTGACGATGTAGTTCGTTGTACCTGCAAGTGTACCAGGGCCAGTAGCACCTGTTGCACCGGCAGCACCTGTAGCACCAACAGCACCGGTAGCACCAGTTGCTCCGTTAGCACCTGCAGCACCTGTAGCGCCAGTAGCTCCGTTAGCACCTGCAGCACCTGTAGCGCCAGTAGCTCCGTTAGCACCTGCAGCGCCAGTAGCTCCAGTAGCACCTGTAGCTCCGTTAGCACCAGCAGCGCCTGTAGCTCCAGTAGCGCCTGTAGCTCCGTTAGCACCTGCAGCGCCTGTAGCACCAGCAGCACCTGTAGCACCTACAGCACCTGTAGCACCTACAGCACCCGTAGCACCTACAGCACCAGTTGGACCTGCAACACCAGGATCACCGGAAGGACCTTGCGGACCTGTTGGACCAGTATCTCCTGTAAGACCAGTTGGCCCCATGTCGCCAGTTGCACCTGTAGGACCTGCAACACCAGGATCACCAGAAGGACCAGTCGGACCTACCGGACCTTGACCGTTACCGGAAGTAGCTGCATACAACGCGTAAGGAACAGACAACATCTGTGCTGTACCCATTGAAGTGTATGTTGAAGTGTTTGTCGGATCCATTTCTGTTTCCAGGAAGTATGAATCTGTTCCCCAGCTAATAGTGTTGAACGTTCCTGATACAACTGTACCCGAACCAAGATTTACAGAGAACAAACCATACATGTTGGTTGTTGTTGCATGCTCTTCCTGGTAAACAATTGTTCCTGAAGCAGTAGTCTGACGAACTGACAATCGGATTTGAATGGGCTGACCTGCGATAACTGCACCTGCAGCGTCACGAGCAACACCTTGATATTTCACAGCCTGTGGAGCCTGTGCATACATCATGCCTGCAGTGAAGAGAGCAATGACGAGTGTAGTGATTTTTTTCATGTGAGAAATTTGGGATTAAGAATTTTTGGTGATCTTAAACGTAGAGGCTTCGTTACCGTCGATCTTACGAACAGTTACGAAGTAAATTCCGTCAGCCTAATCTGTCAAAGAAACAGTTGTGCGTGCAGACGGACTTGCCGTAAACTGCGAAGCACTCAGTCGCTGACCTAGTGTGTTAAACACTTCGATCACATAGAGCCCGGTTGAATTGTCACCGAACTGAAGATTTACAACATCATTGGTTGGGTTAGGATAAACATCTGCACTGACCGGAGTCGGAGCAGCTGCTACGCCTGTGCCAAAATCCCAAGGCTGCTGAAAACCCTGCGTGATGTGATTGTTGCTTTGCATGTAGGTTTCACCCATAGGTTCACCCAATGTCCACGAAACTGATCCAACGCCGCTCTGAAAGAAAAAATCTCCTGAAGATGCAAGTACATCAGGAGTTACAGATTGCGCCCGACCAATTACCGTAAAGCCAGCAACCACACCCAGAACGAGAAGAGGTTTTTTTAGCATGTGTATTGGTTTAAGGTTTGCTTAATGATCCTGCAATTTAGAACAAATTCGCAGATATCAACGCAGGCATAGTAATTGTAAACGACTGAATATCAACTGCAAAATCTGTTCACACAACTTGCTTTTTAATTATGCAGCGCAATTGCGACTTTAGAGGTTGAGGTAATTCAGACAGTAGCTTGACAATTGATCGTCAGGTCAGAAGTCTTTTTGAGATATAATATGATGCTGCACCACATCCGGCTCCAATAATTGCACCGGCAAGAACATCGCTGGGAAAGTGAACTCCAAGTCGCATGCGTGAATATCCTACAGTAACAGCCCACGCGAATGCGGGAAGGGCAACATACCATTTCTGATAACAGAAAGTTAACGAAGTGGCGAGTGCAAATGCAGAAGATGTATGACCCGATGGGAATGAATAAGGGCCTGCATGCGGATCACGTTGCTGAATATCCGGATAAGTAACAAACGGCCGTGTTCTGTTTACACCGTACTTCAATCCGATTGTTATTGCTGAACTCGCTACCATTGATGCAGCGATGATGTAAGGCTCTTTTTTTTCTGTAAATGAACCGGTGGTTTGCCTGTTGTAGATCAGAATGGAAACCGGTGTGATGATCATTGCCGGTAACACACTTCCGGAAACAACTTTCATTGACTTGTCCAATCCGTTATTAACGGGCAAATGAATTTCGCGAAGAATTCTGATGTCGGCATTTTGTGATTGCAGATTGAATACTGTAATCAGCATCATTACCGGAATGAGTGCGAAACTTTTTTTCATCACATCAGCGAATATCTGCACTGGCGGCAGAAGTAGTTACAGTTCGCCCGGGATAAGCTTTCAGCGCAACATCAAGGCATTCCATAGCGTTACGCAGATCTGTCAGATTGAGAACATAAGCAATGCGCACTTCATTAGTGCCGGCTCCTTGGGTTGAATAGAATCCGGTTGCAGGTGCGAGCATTACAGTCTGGCTATTGTGGCTGAAACTTTCGAGTAACCACTGACAGAATTTATCTGCATTGTCAATCGGCAAACGTGCAATGCAATAGAACGCACCGCTTGGTTTCGGACAGAAAGCTCCATCCATTTTATTGATCGCCTCAATAACGAAATCGCGACGTGCAGTATATTCTTTCGTTACTGCATCGAAATACGATTGCGGAGTCTCCAATGCCGCTTCGGCACCGACTTGTCCGAAGGTTGGGGGAGAAAGTCGTGCCTGCGCAAATTTCATTGCACCTGCCATGACTTCTTTGTTCTTAGAGATCAGCGCACCGATTCTGGCTCCGCAAGCGCTGTATCGCTTGGAAATGGAATCGAGCAGAACGATGTTATTGTCGATACCTTCCAGGTGCATTACAGATACATACTGCTTATTATCGTAGCAGAATTCGCGATACACTTCATCAGAGAGCAGGAAGAGATCGTATTTCTTCACGAGCTCTTTCAATGCTTCAAGTTCTTCGCGCGTGTAGAGATATCCGGTTGGATTTCCCGGATTACAGATCATGATTCCTTTTGTTTTCGGTGTGATCAGTTTTTCGAATTCCGAGATCGGCGGAAGCGCAAATCCTGTTTCGATGTAAGAGCGAATCGGTTTTACCACCAGATCAGCTGCGCACGAGAATCCGTTATAGTTTGCGTAAAACGGTTCAGGAATAATGATTTCATCTCCGGGATTAAAGCACGTCATCATTGCAATTTCTATTGCTTCTGATCCGCCTGTTGTAATCATCACGTCTTCCGTGTTAACGGGCATGTTGAATTTCTGATAGTAAGCGGCAAGTTTTCTGCGATAACTTTCGTTACCAGCAGAGTGCGTGTATTCAATTACTTTGATATCCGAATTCTTGATCGCATTCAACATCACCTCCGGAGTTTCAATATCCGGCTGTCCGATGTTGAGGTGATAAATTTTCTTTCCTTCTTTCTTTGCTTTATCAGCGAAAGGAACAAGTTTGCGAATCGGAGATGCGGGCATTGAGCCGGCCTTAACTGAAATCTTCGGCATAGGTAAAATGATGAAGACCAAAGGTCGGAAAAGTTCCCGGTT
>JBJOKQ010000057.1:0-16317 GCA_046046005.1 Bacteroidota bacterium | reverse complement strand
GCTCCTCACGTAGCTTCTTGAATGACTTCTTCTTGTAATCCATGTTGCTGTTCAAGCCCTTATCCGTAGCCCAATTCAAAAACGCTTTAAGATCCTTGATCAATCTACCGGCACTATTGTTTTTGAATTCACGCACCTTGAAGCAGTAATCCAGCAACTTGTTGTAGAAGTCCTGATTGATCCTATCAAACGATAGGTGAATCTTCGCATGGTCGCTAAATGCAATCAGATTGTTGTGGCTGGTCTGTATAGCCTTTATCGTCCCCGGTTTCTTGCTCTGTTTCGATTCTTCAATATACTCGCTCATCAAGTCGAGAAATGAGTTGGATGAACGTTTCTGTTTTGGTGTATCCCCTGACTTCTCTTTGAGTTTATATCTAAACTCACTTACCGAGAGCTGGTATCCCAAGGCTTGTGCATTATCGGCAATCTCCTCTACCCACCTTTTGAGGCGATCAAGAGTCGTGTTGATACGCTTGGCTTCTCTGCCTTTCGGATCAACCCGCATGATCTCTTCGTCCCATTTTGAGACATCAGTGCGCAGACCGGAATAATACTGAAGACGGTTTCCATTGAAACTGTAAAACAAAAAGATGGGTACATCCTTCTCAATCGTATTTCCATCAGCGTCCTTTCGTTTCTCCAGATAGAACTTGATTTTGTCTTTCGCTTTTGCCATACTGGGGTGGGATTACCACACAAATTTAGACAAAATACATACAGTTTTACATACACTTTTTCAGAAAAACAAGTTAACCGTGCTTAACCCCAATTAACTTCGCTTAATTCCTGAAATCCTTATTAATAGAGGCTTTAAGGCACTTTTTACACTTGTTTTCCTGAAGATGAGGAAGTACCTGAAAATGGTCTATGTAATCCCAGCGGGATCACCAAACGAAAAGGTTGCCATTGGCAACCTTTTTTATTTAGCGGGATTTGACTTGGCAATCGCAATATATCTTTCACGAAGGGTTCGGACCTTGGAGGGTGCAATCTGATTTCCTGTTAAAACTTCATTGATTCATCCCGGTTAAAAAATTCCTTCCCATTTCTAAGCCGTGCTGATAATCAGTACGGATATCTTCTTTAGAATCAGTATAAACACCGGATTTTAAATTCATTTGCGGAGCAATCTGAGATACACAAATTCCTTCGGGAACATTTGCCAAATAACGTAACGCGCGGTTATGATTTTCATGATTGGTAGCGAAGACCTTTTTCAAACCGGGCGAGTTTCGATAATACAGTTCACCAAATTTATCCAACCACGATTGCTGCTGCTCACCTGCTGTATCTGTTCGAATCAAAGTTACATCAGTTGCACCTTGCTGAACGGCCCATTCAACCGGAATAGGATCGCTCCAGGCTCCGTCCATATAATCTGTACCATTGAGTTCGTGTTTTCCTTTTGAAGCGAACGGAAAAGCGCAGGAAGCTATAATCGCGTCTTTCCAGTCATTTGTATCGGGACGATGATAATGCGGCATTCCCGAATTTCTGTCCGTCATTACAATAGCCACTTTACGATCCCGAATACATTGCAATGCGGTATCATAATCAAAAGGCATGTGCAGATCAGCGATGTCGTGAAAGATGTCGACGTTGATTACGCTCTGCGATTTAAGTATGCGTGCGGGATTCATGTAATCGCGATTGGCGGACAGGAACTCTATTGCCCGAATGCAATATAGTTGTTGTGAAGCAATGTAATACGACATGGAAATGGCGCCGCCTGAAACACCTGCATAAATCTTAAATGGATTGTGATTCGCCTCCAGAAATGCATCAAGAACACCGGCACTGAATGCTGTGCGGAATCCGCCTCCTTGAACCACTAATGCATGAATTGACATTGTGCAATAGTAAGCAATTGTGTCAACGGGTTTATTCCCGGTTTAGTTGAAATAATTCTCCGTCAAACGCTTTTATTCACTTGAAATCAATTTGAATAGTCCTTATCAAGTTGACATTGCAAAAGATTGCTTTTTTGTGCAAAACTCTATTCGTGTGCGCAATTATTTGCGAACCAAAATCGTACCTTTAACCTTTGATGAATTTCGCGAATCCTTCTTTCCTTTTTGCACTGGCTGCACTGGCGATTCCGATCATTATTCACCTTTTCAACTTCCGGAAATTCAAACGCATTGCGTTTACCAACGTGCGTTTCCTGAAGGAAGTTCGTCACGATACCAAAGCACGCAACAAACTCAAGCACCTGCTCATTCTTTGCGCACGATTGCTGGCCGTTTTCTTCCTCGTAATGGCTTTTGCACAGCCGTTTATTCCTCAGGAAAACACGACCGTTCGCAAAGGCGATAAAGCCATCAGCATCTGGATCGACAATTCATTCAGCATGGACGCTGTCGGAGCGAACGGTTCTCTGCTTGATGAAGTGAAAAAAGACGCTCGTGAAATTGTAGCTGCTTATAGTGTAACGGACCGCTTTCAGTTGCTTACCAACGACTTCGAAGGTCGTCATCAACGATTTGTAACGAAAGAAGAGTTTCTGGAGTTGCTTGAGGAAGTAAAACCTTCCCCGGCTGTCCGATCTGTTTCCGAAGTGGTTCGTCGTCAACGCGATTTGCTGAAAACAACTAACGATATTCCGGATGAGAACAAAGAATGCTTTCTGCTCTCTGATTTCCAGCAAACCATTTGCGATTACGGAAGAGTCGACAAAGACACTACAATTCGCTATAGAGAAATCATTGCTTCGGCACAGAACAGAAACAATCTTTACATCGATTCCATTTGGTTCGAAAGTCCTGTACGGAAAATTGATCAGCCGGAAGCAATGCACGTGCGCATACGTTCGCGTTCAGAAATGGACATGGAGAATGTTCCGATGCGCTTATACATCAACGGTCAGGCGAAAACACCTGCCAGCTTCAGCGTGGAAGCAAATGGTGTAACGGATACTGTGTTGTTCTTCACTGTGCGTGAACCGGGATTGCAGCAAGGCATGATAGAGATCAACGATTATCCTGTAACCTTCGATGATCGCTTCTATTTTTCATTCAACGTGCTGAAAAATATTCCTGTGCTGAGCATTGAACCGTCGTCCGTAATGAATCCTGCAGGAACGGAGCCACATTATCTGAAGACACTTTTCGGAACGGACTCTGCATTCGTATTCACCGAAGCAGAGGAAGGAAAAGTAGATTACACCTCGTTCGCTTCGTACAATTTCATTGTTGTAAACGGCTTGCGCGAAATCTCTTCCGGACTTGCTGCCGAACTGAAAAAATTTGTGGATAACGGTGGTAGTCTCATGATTTTCCCGGGCTCGAATGCAAATATTACTTCATATAACACGTTGTTGAATCCGCTTGGACTTTCAGGATATTCTGCTCTCGATACAACAATGCAACCGGTTGATCATCTCAACTTCGAACATCCGTTGTACGCCGGTGTATTCGAAAGTGTGAACGGTCGCATGGACATGCCCGTCGCTGCAGATCATTATCGCATCCTCTCTTCCACCCGATCACGTGAAGAAGAACTCATGCGTTTGCGTAATGGCGATCTTTTTCTGGCCAGCTACCGAAGCGGAAAAGGCAATGTGTATTTATCTGCAGTCGGACTTTACGGACCGTTCGGAAATCTGCCGCGTCATGCATTGTTCGTTCCCACGTTGTATCAGGCAGCATTGTTCTCTCAGCCGCAAAGTGAATTGTTCTACACGATTTCCAAAAGCAAGTCTATTGATCTCGGAAGTGTAACAGGCATCGGAGAGAATCCATTCCATATTACAGATCCTTCCAAAAAATCAGATGTGATTCCTTCGCATCGCGTACAAGATGGTAAAACCTTACTCGATGTACAGAAGATTGTTCCCGAACCCGGAAATTACTTCGTTACACTCGATGAAAAACTCATCACCGGCGTTTCATTCAATTACGATCGCAAAGAATCTGACCTGCGTGTTTTCACTAAAGAAGAATTACATGCGCAACATGATGTTGCGGGACTTACTGCATTTTCCATTGTAGACAAAGGTCCCCAAGGGCTCACCGTTACGCTTTCAGAAAAAGATTACGGTGTGCGTTTGTGGAAAATCTGTCTTTGGTTGACTTTGATTTTCATATTGGCAGAAATTTTATTGATTCGTTTCTGGCCGACACAACGCAACGTTGATACAACAGCACAAACAGTTATCGCAGGTTGATTATGACTAAAGTTATTCTTCGCGACGCACGCATCATCGATCCCAATTCACCGCACAACGGCAAGCAGGCTGACATCGTTATTGAAAACGGAATTATTACTCGAATCAGCAGTGCGCTGCGTGTTGATGACGCAGAGGAAATTACATCGCCCGATCTTCATGTTGCTCCGGGATTCATGGATCTGCACGCACACATCTGCGATCCGGGAATGGAACACAAGGAAACGCTGGCGTCCGCCGCTGCAGCTGCAAAGGCTGGTGGTTTCACTGCAATTCTTGCAATGCCGGACACCGATCCTGTTATCGATAACAAAGCGCAGGTGGAATATATTTTGCGTCGCTCGAAAGATCTTCCGGTGAATATTATGCCGGCAGGTGCATTGTCCGTTGGATTGGAAGGCAAAGACATGGCTGAATTGTTCGACATGTATTCTGCAGGTGCACGCATTTTTTGTGATGCTGACAAATCAATTTCACATGCAGGATTGCTTGTTCGCGCGATGATGTACGCTAGTCAGTTCGGCGGTAAAATCTTTACGCGCTGTGACGATAAAACCGTTTCACATGGCGGTCAGATGAACGAAGGCCCGATGAGTACCATGCTAGGACTGAAGGGAATTCCTGCACTGGCAGAAGAACTGATGGTAGCACGAAATATTGCGTTAGCGGAATACGCAGAAACGCCGGTTCATTTTATGGCCATCAGCACAGCGAAAAGTGTTGAGTTGATACGCGAAGCAAAGACGAAAGGTTTGCACGTTACAGCGGCTGTTCATGCTTACAATATTTGCTGGAATGATGAAATGCTTTCTGAGTTCGATACGAACTACAAAGTGAATCCGCCATTGCGCAGTGAAACGGATCGTTTAGCATTACTGAACGCGGTAGCAGACGGAACTATAGACTGCATCACATCAGGACACAAACCTGAAGATGTGGAAAGCAAAGTTGTTGAGTTCGATCTCGCCGCTTTCGGAATTACGGGATTGGAAACATGTTATTCGCTTGCGAATATGTCTGATGTACTGTCGCAAGAACAGCTTATACGCGCTTTAGCCATTAATCCGCGCCGAATTGCAGGTGTTGCAATTCCTGTGATCAAAGAAGGCGAGAAAGCAGAACTCACGGCTTTCGATCCGAAAGCATCGTGGACTTATTCCAAAACGAAGAGCCTTTCGAAGAACACACCGTTATTGGGCAAAAATGTAAACGGCGGTGTTATTGCAACATTCTGCTGAATCAGAAGGCACCTTTTCGTGAAGTGCTGATCATCACATCTTCACTTACCAGTTTCAGGAATTCCGGGGTAATGTAGAATTCGTAAACGTTGTTATAGATGTTTCCGAAAGTGTCAGCGTCATAAATCTCAATGTAGATTTCTTCCGTTCTCCATTTCGCGTGCACAGCTTCAGAGTTGAACCCAGGAAGGAGAACTGTACCGTCTTTCCGCAACTGCAGCGTTTCGGATTTGCCCTTTGTAAAATCCGTATACAATCCTAAAGTATTCGGTTGAAGTCGTGTTACGCCATTTACCATCACGGTATCAACGCACCAAGTGGTTTCGGTCAGAATATTCTTTTCCGATTTATATCCGCTCGTGAACAATGCAAGTGCCAAAACCGAAGCGAGCACAATACCAATAAGGAAAGCACGCGCACTTACCTCCTGCTTTCCCAACCAAGGAATACGGGAAGTGGATTGATCGAAACGTTCAAGAACTGTCAATTCGCTGCGCACAGGTCAAAAGTACAGAGTTCAGGGCAATTTGCCCGAAGAGGCCAATACTTTATAATTTCTTTATGCCGACTGAAGTACCTTTGTACATCATGAACCTTTTCGGTGTACGCAAATATCCCGCTTGGCTACAATTGACCATCAGTCTCGGATTGATCGTCACGCTGAGCGTGGCATCGTACTTCGCATCTGACTTTATCGGTTATCGCACTGTGGCTTTGGTATTGCTTTTGGCAGTTTCTGTACTTGCAATGCTGTTTGATGTTATGCCCGTTCTGGTTACGGCATTTTTCAGTGCGGTGATCTGGAACTTCTTTTTCATTCCTCCTGTATTTACGTTGCACATCGGTTCTCCGGAAGACGCATTGATGGCGTTGATGTATTTCGTGGTAGCCTTGATTAATGTGGTGCTTTCCTCCAAGATCCGTCAATTTGAAAAAGAAGCGCGCGACAAACAGGAACGCGACGAGACGATTCGTTTGTATGATACGATGCTCAATTCATTGTCGCATGAGCTTCGAACGCCTATTGCGGCAATCATCGGTTCCGTTGATGCGATCAAATCTGAACAAGGTAAAATCACGGAAGAACAAAAACGGGAATTGATTGCGGAAATTGAAGTCGCTGCTGAAAGGCTTAATCAGCAAGTCGGAAATTTGATCAGCATGAGCCGACTCGAATCAGGAGTTCTAAAAATGCGTCCGGATTGGTGCGATGTGAACGAGCTTGTTCATTACGTGCTCAAAAGGAACGAACAGCACAGAAATAATCGTGAAGTGATTTTCAAGCAGAACGAAAAATTGCCGCTGATGTTCCTCGACAGAAAAGTTGTGGAACAGGTACTGCAGAACCTGATCGTGAATAGTTACCAGCATACACCTGATTATTCCATTGTTGAAATTCAAGCGAAATATGTTAACGGTGCATGCGAAATTATTGTCAGTGACAACGGCAATGGATTTCCTCCTGAATTTATTGAAAATGTATTCGAGAAATTCTATCGGCTTCCCGGATCGGGAACGGGAGGTATAGGTTTGGGACTTTCCATTGCTCGCGGGTTTGTTCTTGCGCATGGAGGGACCTTGAATCTGACTCAAAATCAGCCGAACGGAGCAGTGTTCACTGTGCGGATTCCTTGTGAAGTTTCAAAAATTAAAATCGGATCATGACAGCGCAGGAGATTTTGATCATCGACGACGAACCGCAGATCAGAAAGCTGCTCCAGATTACATTGGAGAGTAATGGCTACGTTGTTCGCCTCGCCAGCACTTCAAAAGAAGGATTATTGCTGGCCGCCAATCATCCGCCTGCCATGATTCTGCTTGATCTGGGTTTACCCGATGTAAGCGGTCATGAACTCCTGAAACAGCTTCGTGAATGGTATACAAGACCAATCATTATTCTCAGTGTACTCAGCCAGGAAGACGACATCATACGTGCATTGGACAACGGAGCCAACGATTATCTCACTAAACCATTCCGCACAGGAGAATTACTTGCAAGAATTCGTTCTTCATTACGTAAAGAAAACGCGCCGGAAAACAATCCGCTGATTGAAGCAGGAGACTTACAAATTGATTTAGTTGCACGAACGCTTAAGCGGAATGGCGAATTGCTGAAACTTACAGCTACGGAATACAATCTTATCGCATTGTTTGCTCGTAATGAAGGCAAAGTTCTTACACATCAATTCATCCTGAAAGAAATTTGGGGCGTTGGATTTCAATCCGAAACCCAATACCTGCGCGTATTCGTTGCGCAATTGCGCAAAAAGATTGAAAGTGATCCTAATCATCCGAAACACATTGTAACGGAAAGCGGTGTTGGTTACCGCTTCTGCTGATACGGGTATTGATCTTTATAATTTCTTTATGCCGGTCACATTTACTTTTATTCGGCCTTGATGGAAAGCCCGATTCCTTTGTATTCAAATTCAAAAGGAAATGTCAGGCATTCACAACAAGTTATCTGCAGCAGGAGTAATCGTTACACTGGGAATCATTTTCGGAGACATCGGAACTTCTCCGCTATATGTACTAAAAGCCGTAATTGGCGAACGGGAAATCACGCAGGAACTTGTGTTCGGCGGTTTGTCGCTCGTTTTCTGGACACTCACTTTACAAACCACGTTCAAGTATATTTGGTTGACACTTCAGGCAGACAACCACGGTGAAGGCGGCATATTCTCGCTTTACACTATTGTTCGTCGTTATAAAAAGTGGCTGTACTTCCCGGCTTTCGTTGGAGCCGGTGCATTGCTCGCGGATGGAATGATCACCCCTCCTATTTCCGTTACTTCAGCTATTGAAGGACTGGAATTGGTGGTTCCGCACATTCCGGTAATTCCGATTGTTGTAGCCATCATCTTCTTCATTTTTGCATTTCAAAGGTTCGGAACAAAAGTGGTTGGTGCTGCTTTCGGACCAATAATGCTCGTGTGGTTTACAATGCTCGCTGTTCTGGGCGTGGCATCCATTTCTGCATTTCCCGCAATAGTGAAAGCGGTGAATCCGTTTTACGCAATTCAGTTTCTTATTGATTATCCCGGAGCCTTCTGGATTCTCGGCGCAGTATTCCTCGCGACAACAGGAGCTGAAGCTTTGTATTCTGATCTCGGTCATTGCGGAAGAAAGAACGTGCGCGTAAGTTGGGTATTCGTGAAACTCGCATTGTTCCTCAACTACATGGGACAAGGCGCATGGCTGCTGGCGCGCAGCGAAAAACATCTGAACGGACTCAATCCGTTTTATGAAATCATGCCGGATTGGTTTCTGCTTTCAGGAATCATCATTGCAACTGCAGCAACAATCATTGCAAGTCAGGCTTTGATCAGCGGATCATTTACGCTGATCAGTGAAGCGGTGAGTTTGAACTTCTGGCCGCGCGTTACAATTAAATACCCAACGGATGTACGCGGTCAATTGTATGTTCCAAGCATCAACTGGTTAATGTGTATGGGCTGCATCGGAGTTGTACTGTACTTCAAAGAATCGAGTGCAATGGAATCGATTTACGGATTCAACATCACATTGGCTATGTTGATGACCACAACACTTATGTTCTATTACCTGCGCTTCGTCAGGAAGTTCAGTCTACCGGTTGTGGGCGCTATTGTAGCCGTATTTCTGATGGTAGAAGTTTCTTTCTTCGTTGCGAATATTGTTAAACTGAAAGAAGCTTGGATGTTTCTTGTAATTGTTGCCGGCATCATTGCTACTATGTTCATTTGGTATCGTGCGCGCAAGATTCTGAATAAACTGGTGGAGTTTGTTCCGATTATCGAACACCTTCCTGCTTTAGTGGATCTGAGTAAAGATCAATCCATCTCTAAATATTCAACGCATTTGATTTACCTCACCAGCGCCAATCATCCGCGGCAAATCGAAAGACGCATCATCTACTCCATTTTCAGTCGTAACCCGAAACGTGCAGATATCTATTGGCTGATTCACATTGATCGAACCAACGAACCGTATACCATGGAGTACACCGTAGATGAAATGGTGAATGACAAAATCATTCGTATCGATTTCAAACTTGGATTCCGCGTTGAACCACGCATCAACCTGCTGTTCCGTAAGGTGGTTGAAGAAATGGTCGCGAACAAAGAGTTGGACATCACCAGTCGTTACGATTCATTAAGTAAATACAATCTCGCAGCTGATTTCCGCTTCGTTATTCTTGAGCGTTTCCTTTCTGTAGAGAATGAATTCTCTGTAAAAGAAGGTTTTGTTCTGAATACGTATTTCATGCTGCGCAATCTGGCGCAAACAGATGCAAAAGCATACGGACTGGACACCAGCGATATTTCAATTGAGAAAATTCCGCTGGTAATATCGCCACCAGCCAACATCAAACTGAAACGACGTGAACTGAATCAGGATCAAAACGCACAATCATGAAAAACGATCGCTCATTTGAATGGTTCGAGAACTATTTCCGTCATGGACGCAAGAAAGTCAAAATCACCTTAAACGACGGACGAACCATGACAGGTCATTTCTGCGGATTCTTTTACGGTGACAGCGATCGCGGCGAACCTTTCATTTACCGATGGAGATTCAACCCCGATTCGGAACACGAATTTGATTATGACAAAACCATAATTCCCGACGCAGGCATTCTGTTGTTGCAGGAGGAAATTGTCGACGCAGAACCTTTTATTTCTGAGAAATGAAAAAGTGTATTCTCTTTTCAGCACTTGCTCTGAACGTTATTTCACTTAATGCTCAGCAAAAAGGTCAGCCATTTGAAGGAATCGATCAGACCTGGGAAAATGGAAGTGATCGTCGTGACACTTCAATCTGGAACACGAAACATTTCACTCCATCCGTAATTGCAGATGTCAGTTACACGTATTCCTTTCACAATCCGGTTGACAATACAGTGATCGGTTCAACAGCTTTGGCACGCAACAATGAATTACAGTTGCAGGCTTTGCATTTCGGAGGTGATTTCAATTACGGTAATGCACGCGCCCGGTTCATGACGCAATTCGGTATGCGTTCACAAGTGATTCCGCGTAACGATTACAGTCCGTATCGCGGGCAATACAATCTTGCCAATGTCTACCGCTATCTGAGTGAAGCGTATGCCGGATATCATTTCGACAAAATGTACGGCATCAATGTAGACTTCGGCTTGTTCATGTCTTACGTTGGATTGAATTCGTATTATCAGCCAGAGAATTGGGAGTATCAGGCTTCGTTTACGTCTGACAACACACCATGGTTTTTCAATGGTTTGCGAGTCCAGATTCATCCGACAAAGAACCTGAAAATCGAACCGTGGATTATTAACGGTTGGCAGAGTTATGGAAAATTCAATTCCATGCCGGGATTCGGCTGTAACATCACGTGGATGAATGACAACGTGAAACTGCTCACGAACGACTACATTGGAACAGATGCTGGTGGATTACCGGGCAGAATACGCTTTCACTCCGACAACAGTTTCCTGCTTCGTTATTACCATGCACCGAAATCTTCAGCGATCAGTCGCGGAGCATTCTCAATAACAGCGGACATCGGTTTCGAAAAAGGAGATGGCGTTAACGGATTCAGCAATGGAGACAGTATTTCAGGACCCGCACAGTATTTTGCCAGTGTAATGTTCTATCATCGTTTGTGGTTTGCAAAGAACAAACTGGCATGGACAATAGGCGGAGGAGCGATGACGAATCCCGGAAGGTATCTTGTTTTGTATCCGACAGGAGAAGCGAGTCCACTTCCCGACCCGAACAATCCGTCGCAAACAGAAGGACTGTATCCATTTAGTGCAAGTCCTGGCGACAAATTCACAGGTTGGGACGCATCAACAAACATCAGTTGGATGCCCAATCAAAGTATTGAATTCCGTTTAGAATATGTACACAGATCTGCAAGTGTTCCTTACTTCGCAGGACCGGGAGGAGTTACTTCACCAAGCGGTTACAGTTGGACGACTCTTCCGGCTACGTGGCGCCCAGATCTGGTAAAATCTGAAGACCGAATAATATTCTGCGTGCTTTTCAGAATCTGAGTGAATACCAACTTCAGTTTGAATTCATCAACTTATCCTGCTTCCGCTTCTTCCGAATCAACGCCTGTTTTTTCTGTTTGAACTCCGTTTTCATTCCTCGGGCAATATTGGTGTTGTGACGGAACATTGCAGCAACACCCTTGTAATATTTACGGAAGAAATTTTTTGTTATAACATAACGCCACGCTTCATTGCGCAGTTCGGACTGCAGCGACCATTTGACTTTGTAATGCATCCATCTGAACTTACGCAGTCGCTTCTGATAATGCTTCAGATCGCGGATACGTTCATGATTGTGCTTGCGGATAGAATCATTAATCGCTGTGATTTCCGAACGACAGGAATCGAAACCCGCAACTTCATCGGTACCTGATGCCGGTAATCGCGCCAGCATTTTATAATAAGACATATTCATTTTCAGTCGACTCTTCGCATCAGTCGCGTAAACTTTGTATTCTTTAGCCGCAGTATCCACTTTCCATTTACCGGGTCTTGGCAATAGCAGTTGAAGGCTATCCAACTCTTTCTGCGTTTGAAGGAATTGACGCTTCGGAGTAAACACGCATGTATCGTAACAAGTAAATGAAAGATTGCGATAGAAATTCACTTCTCGCATATCCAGATACTGCAAACGCAGGCGGCGTTTCTTTTGCGCAACCAAAGAGTCGTAGAAAACAATTTCATCTGTATAATTATAGTAGGAAACACCCTCCATGCTGTCCTTACGAACTTCAACGGAATTAAAATTCTCTTCGATATCGATAAATATTGAATCACGCAATGCTTCCATTGCAGGAACCGTACTTTGCGGCCGTTTGACTTTGATTTTCTTCTTCCGTGCTCGTTTGTTCTCCAGTTTCAGGCGCTTGTTCTCACGTTTCAGTTTCTGCACCTGTTTACGGATAAGAAATCGTTCCTTCTTGATTTCGTCAATGGACTTCTTATGCTTACGTAATTGCGGTTTCGTTTCCTTTTCCGTTTGCGCTTTCATACGTCGGTTACGTCGCTCAAAAAACTTTCCTTCAAGCATTGCGTCTTTCGAGGTTTGCTTGTTGTAGAGAATCAAAGAATCCGCCATCACGATTAATGAATCATACATGGCAATACGTTCTTCGATAGAATATAAAGTATCGCGGGCAATAGCATACAAATAATCCATGCGATGCCATTGACCTAAAGTGATGTCCTGATGATTGTGCCTGTTCGTTCCCAAAGCCTGTTTACCGGCCACGTAGAGGTGATCCTGTTGTTGCTGATTCTGTATAACAGTTATGGAATCGTTTCCGTTCTCGCAAACATTCGGACCTGCGAGATGATCAATCGTTCCTTGCGGTGTTCGTTGAAATGAATCAATAGGTACTGAACAATCCAGCAATTGCCACGCAGGAGTTGAAGGCAAATGATCGAGAACCATCACTTCCGGTGGCGTGCAGAAGTACTTCATGTTGGTTTTCTGCCGGAATCGATACTTCGTGCGATACGGAACACGAAAGCGGCGATACAGAAACTTTGCGAAACGTTGTTTGCGTTGCTTGATGTAACCCGCACCCCAGGTCGCATCGATCAATTGCCAATCGCCATTAATGTTCACAGCATTCCATGCATGAGAATCAAGGAAAAAGGTATCTCCGACTTCATACCATGGCATGTAAACATAGCCGTAAACGGGTTCGCATTCCACACCAATGACGGAACACATTGAATCGAACAAAATGTTGTAACCGAGGCAAACCGATTTTCTATGCTGAAGAATATCGTTCGGCTTCGTATACGATCCTCCATTGTACGTCAATCCCCACACGTCGTAATCAATGTGACGGGTCATCCACAGGTAAATAGCTTTTACTTTCAGGGAATCATTGGGAAGATGATCGGTGAGTTCGTGCGCCAGTGTTACATAGTCGAACGATTTGGACAGACGGGCGCGCCCCAAACGACGTTGAGACTGGCCGTATGTCAGCAGCGGAATAAGAAAAAGAAAGAAAATAAAAAACCTGCGCACGGACATATAACCGAATACGCAGGTCAAGATACAATTTGAGAATATATTATTCTTCGTCTGCTTCCTGAAGATTGTGATAAACTTCCTGAACATCCTCGTTCTCTTCGAGTTTGTCCATCATTTTATTGAAGTCAACCATCTGTTCAGGTGTGAGCGTAACATGACTGCCCGCAATGCGCGTTAATTTAGCTTCAATCACTTCGATTTTCTTTTCCTCAAGAAACTTCTGCATAGCTCCGAAATCAGAAAATCCACAATACAACATTGCATCATTTTCATCTCCTGGTTCAATTGTTTCCAAACCGGCATCAATTCCTTCCAGCTCCAGATCATCAAGACTAACACCGGTTGTATTGATACGGAAAACGCCTTTACGCTCGAAGAGATAATCAGATGATCCTGTTTTTCCTACAGCACCGCCGGCGCGGTCATAAATCACACGTAAATCTGCAATGGTACGCGTTGGATTATCTGTAGCTGTTTCCACTACAACTGTAATTCCACCCGGGCCTTTTCCTTCGTAAGTGATTTCTTCAAAGTTGCTGGAATCGTTTTTACCTGCAGCTTTTTGAATAGCCGCATCAACACGATCTTTAGGCATATTCACCGCTTTCGCATTCTGCATTACCAGACGCAAACGTGCATTCGTGTTCGGATCAGGACCTCCGGATTTTACAGCAATTGCAATTTCCTTCCCGATTTTGGTGAACTGCTTCGCCATTGTGGCGTAGCGCTTGAACATTTTGTGCTTACGTTTTTCAAATACGCGTCCCATAAAGTACAGTTTTGATGGTGCAAAGATAAAAAATCAATGGGAATTCGGATACTCAACCCTCACGTGATATATACTTCTCAACTTCTTCTTGAAGATCTTCTTGATCGCCGTGATATCCTTCAGCGTGATGTCTGCATTGTCGAATTGATGCTGATCAGCCTGATGATCAATTATACGTTCAACAAGATTATCAATGCTTTCTGCATCGTAGGAAGGTAAACTTCGTGATGAAGCTTCAACAGCGTCCGCCATCATTAAAACAGCTGTTTCGCGGGAATACGGAATCGGTCCCGGGTAACGGAACAGTTCTTCGTCAATTACGTCTTCCGGCTTACTCTTTTTGTAAAGCGTGAGGAAATATGCGGTGTTGGTTGTTCCGTGATGCGTACGGATAAAATCAATGATAATGTCCGGCAGCTTCTGCGCTTTTGCTTTCTCTACACCGCGAATAACGTGTGAGATGATGATGGACGCACTTTCTTCAAATGAAAGTTCGTCGTGCGGATTCATACCGGTTGCCTGGTTCTCCACGAAGTACATTGGCATATCCGCTTTGCCGATATCATGGTAAAGTGCTCCGGCACGCATCAGCAAATGATTCCCTCCTATTCTGCGTATCGCGTCTTCTGCAAGATTTGCCACCTGCATGGAATGCTGAAATGTTCCCGGTGCACGTTCCGCCAATTCACGAAGCAAAGGATGGTTGGAATCTGCAAGTTCCATTAACGTTACATCCGATACAAATCCGAATATCTTCTCGAAGAGAAATATCAACGGGTAAGCCAGAAGCACGAGAACCGCGCTGACAGTGTAATTGATAAAATCGGCGCTTCGGAAACTCATAATATCTCCTTCAGAAATAATACCCATGCCGAAGTGAAGCGTCAGATAAACTCCAAGTATCATCACAACCGAAAAAAACAATTGTGAACGATTGCGCATGTTAACGATACTGAAGATCGCGGCAATACCGGTAATTACCTGTATGAATAAAAACGCATAACGATCCGAAGGCATTTTTATCGTGATAATCAGACAGGAAACAAGATGGACGAACAAAGCTATTCTTGTATCGTAAAACGCACGCATAATTACAGGAAGAATACAAAAAGGCAACGCGGCCATCGGAATTGTGTCCCAATATCCGGGAATGTAAGACAGCAGCACATTCATGATTACCATAATCAGAATGAACAGTATTCGTGAATCGCTTGCAAGAACTTCTCTTCTGAACAAACGAAGAAACTGGAACAGCAAATACAAACACAATGCGGTAAGTAATATCTGCCCCAGCAAATTCAGCCACGAACCGGAACGTTGTCCGTAGATCAATGCATACGAATTCTCCAATGAAACCAGTTGATGATACACCTCCTCATCTACTTTCGAACCTTTGGTTACAATAACTTCTCCCTGGCGAACAGCACCTCGGGTTTGCGAAACATTTTCCAGCGCCTGCGCCAGAAAGTTGCTCGTCATCGCAGAATCGTAGACCACATTTGCTGTAAAGTCCAATCTTCCCTGCTCTATGAGTTTTTCCTTCAGCGATTCATCCAGATTTCTGAATACAAACGAATCTGCTTCCGGCGGAGTTAGATAATTACCAAGTCGTGTTTCCTGTGCGATATTTCCATGCAACACCAACACTTCGTCTTCTGAACCGCGATTGGTAACATTCACAGTTGCGCGAATGCCCTTCATGTAAGCACGATCAACCAGCTCCATTATCTGCGTTCTTTCATTGGGTTCGAATCCGCTTATCTGTGCCGCGATGTGTTGCTCTGATTCATCTGCCATGGAAGAGTCGAACCGGAAATACGGTGTAAAACTTTCCCGAATTCGGGTCTTCTCATCCGTTAATTCCTGATCCGATTTCTGAATGGCGAAGTCAAATGGTGCATTCAACGTTTCATACGGCCAAGCTCTGCCTCGCAATTCATCCGGCTTATAGCGAAAAGCAGAATGACCAGGACTCAACCACACAACAATCACCAATGCCACAATAAACAGGAATCCTTTATACAGCAAGGCATGACGATCGCGCAAGAATGTGAATATCCTGTTCATAGCTCAATTATTCAGACGAAATTAACCATTTCCACGATGGAGTAAGCAAGC
>JBJOKQ010000056.1:0-16468 GCA_046046005.1 Bacteroidota bacterium | reverse complement strand
CAAACGATGTTTTTCGGAAACCGGAAACGGATTATTAACCATGTAAATATTCTGCAATACCCGACAATTTGAATCAGGTGATTGCTCTGTTGCGAGAAAAGTTTTCTTATCGAGATTGGCGTTGAGTTTTTTCAGATATACGCCTTCGAAATAGCTGTTGAGCTCCTTATCGACGGACATCATCTTCCTCGAGTTCATTCCAAGATCGGTGTACACATTGTTGTATCCGTCTTCGAATTGATGCGTTGCGGTAACAACTGTTGGATCTGCAGAAAGTGTCAGTATCTGATCACGAATCAAACCGAAATAATCTTCGATTTGTGTTGCTTTCAGTTCACGAACTGCGGTAAGTCTGTTGAATGATTCTTCTTCAAGCGCTTCTTTCCCTCTGAAATACGAAAGCACACCCGTAAACGTCATTGCAGCAGTTGCAACGAGCAGAAAATAAAGTGACAATCGTATCCAGATTTTCATGGGAAGAGCGAAGTTAACGAATGTTGGCTCAAATGCCCCGTTTACTCAGCGGACTGATGCAGAAAACTTGCTATCGTTGTACCTTTATCGCAGTGATGAAGAACATTCTACGTTGGCCCTTTGCTACCCGATTCCGGAGATGGTTGTTTGCATATGGTCCTGTGCTACTGCTGATTTTCGTTTTCGCTTGTGATTTGTGGATCGGCAACAATGCGAAGGGCAGAATGTACAATCGTATTTCAGATGTACCGGAAAATTCAGCTGCTCTCGTGTTAGGAACAAGTCCGCGTTCACATGGAACGGTTAATCTGTATTACATGTACCGAATGCAGGCCGCAGCGGATCTGTGGAAATCAGGGAAAGTGGATTACATCATTGTGAGCGGTGATAATTCCACTGTGAATTATGACGAAGCAACTTACATGAAGAAAACGCTGAACAAGCTCGGAATACCTGATTCAGTTATCACTTTGGATTATGCAGGATTCCGCACTTTGGATTCCGTGGTACGCGCTTATTGGGTTTTCGGCCAGAAGAATATTGTGATTGTTTCGCAACCCTTTCACAATGAACGCGCAATTTTCATTGCAGATCATTTCGGAATTAACGCTTGCGCATATAACGCGAAGGATGTTCCTGATCAATACGGATGGAAAACATCGTTGCGAGAATATCTCGCACGTGTAAATGCCGTGTTGGATTTATTCGTGTTTCAAACCACACCGAAATTTCCGGGACCGCCTGAACCGATACGTTGATTATCGTTCGAGATGCAGGAATCCTGTGTCGTGAACTTCTTCGCTTGCGCAATTGATGTAATGCAGAATGTAGTAATACACTCCTTCAGTAGCACGATCTTTATTGTACATGCCGTCCCATTTGTGAACCGGATCGGTTGACATAAATACCATCACGCCCCAACGGTCGTAGATTTCCATTCGATACAAATCTGCTGAAGGCGTTCCTACATCATAAAAGTCATTGACACCGTCACCGTTCGGCGTGAATACATTCGGAATCATTACAGAACCGCCGCCACCTTCTGTTACATAGATCGTATCGGTTTCCACGCAGTTTGCATGAGTGATTTGCACCCAATATACTCCGGAGTTGCTCACCGAAATGGTTTGCGAAGTTGCACCGTTGCTCCAAACATATGTGCTTCCCGGATTTCCTGCATTCAGAATGATTGCTGTGCCCGGACAAATTTCAACCGCGCCATTGGCAGGGTTGAAAGCGAACAAATCCACTTCAATTGTATCTGTTGCGCTGCAAGATCCGAGAGTAACCGTTACCCAGTAGGAACCGGTTTGCGTAGCCTGAATAGTCTGCGAAGTGGCTCCTGTACTCCATTGATACGTGGCTCCTGATATTCCTGCATCCAACGTTATTGATCCCGGAGGACAAAACGCCGTATCGCTTCCTAAGAATGTTGAAATTGCGCTGAGTACATTAATGGTTAAGTACGAGGTGTCTGAAATGTTACAGCTTGCAGAGTCAATCGCAATCAACATAACAGTGTACGTTCCTGTTTGGGTATAAATGTGTGAAGGCGCAGTTGTGTTATCAAGCGGACTTCCATCTCCGAAATCCCAAATGTATTGTACACCATTACTGTTGTTCTGGAAATTAACCGTAAACGGAGCACATCCGGAAGCATTCGGTGAAGGCGCAGCTGCAGCTTGTACACCCATTTGTTCAAAGTCGATTTTGAAAACGCAAACGTCCCATCCCGGAGGATTTGTGCCTGCATTCCATGCGCCCGGTGAAGTAGGAAAGCCTGCTCCACCTTGACAAACTGCGTGATAAATTATTCCGCTTGGATCGAAGCGACTTGTACCTCCATCTACGTGTCCGCCACCATAGAATGATCCGAATAATTGAGAAGTTGCATTAGGAGATAAAGTTCCCAGATAACACGATCCTATAGCAGTTGTGGCGTATATGGCGTTGGAAGTTACCGGCCATGATTGAGATGCTCCGAAGCCGGAGAAGTAAATATTTTTACATACATCAACCATGAATGCAGAAGGAGCTACAGCAGCATTGTTAGGTCCGCCGCCCACTACGGTTGAGAACAGCAATGATGTGAGTGCGGGATTGAACTTGGCTATGAAATTCGGACTTCCTGCAACACTGAAAACACCCGATGTCACCGGAGCTCCGCCTTGCGCTTCTCCATAGATGTACACGTCGTCATCGTAATCTATATCGAGAAAATACGCGTGATCGAGTCCTGATGTACCGAAGAGTGTTGATGCAACTAATGTGGAGCCATTGGCGTCCATTTCCAGCAAGAATCCATCGTGAGTTCCACCTTGGAAAGTTGTTTGATAAGTTCCTACGGTAATCGGAAAATCATTTCCTGAACTTCCGGAAGCACCGCAAACATATACCTGTCCGGTGGAATTCAATCGGATTCCGTAAGCTCCGTCGTTACCTGCGCCGCCGAGATATGTGGCCCACATGAGCGTGCCCATATTGGACGAAAGTTTCAATGCAACTCCATCCTGTGCACCGGCGTGAGTCTGATCAAATGCTCCGGAAGTTGCAGGGAAATCCGAAGAACTTGAAAAACTTGCTACCAATGCATTCCCGCTTCCATCTACAATAATTTCTCCACGGAAATTATCACCGTAATGCGTGTTGATGGAATTGTAACCATCGTTGCCGGATCCGCCAACATATGTGGAACCAAGCAAAGCTGAACCTGTAGAGTTGAGATGAGTAACAACAATATCGTAACTGCCGTTATGCGAAGCATCGTAACAACCTGCAGTTGTCGGATAGTCTGTTGACTGTGCGGAACCGTAAATGTAAAGTTCATTGTTATGAACGAACATACTGTGAGCATATTCATCTGATGTTCCGCCGATATAGGTGCAATATTGCAGTGTGGTTCCGGTCGGATTGTACTGGCTGATACCCATATCCACGCTGCCGGCGAAGGTTAAATCATACGCGCCCACAGTTGCGGGAAATCCTGCGCCGAAAACACGACCTGCAGAGTAAATATTTCCTGCGTTGTCATACGTTGCAGAATGTCCGTATGTGGTCACCGTAGAACCGCTGTAAGTTGAAGCAATAACTACCGGATCGATTACCAATTCATAATTATGATTGTATCCGTTCGGGAAGCTGAATTTGACTTGTGTTCCGTTAAGTGCGAATTCACAATTCACTTCTGTGCGTATACCGTTGATGTTTTGATACGCCACCGGAATTGCTTCAGTGATATTCATGAACCCTGCGTCCAGGATTAGCGTTCCGTTGCGCAGAGAAATATTTTTCAATCCCGAATAATTCAGTGCAATCGAATTGGCATCGGAACCAGCGGCTACAACAAGATCATATTTCAGATTTCCGCCTTTGCCGCTGAACACAGCATTAATACCCGGATAGATCTCATCGTATGTGAGGAAATTGTAATTCGGAAGATTTCCTTTCCATTTAGAAGCATCGTTTCCGAGAAAGTAATTGGATTTATGTGCTGCAGGAGCAGTTCCGTAAATCAAAGGCGCAGGATTCGCGTTTATGAATTGAACATCATAAGCATAGCAATTCACTTTTCTTTGTTCGATATCATGACGCTCCTTGTTTTTGGTCGCATGATGCGCGTCTTCGTGAATCGATTCCAGCTGATCGGAATTGTAGAAAACATAGCGGATTCCGTTTTGCATGAACCAGGAATGACCGGAAATAATATCCGCCTTATAGTACACGGATGTATTCCATTGTCCCTGATTCGGAACAAACCATGATTGCGGTTGTGATTCCTGTGAGATAGCAGCAAAAGAGAAACAAGCTCCGAAAATTGCCGTGCAGAGGGAACGCTTCATATGAATCAGAATTAGTGTTAGCCGCAACCAAGATAGGGAAGTGCGGACTCTGATCCAACAAGAAGCGAATGAATCTTACGCGCCCAAAAGAGGTTTTATTCTCCTTCTTTTTTGGCTGCTTTTGCAGCTTTGACTTTTTCCTTTCTCTTGCGCAGGCGCATGTTGAGCATCTCTACAAGGAAGGCGAATGCCATTGAGCTGTATACGTAAGGTTTCGGTACGTGAACGTCGAAACTTTCCAGAATAAGAAGGAATCCGATCATCAGCAAAAAGGCTAATGCAAGCATTTTAACCGTAGGATGTTTCTCTATGAAATCACTCACCTTTTCAGAGAACGCCAGCATTACGAGCATTGAAACAATTACCGCCGCAATCATAATGATGACCTCATTCACAATTCCGACAGCAGTAAGAATGGAGTCGAAGGAGAATACAATGTCTACTAAAACAATTTGCATGATCACCATGGAAACAGCCGCCTTCTTTTTCTTTTCACGTAATTCTTCTTCCGTGTCGTCAGCCATGTCCATCTTCTCGTGAATTTCAGAAGTGGTTTTTGCCAGAAGGAATACACCACCTGCGAACAGAATGATATCCCTTCCGCTGAAGCCGTGATCGAAAAGTGTGAACAAATCGTCCTTCATTCCGATGATCCAGGTAATACCGAACAGCAATGCAATACGAATAAGCAAAGCGAATATCAATCCCCATGTTCTTGCTTTGCGTTGGTCTGTTTTGTTTTCCAGTTTTCCCGCAATGATGGAAATGAAGATGATGTTGTCGATTCCGAGAACAATCTCGAGAAGGGCCAGAGTTAATAAACTGATCAGTCCGTCAAGGGACAATAAATGATGAAATTGAGCGCCGAAGTCCATAAATGAGGGGCAAAGATAGGGACAATTGGGGTTTACAATTTACCGCTTACCGATTGAAGGGCTACTGCTTAACGATAAGATCCTGTTATTCGAAATCCGGTAAACCCGACCATGTTTTACCGTTTTTAATGATGGAATCAGACCACTTAAACGGCTATAATTCGGGATCAGATTGAACATTGTTAATGCAAAACAACTCCGACTGGCCCAAGTAGAAAAAATTATCTAGTTGGAAATCAAATAAATATAAATATTTACAGTACTATGCAACACAAGGTAGTAACTAAAGCATATATCTTTGCGTCATAAGGTTGTGAAAGTCCTGACCGAGCGCAACAATAACATAGTCGGACCGCGAATCCGGCGCAAAAAAGAAAGAAATGAGCATAAACATTGAAAACACCAAGGCACAGATGCGGAAAGGCGTGCTCGAGTTCTGCATCCTGTCCATCCTGAAGGAAGGTGATGCTTATCCGACGGAGATCATTGAAAGGATGAAGTCGGCGCAGCTGGTGGTAGTGGAAGGAACGCTTTATCCGCTGCTCACGCGACTCAAAAACATGGGACTTCTGAATTACCGATGGGAAGAATCGACTTCCGGTCCGCCGCGGAAATACTACCGCCTCACTGAAACGGGAGAACAATTTCTCACAGAGCTTCAGAATACCTGGGATCAACTGGTTGCTTCAGTGAATGAAGTGACGACAAAAAACAACATCACTCAAAACTCCAACGGCCATGAATAAAACCGTAACCATAAACATCAGCGGCATCGTATTTCACATTGAAGAAGATGCGTATCAACGATTGTACACTTATCTTGAAAGTCTGCGTCGCAAATTTCAGAATGAAGAAGGTCGTGATGAGATTTTAGCTGACATCGAATCGCGCATTGCGGAAATACTGACTCAGAAAAAAGGTCCGAACCGCGAAGTGGTGATCATGAAAGATATTGAGGAAGTGATTGAGATGATGGGACAGCCGGAAGATATTTCGGATGCTGATGAGAAAGAAACCGCTTCGAATGAAAATGAAGAGCGTGCACAGCAGGAATATGCGCAGCGCAGAAACCGTCGCCGTTTGTTCCGTGATACAGATGATAAAGTAATCGGCGGTGTATGTTCAGGTATCGGGCATTACTTCGATGTCGATACAATCTGGATTCGCTTGGGATTTGCCGCTTTGTTTTTCATTGGCGGAACAGGTGTGTTGTTTTATTTATTGCTCATGATCATTATTCCTCGCGCAGAAACCACAGCGGAAAAACTGGAAATGCGCGGTGAGTCTGTTGACGTGAATAACATCAGCAGAACTATCAAAGAAGAATTCGAAGAATTCGGAACCCGCATGAAGGATTTCGGAAAGGAAGCGAAAGATTGGGGGAAGTCGCAAAAGGAAAAGTATAAATACGAATACCGCTACAATCGCCGCACCTATCCGCGTCGTGGACCTGACGATTTCTTTAGAGGAATTTTTCACGTGATCGGTCGCTTTCTCGGATTCATGATGGTATTCATCGGTGTTTCTTTCCTGATAGGAATTCTTACGAGTACATTTTCCGTAACGAGTTTCGGTCCTGATGCTGTGATTTTTCAGATACGCAGTCTGTTCGAAACGCCTTGGAGTTACTCACTTGGAATTGTTGCCTTCCTGTTGGTATTCGGAATTCCAACACTGATGATGATTTACTACGGATTCAAAATTCTTTTCCGTTTGCAGCGAGCAGATCGTTGGGTGGGAATTTCAGCGCTCACTTTGTGGATTGCAGGAATCATTCTCGGAATTATTTCAGTGATGGATATTGCAGAAGGATTTTCAGAAGGTGCAGAGCACAGAAATAAATTCAATGTGGTGAATGCCGGAATGGATACCGTTTCAGTTCGTGTAAATATTGATCCTGATATGGAAAATGATGACTATCGCAGCAAGTGGAATCGTCGTTATCATTTCGAAAAACGCTGGCACATGATTCACACCGATGAGACAACAATCAAGTTTGGCTATGCGCAACTCGACGTTGTTCCTGCTTCGGGAGATAGCATTGAGCTTATAGTTTATAAAAATGCGTTAGGCAGAACACACGAGGAAGCGAAGCGTCGTTGTGATGATATTCAGTACAACATCACGCAAAGCGGAAATGAGTTTGTGTTTCCGTCAGCATTCACCATTGGCAAAGAATATGCATGGAAGGGACAGGAAGTAGATGTGGAATTGCGTTTGCCCGTAGGAACTGTTATTTATCTGGATCCAACAACGGAAGATCTCATTTACGACATCGAGAATGTTTATGATGTGATGGATGAAGATATGGTGGATCGTCGATGGAGAATGACGAAAACGGGATTGGAGTGTATAGATTGTGCGGGATTGGAAATTCCGAAATCAACAGGCGCTTCAGAAGGCAATGCAGATACATCCAAAACTGATTCAGTAAAATAGTGCGTATGAAAACAGCCGCGGAATTGGTAAACCAATTGGAATTGCAACCGCATCCTGAAGGAGGATGGTACAAAGAAATTTATCGTTCGCCCAATACAATTGATGCCAACGGAAAGGCGAGAAGTGTACTCACAGGAATTTATTTTCTGCTCGAAGAAAATAAGATGAGCAGATGGCACGTTGTTGACGCCGATGAAGTGTGGCACTTTTACGAAGGCGATGCGTTGGAATTATTCGTGGCTTCGCCTGATTTTTCAGAGGTGAAAACGATTCGACTTGATGAAATTTCCAATGGAGCTGCACCTGTTTACGTTGTGCCCAAAGGTTGGTGGCAGGCAGCGCGATCAACGGGCAGGTTTACGCTTGTAGGTTGCAACGTTGCGCCGGGATTTGAGTTCTCCGGATTCAGGTTTGCCACGGAATCAGAAGTTGCTCATGTTAAATCAGTGTGTCCTGAATATGCATTTCTGCTTTAATCGGGCAGTTTAAACCTGATTTTTGCCACTTGTGTTAAAAAAGATAAAATTCATCACAATTGCGGTAACAAACGGGCTCTTCGTCCGTCTTATTACCAAACACCCTCCTGATATTGGTTAGGTCAGGTAAAACTCAGGAGGAATTGTTTCGTGCAATTGGTGTGCAGAAAAGCCGGGAATCGCAGCCCCGGCTTTTCTAATTATGTGAAGCGTGCAAACTAGTATAGCTTCACTCTTTTCAAGACGGTTATTTTACCATTCGAAGACAGTGTCAAAGTATCTCCATCGATAACAAAAGTCATTATCGCCGGATTTTGGTTACCATCAATAATGTGAATGCAATTTCCTTCCACTCGAAACGGTGAACGTGTTTCAGACGTAGATAGAATATTGCTGTTTACAAAGTATGATCCACCCAAAACAAGGTTGTCAAAACTATCATATCCGTAATACCCGTTAACACCGAGAGTGATTTTTTCCCACTCTCCGGGTCTGTCCTCCATTTCCCAAACGCCTAAAAGTCCGCCTTTGCCGGCGATACGTTGGTACTGTTGGTTCCCCCAATTCAAAACAACGTCGTCAATAATTTTGAATTCACGAATATCCACGGCATAGTTAATTCCATCTGCACCATAACGACTGACATTTCCTTTCGGGTCAATCCAATCACCAAGCAAAGCCTGCGGAATAGGAGGAGGAAGTTTTGTGTTCATGGTGCAAGTTAATTATTCGATAACGATCCGGAACTAGTGATTGAATTTCGGAGCGCTCAGTATTTCTGCCAATCGGGAAAAGAGTGCACTATCAATTGTTTTAGCGATGTAGACCTATATAATTCCCGCTGGTTCGGAATAAATTGGATCTGTGCCATCTGCGTAATCTGCGTAATCTGCGTCAATGAACTTTGCCACAGATGTCGCAGAAATTCGCAGATGAATTTCAATTTAAAATCTGAGTTGCCAGCAACGTCAGTCGTGTTTCTTTTCAATACACGCGCAATTTTACATCACGAACCCAACAACCAGAACATCATCCACTTGTTCGTTGGCTCCTTTCCAGTTTTCGAAAACTGTATTGAGTTGTTCGCGCTGTTCAGAAGCTTGCAACGTATGGATAGTCTGCAACGTTTCGCAGAGATTTTTCAGTTTGAATTTTTTGCCGTTTGTATGAGCTCCACCGAATTGATCGGCATAGCCATCGGTGAAAAGGTAAAACGCGTCTCCGGTTTCATATGAAACGGAGTAACGTGTAAATGGTATTTGTTTATCGCTCTTACCAACAGGCATACGATCGTAATCCAGTTTTGAGAATTTCCCTTTACGAACAACAACGGGCGCATTTCCGGCTGCCGCGTATTCAATGTTGTCCGGAGTTATTCGGAATAGAATTCCATCAAACCCGTCTTTGTGCTCTTCCTTGGATATACTTTCAATCAATCGACCGCGAACGTAATTGAAAATCTCATCCGGATGTTCAAGTTGCTTCTCACGCAACGCTTCGTTGAGAAATGTACTGTTCAGTAAACTCATGAACGCGCCCGGAACTCCATGCCCCGTACTGTCGCAAACAGCAATGTAAAACCCGAATTGATTCTTCCATGCGATATAAAAGTCTCCGCTTACAATGTCCTTGGGTTTGTGAAGAATGAAATGCGTGGGTAGATTTTCTCTGATAAGTTCGTCGTATGACAACAGAGCGTTTTGAATACGATGCGCATAATGAATCGAATCGAGAATGTCCTGTTGTTTTTCTTCTACAAGTTTTTTCTGTTCTGCAAGAAGGGTGTTGGATTTTTTCTTTGAGCGAATTGCCCAAAGCGCAACCATCAACAGGATGGCCACGGAAATTACTCCACCCAACAATATGTTCCTTTGGTTCCTGCTTTGCTCTAAAGCAGCATTTTTCTCTTGCAGTTCATTATCCTTTCGGGTGATTTCATACTTCACCTCGATTTCCGTCATTTTATTTTTACGTGTTGCAGCAGCTGAACTGTCATTGTATTGCTTATACAATAATTGGTATTCGTAAGCTTCGTTGTATCGGCCAAGTGTACCGAGGCATTCCGAAATCAGCAGACACAATCCGGTTTTCTGGTCGTACAATTGAAGACTGTCGAGCAATTGAAGTGCATTCATATAATGCAATAGTGCTTCCTGAGTATGGTTTTTCTTCAGTGCAATATCACCGAGTACGGATTCTGAATTCACGATGCCAAGCACAATATTAATTTCTGTATACATGGACAGAGCTTCCCTTGCCAATGGTAATGCAGAAGCAGTATCGCCCATAAGCAGCAGAATTTCTGCTTTACCCAATATGACATTCGCTAAAGCGGACACGTCCTGCTCTTGTCTTAATAGTTCTATGGATCTGTCGGAATAATACAATGCACTGTCCGGTTTACCCATCTTCTTCATCAGAATGCTGAGATTCGATAATATATATGCACATTGTTTCTTATTGCCTGCACGAGTATTGTAATCGAGAGCTTTGTTGTAGAACTCGAAAGCTTCCTGATGCTTGTCCATACTGCCAAGCAGATTTGCATACAGGTTGTAATTTTTCTGCAAACCGATTGAATCGTTTTTGTCGGTAAGCCAGCCCATATATTCGTAACAATAACGTAAAGCGAGATCGTTCATATTCCGATGGAACAGTAAATTCACCAAACGCGGTGAAATTGTGTTCATACCATTCGCATAATCTATAGTTCGCGACAAATTGAATGCAGATACCATCCACGTTACGCGCTCAGTAGAATTGAAGTAGTCGTATTGCATTGATAGCAGATACATCCTGTGTGCCTTCAGCGTATCATCAGGCGCATTTTCAATAAGACGAGTAAGCGAGTCAGCTTTGCTCACAACGGTGTTCTGTGCAACTGATTGCAGCGACATCAGAAACAACACGAATGCAATAGTCAAACGAATTGACTTCGGAAATTGTGGGGTTAGCATGTATCGTAAAGCTAGGAATTATAGATTTCTAATTGCAGAGTCATCGGAGCTAATGTTACTTGCGACGGTTGATCGATGACATCTGCCGTAAGAAACTTTGCAATAGATGCCGCAGAAAATCACAGATGTATTTTGAGCGCAGAAATCTGAATAATCCGTGTAATCTATAGCGAGAAATTTTGCCAAACATGATCTCATCCGTGGCCAATCCATGTTTTCTATGTTTTTTACCCACAATTCGAGGAATTTCCCCATCAATCGTGTATCATAACCCCCGATTTTTCTTTAATTTCGCCCCGTTAACAAATAAATCATGGCACACCACGAAGATTCTCACGACCACGGTCACGACATGACAGAAGGCAAACGCCAATATTATCCTTCGGGATGGTATTTGCCATTGATTGCACTCGTTGCAATCGGAATTGTATTTGCATTCGGTGCAGGTTCTCTGCTCGGAATTTCAGGTACTGATAAATGGGGTAAATGTAACGATGCGCATTGCGTAGCTGAAGGCAATTGCTCCGGACACGACGACGCTCATGGCGGACATGGCGATGCAGATCACCATGCAACAGGCGGACATGAAGCTCCTGCTGTGGATAACCACCACAACACCGATTCAACTCCTGCCGCGGCAGCACCTGCTGATTCAACTGCAAAAGCTGATTCAGTTACTCCAAAAGCAGATGCCGGTCACGAAGGACACGCACACTAAGTTCGCGATACTATAAAACAGAAAAGCCCTCTGAATTTCGGAGGGCTTTTTCATTTAGAAAAGTTCTTTTTCAATCTTGAATTTTGGCAACTGAAAACGACCACACGCGTGGCTTCATCTTACGTGCTGACGTATCATTGCTCATCAGTTCAACATCGCCAACACATTTCAAATATTCCTTTTCAGGCAAAGCACTGCTCTGAACACCTTCGTTCAACTGTATCGCAATTCCTTTGTCCTGAAGTGTACCGTTTTCCCAGCGAATAATTCCTCCGCCATAATCCCAACCGAATCCGGAAAATACGAATGCGCGACCATTCAATTTTTCGAGTTCTTCAATTGTCATCCCGACATAAACTCCCGTACGCGATTTCCATTTTCCTGAAGGAAGTTGAGGTGCGAAGTAATCTGCATCACTTACTAACGATGCAGAAATTACGCCTTCACGTTTTGCAGAGTCAGTCCACAAAATCTCAATGTGCGAAGCATCATCAGTTTTTAACCATGTTCCCATTGTGAAAAATCCTTCCGCTCCCCAAATTGTATCGTACGTTACTGCAGTTGCTCCGTATTTTTTAATGATATCTGATTCAGATTTTAAATCAAGTAACGATTCTACAATTACAGATTCAGCTGCACTGTCAATGCCGCTTCCGGCAAGCGAATCTTCTTCAGATTGCATAGGTTTTTCGTTGCCGCATGAAAGCAGAATGGCCAACGAAAGCAGAGAAACAGGAAATATTTTTTTCATAGTCCGCAAATATCGGAATATTACGCACCACAGGGTAGATTTTCAGTGTGGAAATCCCTTTGAAAATGCGTAAATTAGCGGCTTACACAACACACAAATACAGCAGTGCTATGAGTAACGTGGCGGAGCAAATGAATCCTGCGGCGAAAGCTAAGTGGGAAGAGTACAGAAATCTTGTGCTCGCAGATTATCGCTTGGTGAATGAAAGCCGTGAAGCAAGTCTTACAGGTCGTAAGGAAGTGCTGACCGGTAAAGCCAAGTTCGGCATTTTCGGAGATGGAAAAGAAGTGGCACAAGTTGCACTTGCAAAGGTGTTTCGTGATGGTGATTTCCGTTCCGGATATTATCGCGATCAGACGTTCATGTTTGCGATTGGCGAACTGAATATCCGTCAATGGTTCGCAGGATTGTACGCGCACACCGATACTGAAGTGGAACCGATGAGCGGCGGTCGTCAGATGGGCGGTCACTTTGCAACACGGACTGTTGATGAAAACGGCAATTGGCTTGAACTTACTAAGCGTAAGAATTCATCCTCTGATATTTCACCTACCGGCGGACAAATGCCGCGATTGCTTGGATTAGCATTGGCTTCAAAACATTATCGCAAGAATACAGATTTGCATTCTGCACGATTTGAGAAATTCAGCAATAAAGGAAATGAAATTGCATTCGGTACAATCGGCGATGCTTCCACTTCTGAAGGGTTGTTCTGGGAAACCATGAACGCTGCAGCTGTTATGCAGATTCCATTATTGATGTCGGTGTGGGACGACGGATACGGAATTTCCGTTCCGAAGAAATATCAAACTACGAAAGAAAGTATTTCAGAAGCGTTGAGCGGTTTTCAACGCAATGAATTTCATAGCGGCTTCCAGATTTTCAAAACGAAAGGGTGGAACTACGCGCATCTTGTTGAAACATACGAGAAGGCAGCGAAAGTGTGTCGCGAAGAACATGTACCTGTTCTGGTTCACGTTGAAGAAGTGAATCAGCCCCAAGGACATTCCACTTCAGGTTCACACGAGCGTTACAAAACGCCGGAGCGCTTGCAATGGGAACAGGATTTCGATTGCGTGCGCAAATTCCGTGAGTGGATTGAGTCAACCGGTTTGGCGACAGGTGCAGAGCTCGAAATAATCGAGAAAGAAGCGAAAGATAAAGTACGTAACGAACGTCGTGCTGCGTGGGATGCGTTTCTCGTTCCTATCAAGCAGGATCTGAATTCCGCAATTACAATTCTTGATAATCTCGCTGCAGGAAGTGAAAACGGAGCATTCATCACGAAAGTGAAGAATGATCTCACTGCAAAGATGGATCCGATCCGCAAAGACATTCACGGTGCTGTTCGTATGGCGTTGCGTTATACGCGCAATGAAATTTTCCCTGCTAAACAGGCTGCAATCAATTGGGTGAAAGAACAAACTGCAGTAAACTTCGAGCGTTACAGCGGTAAATTACATTCGGGAACGGCGTTGAAAGTTCCTGCTGTTGCGCCGGTTTATTCAGAAGAAAAACAATATGATGGTCGTGAAATTTTGCGCGACAACTTTGATGCTATTTTAGGCGCAAATCCTGAAGTGGTGATCTTTGGAGAAGATTCCGGATTCATTGGCGGCGTTAACCAGGGTCTCGAAGGCTTGCAGAAGAAATACGGAGAGATCCGCGTTTTCGACACAGGTATTCGTGAAGCAACCATTGCAGGTCAGGCGATCGGCATGGCGTTGCGCGGATTGCGTCCGATTGCTGAAATTCAGTATCTCGATTATCTGCTTTACGCAATTCAGATTCTGAGCGATGATCTTTCAACGTTGCAATGGCGTACTGTAGGAGGACAGAAAGCTCCGGTGATTATCCGCACACGCGGGCATCGTCTGGAAGGAGTATGGCATTCCGGTTCACCAATGGGAATGATCATCAATTCACTTCGCGGAATGTATGTATGTGTACCGCGCAACATGACGAAAGCTGCAGGATTCTACAATACGTTGCTTCGTGCGGATGAACCTGCAATTGTTATCGAACCGCTGAACAGTTATCGTTTGAAGGAACGTATGCCTTCTAATTGGGGCGAGTTCTGCGAACCGTTGGGAATGCCTGAAGTAATCCGTGAAGGAACAGATATTACTATTGTAAGTTACGGTCCAACATTGCGTTTGTGCATGGATGCAGCTGCTCAATTGGCAGAAGCAGGAATCAGTGCGGAAATAATTGACGTGCAGACTTTGTTGCCGTTCGATCTTTCTCACAGAATAGTTGAGTCGGTGAAAAAAACGAATCGCTTGCTCGTAGTTGATGAAGACGTTCCGGGTGGAGCGAGTGCATTTATTCTTCAACACATCGTTGAAGTACAAGGTGCATTCCGTTATCTGGATACTGATCCGAAAACGCTTGCGGCGAAAGAACATCGTCCGGCTTACGGTTCTGACGGTGATTATTTCAGCAAACCGGGAACTGAAGATATTTATGAAGCGGCTTACGCGATAATGAGCGATTGTGATCCTCAGAAGTTTCCGTCAATCTATTAATCGCTGCTGATTTTAACACAAAGACCGGAGTAAACCTGTAATGATTCACAGCTCCTGTTTTCCTATTTTTGAAATGCAATAATCCAAAACCCGATCATGAAAAAATCTCTACTCGCTATTGCCGGTTTGTCAGTATTAGCAACTGTTAATGCGCAAACCACAATTACAACTGCAGATCTTCCTGCATTACTTACAGTGATTCACCAGACTCGCGACACAACAATGACACAGTCGCCGGGAGGTTCTGGAATCGCGCAAACGTACAACTTCACTGCACTTCTGGATCAACAGGAAGACAGTACTACGTTCACGAATCCGATGTGGACACCTTACGGAGCTGCGTTTCCACAAGCCAACATGGCTTTGATGATCAATCAGGGTGATGCGTACCTCTACGCGGAGAATACCGGGACAGAATTGCTCATTCACGGGCAGGCTGCAGATCCGCTTGGCTCAGGAACGATTGCAATTACATTTACAAACCCGGAAACGCAAATGACATTCCCTGCTGCTTACGGTGGTGGATTTGCGGATACTGCCGGTGGTGTGACACAGTTTTATCTTGGTATTGACCCGGGAATCGGTTTTACTGTAGATTCTGTTCGCATCCACTCTAATATCGTGAAGTATTCTGATTACGACGCGTGGGGATCTGCACAAACACCACTAGGGACATACAACGTACTTCGCCAGAATACTTGGCGTCGTCAGATTGACACAATTGATATTTACGCTTTCGGTCAGTGGGCTCCGAATTTCTTCTCTCAAATGGACTCAACCAGAACGTATTCTTATTGGACAAATGGAATCGGTTCTCCGATTGTTGAACTGACAGATCAGGATGATCTTGGTCAAATTACTGATTGCCGTTGGGTTCTTACCGCACCGACTGTAACAGGAATTCCATCAAACGATAATGCAGCGGTTATCAATGCATATCCGAATCCGGCAACAGATGCTATCGCGTTCAGCACACCGGAAGGTAAAGGTTCTGTTGAACTGATAGATGTTACAGGACGTGTCGTAAAAACCGCTGTGATCAATTCAGATATCACACGCATGGATGTTTCTGATCTTGCAGCAGGTTCTTATACTTGGAGAGTTATTGGCAACAATACGCAGGTTGGTCAATTGCAGATCGCGCGCTAGTTGGATATTCACATTGAAAAAGGCTCACGGTTTTCTGTGAGCCTTTTTTATTTGCAGCTTTCCGCGCGTTTTATCTGAATGAAGAATTTGCGGTCGTTTACTTAAATTTTACTCTGTTGTTTTGCCGTCGAATTCAGCTTCATTGCTTTCGGCTTCCGATTTTGTGGCGCGAATAATTCCGTCTTTGTGATGCGCAGGCGCATAAATTGTATACATCTTCAGCTCTGAGTTGTTGCTCATGTTGATGATATTATGTTTCGCA
>JBJOKQ010000055.1:0-16499 GCA_046046005.1 Bacteroidota bacterium | reverse complement strand
ATTTGATAATCGATCAAGCCTTCACTGGATGTCAAATAACCAAACTCCAGACCGGCGAGAAAAAGCATTCCTTTACCTATCGTTGCAAACCACAAACCTTGCTCGGCGTCCTGGACAACACAACTTATGCTATATCCATCCAGATAAGTTGTTCCCGGCTTACTTAAATCACCTCCTGCATAACGCGTTGTTCCGTGCTGTAATTGATTTACCCACAAATCTCCGCCCCTTGTTTCATCTAAGCCGATGATCGTTCCGGGAAACTCAAAACGCTTTACAATTCCATTCGGTTCGATTTCATAAACTATATTCTTAAATGAAAACAGAATTGTATTTCGCGAAGTTCGTAATGTTCGCATATTGATACCCACAGATACATTGTAGTCAATGGGTAGCGATGTCAGATGTCCGTTATGAGATATCCTTGCGAATGTCGGTGGTTGGAATAATCCGGTACCACATGCATAAAGATGATTTTTTTTATCCGTCCAGATTTCGCGTGTACTTGTTCCGTTAAACGGAGAAGCAACGTGCTGTAAAGACTTGTATCCGTCATTCGGAAGTATTCGATAGCAACCGCCAATGTACAAGCCTCCGACAATGACGCAATCGTTTTCATCTATGAAAAAAGTGTAAATCGTTTTCTGCCCGTTTCCGTAAAGTTTAATCAAGGAGTCGTTTGCCGGTATAGAATGAAACCGTTCATTTTCACAATAACCGACAGCGCCGCTGAAAGTTTGTACCCAAATTCTTCCTTTCGAATCCTCGCGTATGTGAAAAACAGTATTATCGGGAAGACCATTACGAGTTGTGAAAGTAGTTAAGGACAAACCATTGTATCTGCAAATTCCGGCATCTGTTGCTATCCACAAATAACCTTTTGTGTCTTCATACAGATCATAAACTTCAGAGCTTGGTAATCCTTCCTGAATAAGAACCCGCTTAAATCCTCCCGGGATATTGCGACCCGTAATCTGCATCTGTGCTTGCATCTGTCCTGATAGGGACAACAGAGCGATTACAAGGAAGCAGAAATTCCGGATCATAGATGCGTATGAAAGTACAAAAGCGAATTGAAATAATGTAAATGATTGCGGATTACAGAGAAAAGCAAATTTGTGAAGTTGATCTTCAAAATCGACCGTATTGACGGCGAACTCTCAAATGATATGACAGACTATTGTGCTTCGCACAATGATGCCCGATGAGCCTTCAAACAAACAAATACCCGACATGCTGCGCATGTCTCACATTTTTCATTGGAGCCCGCCTTGTAAGTAAACTTACCGTCGGGCGATGGGATTATTGGCTTCGCACAATGATGCCGGGTGGTACTTCAAACAATCAAATGCCCGACATGCTGCGCATGTCTCACATTTTTCATTGGAGCCCGCCTTGTAAGTAAACTTACCGTCGGGCGCCAATGAAAAATGCCCCCGACACTACGAGGGCATTTTTTTGTTTGGGTGGATGATGGGATTCGAACCCACGACCCTCAGAACCACAATCTGATGCTCTAACCGACTGAGCTACAACCACCATATTCTCCGAAAACCTCATGCAATAAATGCATTCATCTATCCGGAATTGCATTCAGAAGTTCTGAACGCGGGTGCAAAGATACAATTGGAATTATTTCCTGCAAGTATTGACCCATGCAAAAAGCGTAACTTTATGCTGAAATGGAAGCTTCGGCCTCAGAAAAGCAGAAACTGCTCATCGAAGGAATGGATTGCGCCAATTGTGCGCTCGGCATTTCGCGTACCCTGACGAAGAAAGGCGATAGCGACGTACATGTGGATTTTGCAACCGGGGAAGCCAATTTTATTCTGGCCCCGCATCGTCAACTCGAAGAGGCGATCAAAGACATTGAAAAACTCGGTTACAGAATTGTTCGCAATGAAGAATCCGGTATTTCACGATTCACTATTACACTCTCGCAGAAATTTTGGTTTGCAGCATTGCTTACGTTGCCGTTAGTTGCTGGTCATTTTCTTCCGAATCCAGGTTGGATTGCTTCACCGTACGTTCAGCTAATTCTTGGAACACCGGTATTCCTTTTGGGTTTATTTCATTTCGGCAAAAGTGCAATCGGTTCATTGCGCTCAGGTGTACCGAATATGGATGTGCTCATCGTTACAGGAATCGTTGCAGCGTATGCTTACAGTCTTGCTGGAACAATCATGTTTTGGGGTACTCATGAATCTCATCGATACATGTTTTTCGAAACGGCTGCGAGCATTACAACTTTAGTACTTCTGGGCAATTTAATTGAACATCGTTCGGTGAAGCAGACAACTTCTGCTATTGATGAACTGGCTGCTTTGATGCCTGAGAAAGCTAGAAGAATAATTACAATCGGAAGCTCAGAACGTGAGGAAAAGATTTCTCCTGATTTGCTTCATGTCTCCGATGTTGTACAGGTGAATGCAGGCGAAAGTTTCCCCGCTGACGGAATTGTGGTTTCCGGTTCAGGGCAGGTAAACGAATCTATGATCTCCGGCGAAAGCTTGCCTTCAGGAAAAATATCAGGATCTGAAATTCTTGCAGGAACAGTTTTGCTCGATGGTCCGATTCGATTCAAAGTATCACGCACAGGATCACAAAATACTCTGGCCAGAATAATTGAATTGGTGAAATCCGCGCAGCGAGAGAAACCGCCAATTCAAAGACTTGCAGATCGCATCAGCGCTTGGTTTGTTCCGATCGTTATCGGTATTTCACTCTTCACATTCGGAATAGAATATTGGATATTGAATTTCGCATTGCGAGATTCCATCATGAATGCTGTTGCTGTACTCGTGATTTCATGTCCGTGTGCAATGGGATTAGCAACTCCAACTGCTGTTATGGTTGGTGTCGGTCGTGCTGCTAAAGCCGGAATTCTGATACGTTCAGGTGCTGTATTGGAAGTGCTGCAGCAAGTTCAATATGCAGTATTCGATAAAACAGGAACGTTAACAACAGGAAAATTCAGTGCTGTTAACATAAAAGCAGAACAGGGATTTCAGAAACAGGAAATCGAATCAGCACTGCTTGCTCTTGAGCTGCAGTCTGCACATCCGTTGGCGCATTCATTAGTAGAAATTCTAAAGGGTAAAACGGCAATGAATCTTTCTGAAGTTTCGGAAACAAAAGGAGTTGGAATTCGAGGCAAAGATGTTTCCGGTAACGTTTGGGAAGCCGGCTCCTGGAGAATTTTTCCTGATGGTAATAAACAGCATGACATTTACATTCTGAAGAATGGTGAATTGGCCGGACGCGCCGATCTTAAAGATGAAATCAAATCCGGCGCCGCTGAGGTAGTTCAGCTTATGAAGGCACAAGGAATTAAAGTCGTTTTGCTAAGCGGCGATCGTCAACAGAAATGTTTAGAAGTTGCACATGTATTGGGTATTGAAGAAGTGCATGCCGAACAATTACCCGAAGACAAACTGAAATTTATTACTGATTTGAGTGTCCGCAATAAAACACTTATGATCGGAGATGGAATCAACGACGCGCCTGCATTGGCGAAGGCAACTGTTGGAATGGCCTTGTCAGATGCTACAAAAGCGGCAATCAGCACGGCTCAGATAATTGTTCCGGGATCAACTTCCTTGCAACCTGTCGCTGAAGCCTTACTTATCGGAAAACACACATTAAAAACTATTCGCCAGAATCTATTCTGGGCATTCTTTTACAATGTAGTTGCTATTCCATTGGCAGCTGCAGGTTTTCTAAGTCCTATGTTATCCGCATTGTCAATGGCATTCTCCGATATTATCGTAATTGGAAATTCACTTGTACTTCGCTCAAAAAAACTCAGATAATTGGCACTGCTCCGTCAGATATTCAAACCTCTCTATCTGTATTTTACAGATTCAGATTACCGCTGCTGGTTGCGGGTAAAGAGTGAATGTGCGTCAAAGAAAGAGAAATCAGTTACAATTTTCTTTGAAGGTTATGTTGCTGAAGGAAACAACGGCGAATCATATCTCTATCAGTATGAAGAAATCATCCGAAGAAAATGTTACGATTTCAATCCTGATAATAATTCACCGGTAATCTGGGTATGCGGAGCCAACATCGGACTGGAAGTACTTCATTTCAAAAGCAAATATGCCGGCGCAAGAATCCGGGCGTACGAACCTGATCCGCAATTGCACGCTATTCTGAAAAGTAACATTGATCGCAACGAATTCAATGCTGAAGCCATTAATGCCGCTGTCAGTGATTTCAATGGTGAAATAACATTCGCTGCAGACGGCAAACTTGGCGGTAAAACCGGTGCCGGGACGATGAAAGTTAAGGCTGTTCGTCTGAAAGATGAATTATCAGTTGTTCAGAATATTGATCTCCTCATCATGGACATCGAAGGCGCGGAATCATCTGTACTTGCCGATTGTCGCAATGAATTAAATAAAGTGAAGAACTTATTTGTGGAGTGGCATTCTTCTGAAAACGAAAAGCAAAACCTGCCTCAGTTGTTACAACTGCTTTCAGATTGCGGCTTTCGTTATAGATTGAACAATAATCTCGGAGTTTCTCCGTTTGAGAACCCTGTTACCGAAAACGGGTTTGATGCAATGGTGGAAATCTATGCGGTCAGAACCTCGAAACCTTGACCAAACAGAACCGACATATTCTCTTTCTCGCCAGCTGGTATCCGAATCCGGATCAACCTGTTCTTGGCAATTTTATTCAACGTCATGCCATTGCTGCTGCAATGACTAATACCGTGAGTGTTGCTGCTGCCTTTTCATACTACGGAAATGAAATCGTAGAATACTCTTCTGCGAATAATGTCCATGAGTTTCTTTCTCGCTTTCCTAAAACTGAAGGGAAAGGAATCATTTCATCGGTTAAGAAACTCCGTCGCTATCGCAAAGCTCTAAGAGAATCTGTGACAGCTGCAATTCTGAAAAACGGCAAGCCTGATGTAATTCATATTCACGTTGCCTGGCCGGTTGCTTTGGCTGCTGATGCTATAATTCGCGAGTTTAATGTTCCCGTAATTCTCACGGAACATTGGTCCGGATATTTGCCCGAAGACGGAAATTATTCCGGAATGTTGCTGAAGCATTATACATCATCATTGTTCTCCAAAGTAAAACTTGTGACGGTGGTTTCCAATCGCATGCAGCACGCAATGGAGAAGCACGGACTTCACGCAAACTTTAAACGATTGCCGAATGCGGTTGATTCAAATGTTTTCGCTTTTAATTCGCAAAAAACAGACAACACGTTACGCTGGCTGCATGTTTCCATGTTGGTCGACAGAGAAAAAAACATTCGCGGCTTAATTCGTGCATTCGCTGAACATAGCAAAGAACATGAATCATCACTCACAATAGTTGGTGAAGGAAATGAAAAATCCGAGTTGATTCAATATGCTGATTCTTTAGGACTGAACAACAAAGTTCAGTTCATTGGACTGAAATCTCCAAATGAAATTGCCGCATTAATGAATACGCACAGCGCACTTGTTATGTTCAGTAATTTCGAAGGAATGCCCGTCACAATAATTGAAGCGAAATGTTGCGGTCTGCCCGTTATTGCCACGAATACAGGTGCAATTCCGGAAATGCTCAATCAAACAACGGATCAATTGATACCTGTGAAAGATGAGCAGAGATTGACGCAGGCAATGAACGAATTCGCCATTAAAGTGGATTCCGTTACTGCAAGCGATAAATTAAAAATTTCAACTGTAGCCCTTTCTGTTTACAGTTACGAAGCCATCAACAAACAACTTGATTCATTTTACACTGAAGTTTTAACCAATCCGTGAGCGCTTCCCGCAAAATACTTGTTGCTGTCATGTGCGACAGTTTTCTGCTGGAGAAGTGGATGGCGGATGCGTTGCGACAAATTGTGAATGAGAATTACGGTGAGATTGTATTGACTATTCTTAACGATTCACCCGCAATTGAGCCAAAGAATATCGGTGCACGGTTTACATCATACAAATGGAATCGTTTACTCTGGAACCGTTTTCATAAACGCTATGGTAATGTAGATTCGGTAAAGGCAGAAGATGTTACCGATTTGTTAGGTAAGATTGCTGTTATTAGAGTGCGGCCTTTTCTCAAAGGAAAATATTCGCAGCATTTTTCTGCAAGTGCGATTGAAGAAATCCGTAAACACCAACCCGATGTCATTCTGCGATTTGGTTTCAATATTCTGCGTGGAGAAATTCTCAATGCAGCACCTCTCGGTGTGTGGTCGTACCACCATTGCGATCCGCAGGTAATTCGCGGCGGCCCCGGAGGATTCTGGGAATATTTGCTTAAGCAAGACAAACAAGGAGCAATTCTGCAGCGCCTTACGGATAAACTCGATGACGGTATTATTATCCGTCAAGGATGGTTCCGAATGATCAAACATTCGTACTCGGAGAATCTTAATCAACTTCTTGAAGGAACGAGTTCCTGGATGGCGGATGCAATTCGTGAAGTTGCCGTTAATGGTTCACTTCGTTCGATTTCTAAGTCGGATGCGGCAGACAGTATCCGAACATATCCCGGGAATTTCACAATGCTTAAGTTCCTATTCGTGCTCGCTGCTAACAAGTTCGCATTTCACTTTCGACAGCTTTTCACGGCAGAAACATGGATGATCGGAATTGCTGATCAATCGTTGAAAGAAACGTTGACATCCGGGAAGTTTGATTCGGTGAAGTGGATAAAAGCTCCGAAAGTTTCCATGTATCTGGCTGATCCTTTCACTCTGAACATTGAAGGACGTGAAACTATTATTTGCGAGAAGTACGATTACCAAACAGGTAAAGGAGTGATAAGCGAAGCGGAAACCGATAAGGTAACTTACGTATCGGAACATCATCTCTCCTACCCTTATCCGTTGACCATCAATAGCGAGAATTATTTCGTGCCGGAAGCATCTGAATCAAAGCATTTGATAGCCGTTCATGCAGCGACAAAAGAAACCTTTCATTTGCTGAAAAATATTCCATGCATTGATGCAACTGTTTTTCAGGACAACGGCTTGTGGTGGATTTTCACGAATCGTGCAGACAGAAATCCGGACACTGATCTGTTCGTTTATTGGTCGGAAAAAGTTGAAGGACCGTATCAGGAACATTTACTTAATCCTGTTCGAACTGACATTGCAGCTTCACGTCCTGCAGGAAATCCGCTTATCGAAAACGGTAAACTAACATTCCCAATGCAGAAGGGAGTTCCGCATTACGGCGCCGGAATAGCTGTCGTTGAAATCACAAAGTTGAGTCCGACAGAATATGAAGACCAACTGACGAACACAATTCTGCCACAAGCGAAATGGCATTACAACGAAGGTCTGCATACGGTTTCTCACGGGCCGAACAACACCACTTTAATTGATGCGAAAGCACACCGTTTCATTTTTGCTAACTTCAGCGCACAATTGAAACGAAAGATTAAGCGAATATTTAACTGATGCTGCGATCCATCATCACAAACTTTTCTGCCCGACTTATCGGAGCTGTCATGAACTTCTTCATGCTGTTGCTCACGACTCATGCATTGGGCAAGGAAGTACGCGGAGAAATCAGTATCATTCAGCTTTCTGTTAATATCATTCATCTCATCAGTGATATCGTAGGCGGCCCCGGACTTGTTTATCTGGTGCCGCGCACGAAGCTTTCCGTACTTTACATCACCGGATGGTTATGGGCCTTGTTCTCCTGCGCGGGAATTGGTGTAATACTCATGCAAGGCGGATGGATGCCGGAAGCCTATTCAACAGAAGTACTCATTGCATCTTTTCTCCTTTCGTTGAATTCCATCAACATGAATATTCTGTTGGGTCAACAACGTATCAAAGAGTACAACATTCTATTGTATGTGCAGAACGGACTCATGTTTGTAACCATGGCTGCCAGTATTTTCATACTGAAACATGAACATGCAGTTCCGTATCTGGATGCCTGTTACGCAGCTTACGGAATAACATTCCTCGCTGGCCTTATGCTTGTACTACGACGCAAACACGAACCAAAATTGACCGAGAATCGTTCTGTGTTTATGGTGCTCTTTGCCAATGGATTCTTTACGCAGATTGCAACATTAACGCATCAGTTAAGCATCCGTCAGAGTTATTATCACCTCGAAACAGCAATGAAAGACAACAAAGCTTCCGTGGGAATATTTTCAACTGCAATTTCACTGGGCGAAGCGATTCTTCTCTTCAGTGCAAGTGTTGCGGCTATTCTTATGTCGAAAGTTTCCAATGAAACCGGTGATGAAATCTCCCGCAGACGCACTTTACGACTCAGCAAATTCAGTGTTGCTGTTACACTTCCTGCAGTGTTTTTGTTTGTGCTGTTACCAGCAGAATTTTACACGTGGTTGTTGGGTAAGGACTTTTCAGGAGTTCACAGCACATTCAAAACTTTGGCACCGGGAATCATACTGGTTAGCTTCGGAACGGTTTTCGGACACTATTTCTCCGGATCAGGAAAGCATTACATGAATTTCTTCAGCGGAATATGTGCTTTGTCAATTACATTGATGATTGTACACCCTTTGATTTCTCAATACGGAACCGACGGCGCAGGTTGGAGTGCCAGCCTTTCGTATATAGGTTTGTCCGTGTTTATTTTTACGATGTTTGTTGTAACAGGTAGGAAGTACAAAGGTGAATGGAAAGAACTGTTGCCCAATCGTACCGACCTTGATTTCATCAAACGAGTAGTAAACCGTAAAGGAGAAAAGTAATATGTGCGGTATTTCCGGATTGTTCCGTTACGGTAGTGAAAGCAAAGATCTGCTCAACGCAGCAAGACTTATGCAGAATGCAATTCGCCATCGCGGACCGGATGATGAAGGTTATCTCGTTTGGAGCGGGAATGATTCTCCGGTTGCATTATCCGGAAATGATACACCGCAAAATGTTTCCGACTCCGGAGTGCATTGGGCGCCGTTGATGCACATCGACAATTACAATGCGAATACTCAACTCGTATTCACGCATCGTCGACTTTCTATTATTGACCTCAGTGCTTCCGGTCATCAACCGATGTCGTACAACAACGGTGAACTCTGGATTACTTACAACGGAGAACTGTACAACTACGTTGAATTACGTGGGGAACTCGAACAGAAAGGTTTCATCTTCCGTACGCAATCAGACACTGAAGTAATACTTGCTGCATACAAGCATTGGGGCGAATCCTGTATGCATCATTTCAACGGCATGTGGGCATTTGTGATTTGGGATCGCCTAAAAAATATTCTTTTTTGTTCCCGCGATCGCTTCGGTGTAAAACCGTTTTATTACTGCAATCAGAACGGATTATTCGGATTTGCATCTGAGCTGAAGGCACTCAAAGCTTGTCCTTTATTCCAAACAAGTTTAAATCATGAAGCTGTAGCCGATTACTTTGTAGCTGGAGAAATCGAGTATAAACCACAGGGATTCTTCAATGATTTTCTGGAACTATTTCCGGGGCATTCACTTTCCTTTGATATGCGTACGGGAAATTTACGCAAAGAAGAATGGTATCAACTTAAATTTACTGAAGCTAAAACAGATTTCAGTGATGCAAGTTATCGTGATGCAATCGAATTGGTGCGAGAGAAATTGATACATGCAATCCGTATTCGCCTGCGTTCTGATGTTGCAGTTGGTTCTTGCCTGAGTGGAGGAATCGACAGTTCTGCTATCGCGGGAATAATTGCTTCGTTGGTAAAATCCGATTCCGCCATCAATGTCGGCGATCGTCTGAAATTATTTACAGCTGTTTTCGACGGCACACCAATTGACGAAAGCAAGTGGGCAAAGCAGGTAGTCGATCAGACACAGGCTATGTGGTTTCGTACGGAACCTAAATCCGGAGAACTACTCAGTGATCTTGAAGAATTGATATATTCTCAGGATGTTCCGATATGGAGTTCCAGCACCTACGCGCAACATCGAGTAATGAAGCTTGCAAGCGAACAAAATATTCGCGTTTTACTTGACGGTCAAGGAGGCGATGAACTTTTTGGCGGCTATATGCCTTATTTCATTCCATTCTGGAAAGAATTAAAATCGAACGGATTTGCTGCGCGTCGCGAAATGGAAATGAACGCGTGGGGAAGTAATGTAAATAAGCACAACCGCAAAGAACGACTCAAACAGTATCTTCTGCCATCACTACCGGTGAACATGCAATTGTTTCTGCAAAAAAGATACTTCCCAGATCTTGCTTATGTGAGTGATGATCTGTTCGCACATTACAAAGCCGGATACATCAAACAGGAAGCACCGCACACACTTAATGCAACTTTACATTCAGAGTTTGTAAACACGCGATTAAAAGGCTATCTGAAATGTGAAGATCGCTGTTCAATGTGGCATTCTGTGGAGTCACGCACTCCGTTTGCAGATGATCACGATCTGATTGAAACGGTATTCAACATTTCAGGCTTACTTAAAATCAAGAACGCAACTACAAAGTACCTGCTGCGCGAAGCAGTAGCTCCGTTTATTCCTGATACTATACGTCAACGAAGAGATAAAATGGGCTATGTTACGCCGCATAATGAGTGGATCGCTGAAATGCGTCCTCAATTAAAAGAGTACCTGAATCAGGACTTTGACGGTATTATCAAGAAAGATAAGCTGCTTGCCGATTACGATAATTTCTTCGATCAACGTGGAAAGCCGGAAAACGGAAGAATGTTCAAATTCATGGCGTTTGCAGTTTGGAAGAAAGTCTACGGCATGTAGTCCAATTAACGTCGATTAACAGCTTTACCGTCTCCGATTTCTTAACTTTGTACCTATGAAGAAATTACTTTTTACCGTTTTGATTTTGTCATCTGCACTGTTGATTTCTTGCGGTGGCGGTTCTGAAAATAGTACTACTGTTTCAGGTGGTGTGGCTTCGTTCGACTCATTGATCAAGGCATTGCCCGATGAACAAATTCTTGACGTGCGCACAGCGGAAGAATTTCAATCAGGATATATTGACGGAGCCCGGAATATTGATTGGAACTCTCAATCATTTCCGATTGATGTGAATGCTTTGGAAAAATCGAAGCCCGTACTTATTTACTGCAGAAGCGGAAGAAGAAGTGCAGAAGCGGCGTCGTACTTACGCAACAATGGATTTACTGATGTTCGTGAACTTGAAGGAGGTATTTCTGCATGGCAGGAGGCCGGATTGCCCGTTGTAGTGAAGCCGACAACCTCTGTAACACATGGTGAAGATGGTCCTGTTTCTCTGGATCAATACAAAAGCTTTGTTGCAGAAAACAAAGTTGTACTTGTAGATTTCACTGCAACATGGTGCGGACCGTGTAAACTGTTAGCTCCGCGCTTGCACGAACTGGAAACCGAAATGAGTGATAAGTTTGTTCTGTTGAAAGTTGACGTAGATCGTGATCGTCCCGTTGCGGAATACATGAATATAGCAGCGATGCCTACTCTCGTACTTTACAAGGATGGTCAAATTTCCTGGCGAAATGAAGGACTTGTAGAGAAATCGCTGATTGCAGATAAAATCACAAGCGTACAATAACAAAAAAGCCTCCTGATAATCGGAGGCTTTTTTATTTCTATTACTTTTTCTTTTCCTTTTTCGATCCTACGAAATCGTAACGTTTCTTCTCTTTGTCTTTCTTAGAAAGTACCACGTTACCTTCGATTCCGTAACCATCAACGGTTCCGGTTACCTTCACCAATTCATCCAGTTTGTTCACGTACTCACCTTCGAACTCAACATAAATTGTTTCTTCTTCCGCTCCTTCTTCAGTATATGCACTGTCAACAGTAAATTCAATCGGAATATTCTCCGCGCCCATCTCTTTGCCGATCAATTTACACTTGAACTTTCCGCCTTTGAAAGTTATTTCCTCCTGCGTTCCGGGTTGTGATTTTCCTTTCTTCACCAAACTCATGGTTACTTTATAAACATGTCCTTCCAAAGCCGTTGTATCGCCTCCAGCCATTGTGAAGGAACATGCGAACACGAAGATTAGACCGGGGATGATGAATCTGCTGATGTTTTTCATAGCGTAATAACGAAGTTTGGTTTCAAAAGTAACGGTTTGATCCGCATTTTCGAAATCTAATCCAATTATCGCGCCATTGTCCATTCCCGTTCTATTGATCTTATCTTTGTGATTCATGGAAATGTCGTCGATTCCTCTCGCAGAACGCATGCGTCCAACATCGTTGGACAGCTATGTCGGTCAGAAACATCTGGTCGGCGAAGGTTCAGTGTTGCGTAATGCGGTGCTTTCAGGGAATATTCACTCTATGATTTTCTGGGGTCCGCCGGGAGTTGGAAAAACCACCTTAGCTCAGATTCTGGCTAAACACCTTAAGCGTCCGTTCTATTCGCTTTCTGCAATTCAAGCAGGTGTAAAAGACATCCGTGAAGTGATTGAAAAGGCTCGCGGACAATCTTTCTTCGGTGCCAATCTTCCGGTGTTGTTCATAGATGAAATTCATCGCTTCAGTAAATCGCAACAGGATTCTTTACTTGGCGCAGTAGAGAAAGGAATTGTTACGCTGGTTGGTGCAACTACGGAAAATCCTTCTTTCGAAGTAATTCCGGCTTTGTTATCGCGATGTCAGGTCTATGTGATGAAACATCTCGAACGCGAAGATCTTGAGCAGTTGCTGAACGATGCTGTTACACGTGACGAAGCACTAAAATCGCGAGGTGTAACAATTACGGAATCGGAAGCCTTGCTTCGTATTTCCGGTGGTGATGCTCGTAAACTTCTTAATGCTCTTGAGCTTGTTGCTTCTGCTTTGCAGGAGGGTAAAACGGAAATTACGAACGAACATGTTCAGCATGTGATCCAGCAGAATCTTGCGTTGTACGATAAGAACGGAGAACAGCACTACGATATTATCTCTGCTTTCATCAAATCTATTCGGGGAAGTGATCCAAACGCCGGAGTTTATTGGCTGGCACGTATGCTCGAAGGCGGAGAGGATCCGTTGTTCATTGCCCGTCGCTTGTTGATATTAGCAAGTGAAGATATTGGAAACGCCAATCCGAATGCACTTCTATTAGCGACCGCAACTTTCAATGCGGTGCACACGATAGGAATGCCTGAATCGCGCATAGTGCTTGCACAATGTGTAACCTACCTTGCTTCTTCACCGAAAAGTAATGCGTCATACTTGGCCATAGGTCAAGCGGAAGAATTGGTTCGCAGTACCGGAAATCTTCCCGTACCTGTGCATTTAAGAAATGCGCCGACAAAACTCATGAAAGACATTGGTTACGGTGATGATTACGCGTACAGTCATTCCTTCAAAGGTAATTTTGCCGCACAGGAATATTTGCCTGATCGTCTTGCGGGAAACCGTTTGTACAATCCCGGAGAAAATGCCCGTGAAAACGAGTTGAGATCTTATCTGAAGAAATGCTGGAACGAAAAGTACGGTTACTGATTCTAAGGATGATCAGTTCCTGAATTCTTTTCTTCTTCAATCGGGTGCGGAATATATTCGAATACGAATATATAAACGAGACCAACAATCAATCCGCCTGCTGCCTGTTCGGTTATCTGCCAAATAATGTCAAGCAACAAGTACTTTACATCCATTCCCGAATTAAAAGTAACACCAACCACTAACGCAACCATATACAGAATCATTCCCAGAGCCGCACCTGCAGCTAATCCTCTCGGAATTGGTTTCTGAGAAATTCGATCCAGAAATTCCGCAATGAAGATTCGGGTCAATAAGAATCCTGAAACCAAATAGACGACCGCCGCAGAGATGAGGTAAATCTGAAAAGGATAGGTAAGAATTGCATAGTCGTTTAGAACCACTCCGTGCCATACGTACGACAAGCCGAACATTGCCAACGACGACAAAATCCAACCTATCATGAAACGCTTACCGTACTTTACTTCCATAAACAACGACAATGCAAATATACGGCGATTCGGTAAAATTGTTTCATCTGGTCTGAACAAGTAAGAACCAATGAGAAACGTGTTTTCAAATGCCCGCTTTCTCCTATCTTCGTAAGAGTATGAAAAAGTACAAATCATTAATTATTGGATTGTCCGCTGCGGCCGTTTTTGTATTCTCTTGTAAAAGAGAAGAACTGTCCTGGGATTTGGATTTAACCGTCCCGGTGGCGTACGGTACTTTCGCTATTGACGATCTGATCACAGACTCCTTGATCACGGAAAACGCTGACGGTTCTCTAAGAATCGTTTATCATACGTCAGTTCCCGGTATAGACGACGATTCACTTTTTGCAATTCCGGACACAACCCTCCTCTATAATTACAATCTTCCATTCGGTACAACCACAGTTTACGAAGGAACTTACCTCACGCCTGTCACACCGTCTCAAACTACCTACGGACTGGCACCAATTCAGCTGGTTTACGGAACTCTTGAAAAAGGGAAGATGAAAGTTCACTTGAAAAATGACGTTCAGAAACGCCTGATAATTACTTACCGAATTTCCAGTGCAATTTTAAACGGTAATCCTTTAGAAGTTGTTGATACCTTACCTCCGGCTCCTTCTTCAACCGTCAGTTCGGTTACTGATTTGGAAGTCGATCTGGCCGGATACGAACTCAACTTTACCGGCATTGTCGGAGATCGGGTAAATACTTTAATTACACTTTTCACCGCACAGGTGGACCCAACGGATATCGGCGCACAGGTGATTACTCAGGCCGATTCAGTTTCTGCGGAAATTCAATTGGAAGGTCTGCGCCCGTCTTATATACGAGGCTACTTTGGAAGTGAACTTAATTCTGTTGGACCGGACGAAACTTACATTTCATTTTTTTCCAAAGTGCAATCAGGTTCACTTGGACTGGATTCGTTGCGGATGAAATTTACCATTGAGAATTACGCTGGTGTTGATCTGCGTTTTACAGTAAACAACCTTTGGTCGCGAAGTCAGCGAACCGGGCAGACTCTTTATCTGAATCATCCTATCATTGGTACGAGTACAAACATTAATCGTGCTTCGTATTCCAATTCTTATCCGCCGAGTATACCTCAGATCAACACCTGGACTTTTGATAATTCAAATTCCAACATTGTGGATATGATGGAAATAATGCCCGATTTTCTGGGGTATGACTTCTCAATATATACGAATCCACTGGGTAATGTCTCCGGGAACAACGATTTCCTATACACGCAATTCGGCATAAATGCGGCGTTTGATATTGATCTGCCTGTGAACTTTTACGCCAACAATATCGTTCTTGTTGACACAGTTAATGTTGACTTCAGCGGCGTTGAAACTGACGCGGTGAAGAATGGAGTACTGACTGTTCATGCAAATAACGGATTTCCTTTTGATGCAGGTCTTCAAATCTATATGCTCAGTGAAACGAACAGTATCATCGACTCGCTTGTTGCGCCTCCGGGAACTGTATATTCTGCACCGCTTTCCAATAGTGGCGGCTACTTTTTTGCCAATGGAAGCACTAATTCAATCGTGAAGATTCCGATGAATGAAGCTCAAACTTCTTCATTGCTGGCTTCAACCAGATTATTGATCCGTCCGCGTTTTCACACCGGCACCGATCCGTCGTTCGTGAAAATTTTCTCAACGAACCGTTTAGCATTGAATATAACTGCTGATTTCGAATACCGCGTCAATAATTGATTATGAAGAAATTTTTCGTGCTGATATTGTTGTGCTGCAGTTGTGCAGTTGGTTTCTCGCAAAATTTCATGAGTGAGAATCACTTCATGGCTGGAGATCCCGGTTATGATACGGTTACAGGAAAACGCAAAATGGTTGTCGCAATTCACGGCAATATTTTATACGGTTCAGACGGTGTCAATACAGGCTTTCTTAATAATATCTATCGCGGTGGCTTTTTAGACTCAACTTACATTGCAGGAAATGCCGATGGATTGCTTAATGTAAATCGTGCCGGTGCACATTACGATGCCGGCGTAAGTTTTGGAATTTCATTAAAGGATACATCACAAAGCTTGATTCAATTCAGCCTCCGCCGCCGATTCAATCTTACCGCTCGCTTTTCAGATGATGCATTCCGCCTCGGTTTTCAAGGTAATACGCAATTCAAAGGAGAAGAAGCGGATTTCAGCAGAACAGGATTCCGCGCAATGAATTGGACGCAGCTTCAGGTGGGGTATTACACAAGAGAAACGAATAACACGTATATCAACGTAGCAGTTTCAGGACTTGCAGGCCATTCCTACAATGAAGCGTGGATGGAATACGGTAAATTGTTCACCGATGGATCCGGCTCTTCGCTTACAGGCGGAGCTTACGGCGATTTCTATTCGTCAGACACTTCTTCAACGAACGCGTTAAGTGTGAACGGAGTTGGACTTTCTGTTGACGTTTCCTGGATGAAAAAACGCACGCTTCGCAATGGAGCAGATTATTTGCGAATTGAATGTCAGGATTTCGGGTTTATCAATTGGAACAACAAAACATTGCATCGTAAAATTGATACAACGGTCTACTATCAAGGTGTGGATATTTCCGAATTGATTCTGAATCCGCAAATCAATGCTGAGATCCCCATGGAAAGTGATTTTATCAAGAC
>JBJOKQ010000054.1:0-16608 GCA_046046005.1 Bacteroidota bacterium | reverse complement strand
CCGTATCAATTTCCGCTTGCCACATCGGGACAAAAAATCGGACAACACATTCCCGAAAAAGGACTCGGAAATCGGTTAATTGACTGAAGCGCGATTCTGTCCCCGAATTCCAACAATAGGGAATTCAGCGGCCTCACTTCCTAATTACCTGACTTCAATAGTTTTACAATCATAATGAATTAGCGCGAGAACGCCGTTTTTTGGTTATTTTTGAACACCGAAAAATGGAAAACTTCGCAAGAACGTCACATTACATTTCTGAATTGCTGTATGATCACGATTGTGTGATCGTTCCGCAATTTGGAGGATTTGTGTGCACCTATGTTCCGGCTAAAATCCATCCGGGTCAGCACATCTTTGCCCCGCCTTCAAAGCAAGTATTCTTTAACCGCCATCTGCAGAATAATGATGGTTTGTTAACTGATTCCATTGCATCCGCGGTTCCTTGCAGTTTTGAAGAAGCCAAGAAAGATGTAGAGTCGTTCGTTTCTGCAATTAAAACAGAATTCGCTTCCGGAAATAAAGTGGAACTTCCTCACTTAGGAACAATGCATCTTGATCCTGAAGGGAATATTTCTTTTGAAAGTAATCCGGATGTTAACTTCCTGATTAATTCTTTCGGGCTTGCTTCGTTTCAGTCTTTACCTGTTATTCGAGAGAAGAAAGAAACTAAGGAAGAACCTGTTGTTCGCGAATTGAATGCAGAGCCGATTGTAACTGAATCGACTGGCGTGAGTCGCGTTTGGAAAGTGGCTGCAATGATTTCCATGCCGTTAATTGCTGCAGGAATTCTTTTCACATTCAATGATAATCTTCGCGGCAGCGCACTCGCGGGACTCGGGATCAATTCAGGTGAACCTGCATTGTATGAATCAAATACCTGGTTCACAAAACCGTTAACTACAGAATCGCGAAATGAAGTGCGTCCTGACGCAGCAGGTAATTTCTACATTGAACTTGACGATAACAGTCCGGGATTGGTTGTAAACATTCATAAAGTTGCACCTGATACTACTCGTGTTGAATTGAATGCTAATCCGAATGCATTGGTTTCGCAACCAACTGTTAGTGGAAAATACTATGTTATCGGTGGTGCTTTCGGTGTTCCGCAGAACGCAGAAAACTACCGTCGTTCACTCATCAGCAAAGGTTACAAAGCAACGGTGTTGGAGAATTTGAATTCAAAACTCACGCACATTTCCATTGCGTCATTCGATTCAAAAGAAGAGGCAACTAAATTCCTCACAACCATCCGCATGGATATTCCTGAAGCATGGTTGCTTAAGCGGAAGTAGAATCCCGCAGGCGCGGAGCTTCAGCTGTAACTTTGTGAAAGGCTTTTTCGCTCAAAACCTGCTCTATTTTCCGCACCAATAATTCCATCCGTACAGGTTTTGTAATAAACGCATCTGCATTCATACGAAATCCAAGATCCTTGGAATAACTCTGTGTCAACGCCGACAAAAACACAATCTGTGTATTATCAAAACGTTCATCAGAGCGCATATGCATGCATGTTTCGAAACCGTTAAGTCCTGGCATCAATACATCGAGAATAACAAGATCCGGTTCGAACTTCACGGCAAGTGCAATTCCCTCGGCGCCATCTGCAGCGGTAGCGACTGAAAAGCCACGTTTTGAAAGATAATAGGAGATGAACTCCCTGATATCGGGTTCATCATCCACAATCAGAATTCGCTTACCAAGTAAACTTAACGCAGGTTGTTTCATATTTCAAAACTAACCTGTACGTATTTCGTCTGCATTAAGCAGAGCTTATGAAACCTTAATGCAGCAATTAATTCTGTGGTGGCGGCGGAGGCAAAGCTGAATCGGATCCGGTATCCTTTTTCTCCCTGCTGCTTTTGTAAATCATGATTCCTGCGTACAACGCGGCTGCAAAGGCAATAACTCCCAAAGCGCCCCAAACCCATCCGTTGTTCTGCTGAAGTACAACGAGAAATACAATGATAAACAGCAAGAGTGTCGCCACTTCATTCCACATTCGCAAACGAAACGATGTCCACGGTGTTTGATCAGACTGATGCTTTACAAAAAGAGAATGTGTCTGCAAATGGTACAACACCAATACAAAAACAAAAATCAATTTAAGTATGAACCACGCTTGTGTATAATAGTGTCCGGCGTTATAAAACGAAACCCAGATTCCGAACAATAATGTTAAGATCATTGCCGGCCAACTGATAAAATACCAAAGTCTCTTCTGCATGATTTTAAATTGAGCAGAAAGAATCCCGCGATCCGGATTTTCCTTTTCCTGAGCTTCTACATGGTAAATCAGCAAGCGCGGCATGTAAAACAGCGCTGCGAACCACGAAACCATGAAGATGATATGAAGAGCTTTGACGTAATGCATGATGCAAAGATAGCGGTATTCAGAATGCATTCAGGCGCAAATGAGGCTTACTCTTCACCGCAGGAATTCATTACCTTTACAGAATGGATTCCACACGTCAGCAGAAATTTTCCCGTCTGATTCAGAAAGAAATTGCAGAAATTTTTCAATTCGAAACGAAAGGAAAATTCGGCAGCATCATGATCACCGTTACGCAGGTAAAAGTGAGCCCTGATCTGGGCGTGGCTAAAATTTACGTCAGTCTTTTCCCTGTAAAAGAAAAAGACAAAATGCTCGAGATCATCCGCAAGAGTTCGCATGAAATCCGCGGGCTGCTTGGAAAACGCATTCGTCATCAGGCGCGTGTTATTCCGGAATTGATTTTCTATGTCGACGATTCGCTCGATTATGCGGAGCGCATTGAAAATCTTCTCAAGAAATAATTCAGAAGCCGTCAATGAATCTTTCATTCTTTGTAGCACGGCGTTATTTATTCTCCCGGAAATCTTCGAATGCCGTGAACATTGTTACGCGCATTTCACTCGCGTGTGTTTGCGTTGTTACCGCGGCATTGGTGATCATTCTGTCGGCAATGAACGGACTGACAGGACTTGTAGAATCGCTTTACAATAACTTTCATTCCGACATACGCATTACTGCTGAAAAAGGGAAAGTGTTTCATTCCGATCCTGAAAAAGTAAAGCGCATAAAGCAGATTCCCGGAGTTGCATGGTACACTGAAATTATTGATGAAGACGGACTGATCGAAAGTAATGATCGCCAAATGAATGTTGTGATCAGAGGCGTAAGCGATGATTACGCTCGTTACACGAGATTCGATACTGTAGTGCGTGAAGGCGCGTTTGATCTTCATCCGAATGGACTGACTGGTGCTGTTGCCGGGCAGGAAATAGGAAGTGTTCTTGCTCTTTCGGAATTGTCGCAGATAAAAATTTATGTACCGAAACGCGACAGGAATCTGGTCGTTGACATGAATAACATGGACGAAAAACCATTCAATGAGGACATTGCGTTTCTTTCCGGCTTGTATTTTGTAAGCAGTGACTTTGACGGGAAATACATATTCCTCCCGGTAGAAACTGTGCGCGGCTTGCTGGAATATACTGATGAATGTACATCAGCGGAAATCGGAATTAAAAGCGGCTTTGATGAAGCGGAGGTAATTCGTAAGGTGAAAGAAGTTACCGGAAGCGAATACAAAGTTCAATCGCGGTACGAACAGAACGAAGTGTTGTATAAAACATTGAAGTCGGAAAAGATGTGGACTTTCTTCATTCTCATCTTTGTTCTGGTAATCGCCACATTTAACACAATCGGTTCCATTACGCTTCTGATCATTGAGAAGAAAAAAGACATTGGCATTCTTTGGGGAATGGGTGCAGGAGAAAAATTGATTCGCAGAATCTTCTTCACGGAAGGCGTGCTGATTTCAGTGGCAGGAACCGTGGCAGGCATAACACTCGGATTGTTACTTTGCTGGCTCCAGAAAACTTTCGGACTGTTGCGATTCGGAGAAGGATTTGTTGTGTCGTTCTACCCTGTTGAAGTGCAATTAACAGATTTACTCTACATCGTACTTGCAGTAACGGCTATCGGAATTCTTGCTGCATGGTATCCCGTGAATGTATTCACGAGAAAATATCAGCAGATAAAGCTGAACAATTAATCGGCATCTTCCGTTTCCGCAGCATTCACTAATCATAACATTAGGTTAAACCCGTATCAACACTTGAGCAGTAAGTTTGCGAAGACCCTTCTTCAAGAACTGATACAATGCTACTGACAGACGAGAGTGGAATAACCGAAGAAGAATTCATTTCGCTTACAGAAGAAGAGCGTATGAAGCGTGATAATGCGTTGATCCTTCAACATTACACACGTGAACAAAAAAGACTGAACGAAATTTCCGAGAGCCTGCGTTATGCCGGTACGTTACAACGAGCATTGTTGCCCGATGAGAATCATATCCGTCAATATGTAAAAGATTCCTTTCTGTTCTTCTGCCCGAAAACGGATTTAAGCGGTGATTTTACGTGGATGACTCGCATCGGAAGTAAACTGATTTTCACTGTTGCTGATTGTACAGGTCATGGTGTTCCGGGTGCGATGATGTCCGTTATGGGGTTAAGTCTGATTAATCAGATCGTGATGGAAGAAAGATGCTACGAACCTGCTTTCATACTCAGAAGACTTGACAAAAGAATCAGCAACGCCTTTTCAAGATACAAGGCGCAGGAGCGCAGAGAAACTTACGATGGAATGGACATTGCATTATGCACTTTTGATCTTGCGTCTCGCGAGTTGCACTTTGCAGGTGCAATGCGAAGCATATGGGTGCTGGATCAATCAGGCACACGTGAATTCAGAGGTGCTCGTTATCCTATCGGCGGAATGCGATTAGAGAACGCGAGAACTTATGAAGGGCACAGCGTTAATTTAGAACCTGATTCATGTATTTACCTGTTCACTGACGGATACACTGATCAATTCGGCGGTCCGAATGATAAAAAAATCAACCGCTCACGCTTGAGAAAATTGATTTGTCTGGTGAATGAATTCCCCATGCAGGAACAAGGTCAGCAACTAGCCGAGTTTTTTCACTTTTGGAAAATGTACCGCGAGCAAACCGATGACGTTACCGTGCTCGGTCTTCGTTTATGATTACTCGCTGATGAAACGTTCTGTAAACAATACAGATCCATCCGCACACTCGCCGCGAATGATATACATACCTGCTCCTGCGAAATCAGGATTGAAAGTCAGTACGTGTTTGCCGGCACGAAACTGATCTTCTACAAGTATCTGTACCATTCTGCCTTGCATGTCGTATACTACAAAACGAACATTGCGTGATGTTTCAAGATTGAATGTAATGTTCAGCTGTTCAGTCACGGGATTCGGATACAATTGAATTTCCGATGAAGTTGTGTTCTGCTGAACAGAAACATCGCTGCTGCGACCCACTTCACAAATCCACGTGGAGTGAGCGCCATTTGACATTCCGTAATATCCATTCACCCAACATGTACCGCCGATATCATATCGACGTTGAATACCTGTATAATCGCCCCAACGTTCGTCTCCGCTGAGCAAACTCACAGCGCCGGTTCCTGATTTTGCATTAGTTCGCACGGAAAAGTTGCCGGATGTATCCGCTAACATCACTGAATATCCGGGATTCACTGACGCTGCACTATGCAGGAACATGATCATCGAAGTGTAATCACTCGCATCATAACCAACCCAAGCCAGATTCGGATAGCCGTAATCCAGCAACGTGTCTGCATAGATCGTTCCGCGCACAGTAGGACTTGTATTCACATTCGAAACAACGCCATGGTAAATGCCTACGTTCCCCGTTGCCGTATCTGTTGTTGCATTCACGAATTGAATTGTGTTGTTCAGCAGATATGCGCCTTGTATACGTGCATCGTTCGTTGACAATTGTCCGCCGGAGCCCGGTTGATCGGCTTGTATCGGTGCAAAATATGACGTGTTACTTTCCATCATCTGCACAGTGAGTTGTTGCCCCGGTGCGTTGATTGTATCCGTTATTGTCACGAGAAAAATTGTATCGTTGGATGCATCCAGATTACGATCCGAAAGAAAATACATCGCCGGAGAACTTGTCGGAGCACCTGCATGTTCAACAGGGCACAGATTGCGAACAGGTCTTCCGTTAGTGTTGATTCCGGAATGCAATTGAGTTCGAAGCGAATCGCCGCTGTAACCGTCCCATTTATTGATCTGCCAGATGAATGTTTCCTTGAAACCGGTTTGCCAAGGCTGACCGTCGTAAACCTGATTGACTGTAAGAAAAAGTTCGTTGTTGTTTACAGCAATCATCGGGTAATCGCTCCATGCAGTATCACCGAATGGATTACCCGGAATTTCATACAAATGCCACGTGCCGTTAATGGAATCAGAATTGGAAAATCCTACGAGCAGATTTGTATTCGAGGAAGTATAACCTGCAAGACACATCAGAATAAATCGGTTTGCCTGCGGATCATAAAGCACTTTCGGATCATACTTCGATCCGTTATTTTGAAGCGGCGCGAAAAATCCGGCAAGCGATTGGTTGGTGAGCGGCGTACTTGTATTGGTATTATACCTGAACACATTGCTGTTTTGCACCGAGATCAGCATACCGTTATTGCCAACTGCAATTTCATTATCGGTTGGTGTTCCGTTATTGAAAACATTTCCCTGAACTCCGAAACCTACAACAGGTGCCGGCAATGTTGAAAGTCGCGTTTGAGCATGAACATCCTGGTTTGCATAACGCATAGAAAGTGAATCCTTGATTGTTTCCAATCCCGAAGAACTTTGTTTCGGATGCTCAATACGACGAACATTAACGTGTGGGTCGCTCGCAGTGATTCCGTTAGTTGTAGCGCCTCGAGGAATAATAAACGATGTGCGGTTTGTATTCTGAGCTTCGGCAGTAATAAGAAGCAGCGCAGCAACTGCTGTGAAGATAGCTTTGATGTTCATACAACTAAGTTAGTGAATTAAGCGCGAAGCTCACGGAACTCTTCCAAAGGAATGTCGTTCATGCAACGGAAGTGTTTCTTCGGGCATTCGCTGTAACCGATTTTAGAACAAGGTCGGCACGATAAATCTTTAACCTGAATGATGCGAGAACCATCTGCGGGCAAATACGGGTACATGCCTAACTGCGGGACTGTATTTCCCCATACCGAAAATATTTTCTTGCGGAAAGCGGCAGCAATGTGCATCATTCCTGTATCATGGGAAATTACGGTATCAGCCTGTTCAATCAGAGACGCGGTTTGATTGAGATTGAATTTTCCACAAGCATTATAAACGAGATCACCGCATACATCAGCAAGCAAAGTTCCTTTTGCGATATCATCTTTACCGCCTAGTATAACAACCGGTCGGTTCAAATACATAATGAGTTCCTGCATTTTCGCCGCCGGCATTTCCTTAGTAGCGAATTTCGCGCCCGCTGTAATTGCAATGTATCCGCTTCTGTGGGACAATGGCAAAACTTCAAGCTTCACTTTATCTGATTCAGGAATGAAATAATTCAATCCTTCATTGTCGTTTTTAACTTTAAGTTTTTCCGCAGCGATAAAATAGCGATCAACTATGTGTTGTTGCGGCATCAAATCAATCCTTGCATTAACCAGCAACCATTTCTTCAGGTTCAACTTCGGAAAAGACGCGGCAGGAACTTTACAGATATTCTTCACCTGAAGCGAACGGAGATTGTGATGCAGATCAACGACAAAATCATAACGCTCATTACGCAATACATCAGCAACTTCGCTCACATTTTTATCAATAGTGATCACCTTATCAACATAAGGATTGCTCTCCACTAAAGCACCAAACTGTTTCTTGGTAATGAAATGCACTTCAGCGCCCGTTTGCTTGCGAATGCAACGAATAACAGGTGTGGTGAGAATGATATCACCAATAGAACTGAATCGTATGATCAGAATTTTTTTCACTGCGATGCTAAAGGTACAAAACGAAAAAGCCCCGCAACGTTTCCGTGCAGGGCTTTTTGTATGAGAAGCAAATTACTTCGCTTCGTAATGATACTCGTAAGTGTTAGAACCGTCAACTTCTTTAGTCCACATTTCTTTGTTCTTCAACTTAGTGATGTGCATTGTGTCCAATGAAGGACTTGAAAGAGTAGTACCGTTAGAAACAGTAGTAGTCATTTTCACATCTTCTTTGTCGTTGATGAACTCCCAAGTTCCGGAGCTGGTGAAAGTTCCCAGAATAGTAGTGGTTGTTGCGTTCCAGTTACCGTCTTTTTCAATTGTTGTAGATTCAGAAGTAACGAACTGGCGATAATCAGCAGTTTTGTCAACACCGTTCTCAAGGTATGCAGCGACACCCCAAGTTCCTGCCAAACGCATTTTCTTTGTCAAAAGAGTCAGCTTTGGACCTTCTTCATACTTTGAACAGCTTGTGAGAGCTACACCGCCTACAAAAAGCGCGGTTAATGCAATTGCAAATACTTTTTTCATTTTTTGGTGGTTTTGGTTTTGCCCTGTTTTAGATCGGGCGCACAAAGGTAAATAAACCAACCAATATCCTGCTTCATCATTTGGAGTAAAAATCAGATGGAAACGGGTGTTTGGGGAGGTCGAAAACGGCAAAAACGGCTTAAATTCGCAGATGATTTTAACAGACACCCATGCGCACCTCTACTCAACTAAGTTCGATAGTGATCGTAAAGAGATGGTGCAGCGGGCATTCGATGCCGGTGTAGAACGGATTTTTCTGCCTGCAATCGATTCTGAGACACATGATTCGCAGGATGAATTGACAGCGGCATTCCCCGGAAAAATATTCTCCATGATGGGATTGCATCCATGTTCTGTTCAACCCGAAACAATTAAACGTGAAATCGAAATAATAAAAAACAAACTCTATTCAGGGAATTACATTGCCGTTGGGGAAATTGGAATTGATCTTTACTGGGATAAATCGCATGCTGAGTTGCAGAAAGAAATTTTCGCTTTGCATATCGATTGGGCACTGGATTTGAACCTGCCGATTGCAATTCATTCCAGAAACGCGTTCAATGAATGCTATGATATTGTACGCAGCAAACAGAATGGCAACCTTCGCGGAGTATTTCACTGTTTCTCAGATACGCCTGCAGAAGCACAAAAAGTGATAGACGTGGGATTCTTTCTCGGTATCGGAGGCACGGTTACTTTTAAAAATTCCGGTATTGACAAAGTGATTGAAGCAGTTCAACTTGAGTATGTGGTTTTGGAAACAGATGCTCCTTATCTTGCACCGGTTCCGCACAGAGGACAGCGTAACGAAAGCAGTTACATTGTTCATGTAGCACAAAAGATTGCCGACATTAAACAAATTGCGATCGAAGAAGTCGCACGAATCACAACAGAAAACTCCAAACGTTTATTCAAAATCTGAATGGCAAAATCACCACGCATACTTCTGATTTACACAGGAGGCACAATCGGAATGATCCGTGATCCCAAATCCGGACAACTGAAGCCGTTCAATTTTACGCGACTTCTTGACGAAGTTCCGGAGCTTTCAAAGTTTGATGTAAAAATCAGCACGCACAGTTTTCGCACGCCGATTGATTCATCAGATATGCAGCCGGAAATCTGGATGGAGCTCGCGCACCTGATTGAAAGTGAATACAACAATTACGACGGCTTTGTTATTCTGCATGGTAGTGATACAATGGCGTTCACTGCGTCTGCGCTTAGCTTTATGTTTGAGAATCTCAGTAAACCTGTTGTGCTTACCGGATCACAATTACCAATCGGAACGATTCGCACCGACGGTAAAGAAAATCTGATTACCGCTATTGAAATTGCTGCTGCAACCCACAAAGGAAAAGCGATTGTTCCTGAAGTGTGCGTGTATTTTGAATATCGTTTGTATCGCGGGAATCGCACGAACAAATTCAACGCCGAACATTTCCGAGCTTTTCAGTCGCCGAATTATCCGCTTTTGGCAGAAGCAGGCATTCACATTCACTACAATCATGCGCATATCGCGAAAGCCGGAAAAGGCAAACTGAAGATTCTTCCATTGTTGGATAAGAACATTGCCATTCTGAAAATGTTCCCGGGCGTTACACCACAAGTTGTGAATGCGATACTCGGTGCTGAAAATCTGAAAGCAGTAATTCTCGAAACATACGGTTCCGGAAATGTTACCACGGAAAAATGGTTTACAGAATCCGTTAAGTCCGCGATTAAAAAAGGCGTGGTAATTCTCAATATCACGCAATGTGCTGCAGGAACTGTTGAACAAGGGCGTTATCAGACCAGTGCTCAATTGGAGAAAGCGGGAGTTGTTGGTGGTGCCGATATGACTACAGAGGCTGCTGTTACAAAACTCATGCATTTGCTGGCGTATTGCGAAACGACTGCAGAGTTGACGCGGAAGTTGAAGAAGAATTTGCGCGGGGAACTGACTGAATTCTAGACTCTAGAAGTTAGACTTTAGAAGCAGTTCCTGAATTGAAGGAGCGTCAGCGGATTGCAAATTGACTTCGTGCCGGAGATTAACTCATTTAGACAAATCTTCTAAAGTCTAATGTCTAATCTACATGGTGAGAATCAATTTCCTACGTTTCGCTATTTTGAATGATCTCGGTACGAGATTATTGGCATGAGCTCTGTACTCCCATTCAGAGAATCAAACCTGCGTCGCTGCGCTGATTTTTATTGGGATGGGGACGAGATTATTGGCATGAGCTCTGTACTCCCATTCAGAGAATCAAACCTGCGTCGCTGCGCTGATTTTTATTTTTCATTAAATCCGCTCAAGTAAACTTGGCGTCTTTCCTGAAAAACAAAAATCCCCGCTTGAAGCGGGGACGCATGTTTGATTCATTTGCGGAGACGGCGAGATTCGAACTCGCGATACGGTTTCCCGTATACACACTTTCCAGGCGTGCTCCTTCAACCACTCGGACACGTCTCCGGGAATAGCAGGGCGCAAATATAGAAAACATCAGGAGATGTGAGCTGTTGCCGCTACAGGAATCTTTACGAAGATCTTTTACGGCAAAGCATGAATACCGTAAGCAATGCTCCCGTTGATACAACAGCGGAAATTATCGCCAATACAGGAGTGGTTTCCGTTTGTGCCATTAACGAATTCGGTGCGTGTTGTCTGTTGTACGCATCTATAACCGAAAATGCGTTGAATGCAAAATGCGCGAGAATGGTGATACGCAATGATCCTGTCCAGTAAAACATGTAACCAAGAAATGCGCCTAGAATAAATCGCGCCAGAAATCCTGTCCCGTCGAAATGCATGAAACTGAAAAATGCAGCTGACAATAACACCGCTGCATGCGGCTTGCGCATCCACTCCATCGTCAGTTGCTGTATACCTGCGCGAAAAAACAACTCTTCAACGAAAGCCGGGACCAAGGCCTGCATTAACAAACAGAGTAATAACGATCCAATATCATTCATCTCCAATAGCCAAGCTGAATTCGCGTCCATCGCCTTCATCGCTTCCAAAGAAGCAGGATCGGAGAAATACAATTTATTCAGCGAGTACAGAAAATCAATGAAGAATACTGAGGTTACCATCGCAACGACTCCCATGATCAGAATTCCCGGCTTGACTTTTCGTTCCAGTCGAAACATTCCGAAGCGCTCCTCTGCAATGGCATTCGCGAAAATGACCATCGGCACACCAAAAACAAGAATTGTAAACAGCCCCGCGCTGAGTTTGCCGTACCAGGAAGAATAACCGCTATCGGCAGATGAACCGAGCCAATCCAAAGCCGGAATACGACTGAGAAGCAGAAAAATTCCCGTACAACCGAAATTCAAGGCAATCAAAAGCCACACACGCATGGAGGGACTTTGAAACATTGGCGGTCGTTCGTTATGATTTTGCTGTTCCACTATTGTAATTGAGTAATTTCGCGGACGAAGTTAATGGTAAAAATCGGCAACATAACGCTCCCGGAATTTCCTTTACTCCTTGCACCGATGGAAGATGTGAGCGATCCGCCATTCCGTTATGTGTGCAAGCAGCATGGTGCGGATCTCATGTACACCGAATTTATTTCGACAGATGGATTGATTCGTGATGCAGTGAAAAGCCGTCAGAAACTCGACATCTTCGATTACGAACGACCGATCGGAATTCAGATTTTCGGTGGTGATGAAGAAGCAATGTCATTATCTGCGAAAATCGTGGAAACGGCACAACCTGATTTACTCGATATCAATTTCGGTTGTCCGGTAAAAAAAGTAGTTTGCAAAGGAGCCGGTGCCGCTGTGCTGAAAGACATTGATCTTATGGTTCGTCTTACAAAAGCGGTGGTGGAATCAACTTCATTGCCTGTAACTGTTAAAACGCGTTTAGGCTGGGATGATAATTCCAAAAACATCATGGAAGTTGCAGAGCGTTTGCAGGATATCGGCATCAAAGCTTTGTCAATTCATGGCAGAACGCGTACGCAGATGTACAAAGGCGAAGCGGACTGGACGTTGATCGGTGAAGTGAAAAACAATCCGCGTATTCAGATTCCGATCTTCGGTAACGGTGATATTGATTCACCGGAGAAAGCGGTTGAATATAAGAATCGCTATGGAGTTGATGGAGTAATGATCGGTCGCGCTGCGATTGGAAATCCCTGGTTCTTTGCGCAAGTGAAACATTTCATCAAAACGGGAGGTGAGCATTTGCAATTACCGTCATTGGAAGATCGCGTAAATGTTGTGCGAATTCATCTTACCAAATCCGTTGAGTGGAAAGGAGAACGTGCAGGCATCAATGAAATGCGACAGCATTACGGAAATTACTTCCGAGGCGTTCCTGATTTTAAAAAATACCGAACGCGATTGGTCACTCTGCAGGAGCGCGATGCTTTGCTAGATCTGCTGGACGAGATTGTCAGGGAAGAGCAGATTCACTCGTGAATACTTTTTTACACCGATAAATGACGCTCCCCGCAAATAACATATTATCTCCCTGAATTCAATTCGCACAACATGAAGCTCCTCTGGTCTATTCTCAAAATATCTGGCATCGCCAGCTTACTGGTTGCAGTTCTCGGATACATAGCTGGAAAATTCGACTACGTCATTGTCCTGAAAGGCGCAGAACTTCCGTTGATTGACGGAGAAGTTGCTTCCGGACTCATTGCTGCCGGATTGATCCTGACGTTCGCAGGGCACTTTTTACTGAAAAGAGCTGAGAAGAAATCTGCAGATCATAGAGAAGAAAAAACGGTAATCGAATTCAGCAATCTCGATTTTGTAGAACAGACGCTTACGAGAACGCGCAGACGCAATTATATAATGGGGATTTTCTTCGGCGCATTTGGCGCGTTCATGATCGCAGTACCGTTTCTTGATCCCGAGGCGAATCCATCCGGAGGAGGATCGATTTTTCTATACGCTTTCGGCGCGTTGATTTTGGTCCTGGGTGTGTTCATGCTGTTCAAGGGAATACAACTGAACAACATTCAGGAGTCTACTGTGTACAAAACAATCATGACCAATCCGAAAGAAATTACTGCACTGAAAATTCAAGTGGTCCAGAGCGCTTACACCAAACACAGCAGACACATCAACGCGCACCTGATGATCGGAGCAAAAGCGCTTGCAGTGCTCAACGTTAATGAAACTGAATTGGAATTGCTGCGACAATATCTGGTAAAACACAATCCGCAGTTGGATTTTTCGCAAAGTGTTCAGAAAGTTGTTTGATTCAACAACCGTTCTTACAACTGAAATTAAGCCACGGTAGAAATCTGTTAAGTAAACAACGCCTTCAACTCCGTTGCGTCCTGCGGTTTCATTTTTCCCGCGAGAATCAGCGCAAGCTGGCGGCGACGTAATGCACTTGCGAAACGCTCTTTTTCCAATTCTGTTTCAGGCTCAATAGGCGGTACAGGCAATGGCTGTCCGTTCTGATCAACCGCAACAAAAGTGTAAATCGCTTCATTGCTCTTCACTTGCTCGCCGGTTACCGGATCTTCCACGAAAACATCAATGAATACTTCCATGGAAGTTGAGAATGCTCTCGACACTTTCGCTTCCAGCGTAACGATAGCCGCATATGGAATTGGCTGGTGAAATGCCACGTGATTCACAGTTGCGGTAACTACCACTCTACGGCAATGTCTGTGAGCTGATATAGCCGCAATAACATCCATCCACTCCAACAAACGACCTCCGAAAAGGTTTTTAAGATTGTTTGTATCGTTCGGTAATACGTGATGTGTGGCCGTAGCCAATGAATCTGATGGATGCTTCGCTTTCATGCTGCAAAGATAGACCTCACAATCGATTTATTCAGCTTATTTAACACCACCTGCTCCGTCGCAAGTTTCGCCGCTAATCTCTACCTTCGCATTCGTGAAGAAATTCTTCGGCATTCTGCATTATGTAACCGGCTACTGGAAATACGCCTGGCTGAATATTTTCTTCAATATCATTTCCGTTGTATTCAATCTTTTCTCGCTCATTTCCGTCATTCCTTTGCTGGATCTTTTATTCACGGCAGATCCTTCAAGTTATGCAGTAACCGCTTCGAAGCCGGAACCTGTTCCCGGATTCAATATCAGCTCCATTCTCGATTGGATCAACTACAAATTCTCGGTTTACATTGCAACCAGTGTCGATCCTTCTCAGGCGAGAATGACCATCCTCTTCTGGATTTGCATCGGAATAATCGGAATTTTCTTCTTCAAAAGTCTGGCACGTTATCTCGCCATGTTCTTTCTGGCCGTTGTGCGCAATGGCGTGGTTCGCGATTTCAGAAACCGCATGTACACAAAATGTTTGCGACTGCCTTTGTCGTGGTATTCCAACGAACGCAAAGGTGATATTATGAGTCGCATGACATCGGATTTGCATGAAGTGGAATGGAGCGTGATGAGTTCTCTCGAAATGACGTTCCGTGAACCGGTTACTATTGTTGCGATTCTCATCATGATGATCATGATGAGCTGGCAATTGACGCTCACTGTGATTGTTGTAACGCCTGTAATCGCGTTAATTCTGAGCCTTGTTGCAAAAAGTCTGAAGCGATCTTCTACCGACGCAAAAGAGAAACACGGCACAATGCTTTCCATGCTGGAAGAAATGCTTGGAGGATTACGCATCATCAAAGGATTTAACGCAGAAGAAAAAGCGGAACGTCGCTTTGCAGAAGAAAATAATGCGTACACCAATGTGATGATCCGTAACTATCGCAAAACGGATCTCGCTTCACCGTTGAGTGAATTTCTCATTGTAATTGTAATAGCATGTGTTTTGTATTACGGTGGTAATCTCGTGATCAGCGAACAGGAATTGAAAGGTGCATTCTTTGTCGGTTACCTGCTGATTTTCTTCCAGCTTATAACGCCGGTACGTCAATTCACACAAGCGTATTATAACGTACAGAAAGGTTTGGCATCGATGGAGCGCATCAACATGATTCTCGAAGCAGAAGAAACAATACGCGACACAGCTTCACCTCAGAAAATCTCCGAATTCAAAAACGCAATTGAATACAACAACGTCAGCTTTGCTTATCAACGCGGCGACGATGGTTATGCGGTTCGCAACGTCAATCTGAAAGTTGCAAAAGGAAAAACGATTGCGCTTGTTGGGCAATCCGGTTCCGGGAAAACCACATTGGCAGATCTGCTTCCGCGTTTTTATGATGTAACGGAAGGTCAAATTTGCGTTGACGGAGTTGATATCCGCAACATCAGCATGAGCGAATTGCGTTCCATGATGGGAATTGTTTCTCAGGAATCCATTCTGTTCAACGACACAGTTTACAACAACATTGCTTTCGGTGTGAAGAACGCCAAACAGGAAGATGTAGAAGCTGCTGCACGCGTTGCAAACGCACACGACTTCATCATGGAAATGCCGCAAGGCTACCAAACCAACATCGGTGATCGCGGTACAAAAATGTCGGGCGGACAACGTCAGCGTCTGGCTATTGCACGAGCCGTTTTGAAGAATCCACCTATTTTGATTCTGGATGAAGCAACTTCCGCTCTCGATACTACGAGTGAAAGATTGGTTCAGGACGCTCTCAATAACCTGATGAAAAACAGGACATCCATCATTATTGCGCACCGCCTGAGTACGATTCAGCACGCCGATGAGATCATTGTTCTGCGCAAAGGTGAAATCATCGAAAAGGGCAACCACCTGGAATTGCTCAGCAAAAACGGAGTTTACAAGCAACTCCACGATATGCAAACCTTCGTTTAAACGAAATTCTGCCGCATACATCCGCTTTCCGAGCACAGTTAATAACTATTTTCTGCGCAGATATTCAACTCCTGCTTTCCGTGTGTGTCGTTTGCACTACTTTTGATCAGCAAACCTCATGAAGTACCCCATCTTACTGACATTACTTGCGTCTGTTCTGCTGTCGTGCGGCGAACAGGAAAACGCACAAGGCGAAACTGTTGTCTCGGCTGAAGATCCTGAAAAGATTAATAAGCTGTTGCAAGACGAGTTATCCGGAATTCTGCAACAGCAGAAAAATTCTTCTGCATTTACTATCGGCAAGGATACAATCACCGCTTTGCCGCAGGTATTAGAATCTTACAGCGAACAGAAATCGTTGTGGTTCGATACAGGCAAACGCAACGCAGCCGGTGATTCAATGTGGAATCTTATTAAAGACTCAGAGTCTTTCGGATTGATTCCCGAAGACTATCATCTTTCGCTCATCGACAGTCTCGTTACAACTGCGTTTGATTC
>JBJOKQ010000053.1:0-16921 GCA_046046005.1 Bacteroidota bacterium | reverse complement strand
CAATTTTAGAAGCACTTATCGTTTTCCCTGATGATTGTGCGTAACCTCGCGGAGAATGTTGATTAGCCTTAGGTTCATTGACATTATTAGGTTTGGATTCACTTTGCTTTTGTTGTTCGAATGACTCACGGCTTTGCCTTTCAACATCAACGGTGATATCTACAAACTCTTCATTAGCATGTTGAAACACATTCACCTTCGGAAAGAATTTTCCGTTTATCAATTCATTGGTATAATCCACTTTAATTGTTGATCCCACGTAGTCCTTACCAAAGAGTTTCTTTTTAAAATTCGGGGTTTTGATGAACACAGCATAACCGTCGGCAATTACCTTCATACTCATTATCCACGCATCCTTATCAATTGAATTCGAACCAATGTTTATCAATCCCGACTCACTAATAACTCCGAATTCAATATTATTCTGAAAACTATGATCGTATAAGTTGATTGATGTAACTACTCCTCGAGATTCATTTGCATAATATTTTGCATGTAATGTCGGCACGTAAACAACAGACACATTCGGAAACTCCTTGAAGTAATCAAAATCAACTTTATTAAAACTTCTTTCAGGGGCGTGTTCGTTTTTCCCGAACACAACAGTCAGTTGGAGATCAGCATTAATCTTGTGCTTATTAAATACCTTCTGTTTGAAATATTCATCTAGTTTAATGAATGGGGAAACGATGAGCAGTTGTTTCTTAGCTTCGAAAATAATGTCGTAAACGGCATCCTCGAGATCTTTTCCTGTTACAAACTTTGCCATGTTCTATTGGTTTATTCCGGTAATGTAATTGTGCATCTTCTAAGGGAAGCGCACACCAAATTGATTTTTCGCTATTTCCTATTCAACGAGTTAATTATCGCTCTAAATCCTTCCAACCCAGCTTCCAAATTCTCCACAATCTCCGCTGCCAGAACATCAGGATCAGGAAGATTATCCAGATCAGCCAGCGACTTATCCTTCAACCACGTGATGTCTAATGATGTTTTATCGCGTGCGAGGATTTCCTCGTAGGTGAATTTTCTCCAACGTCCTTCCGGATTTGATTTCTCATCCCAGGTTTGCTTACGCTTGTTGCGGTTGGTTGGATTGTAAAGTTTGATGAACTCTTTAAGATCATCAAATTTCAACGGATTCTTTTTTTGCGTATGATGAATATTGGTACGATAATCATAGATCCAAACGTCCTTCGTCCAAGCCTGCTTTGAAGAAGGTTTGCCGTCGAAGAACAGTACGTTTGCTTTTACACCGTTCGCATAGAATATTCCCGTCGGCAATCGCAATATCGTGTGCAGTTCCATTGTTTCCATCAACTTTCTGCGCACCGTCTCTCCTACGCCACCTTCAAACAACACGTTATCCGGCAGTACAACGGCTGCCTTGCCTGTTGTCTTCAGCATGGTATGAATATGCTGCAAGAAGTTAAGCTGTTTGTTACTTGTGGTAACCCAGAAATCCTGACGGTTGTAAGTTAGATCTTCTTTTTCCTGCTCTCCGTCTTCGTTGGTAAATGTCATGCTGCTCTTCTTACCGAACGGTGGATTCGCAAGAATGTAATCGTAACGTTCCGGTGACGCAATGAGCGCATCTGCAGGAGAAATAAAATTGTCTGAATCGATATCACCAATGTTGTGCAGAAACAGATTCATCAATGCCAATCGTCGTGTACTCGCCACAATTTCGTTACCGAAAAATGTGTTGTACTTCAGAAACTTTTTATCGGCTTTGTCCAACTCTCTGTTCTCCACCAACCAATCGTATGCCGCAAGAAAGAATCCGCCTGTACCGCATGCCGGATCGGCAATGGTTTTCTGCGGTTCAGGTTGTATACATTCTACCATTGCTTTAATCAAAGCACGAGGGGTGAAATATTGTCCTGCACCGCTCTTGGTGTCTTCTGCATTTTTCTCAAGAAGACCTTCATAGATATCTCCTTTATCCTTCACGCCCATCAGAATCCATTCTTCTGCATTGATGAGCGCAATGAGCTTGTACAGCTTCGCAGGATCCTGAATTTTATTCTGACTCTTGGTGAAAATCTGTCCGAGTATGCCTTTCTCTTTGCCAAGCGCGCGCAGTAATTTGTTGTAATGATTCTCCAGATCACTGCCGCTTTTATTGGTCAAACTGCTCCAGGAATATTCCTTGGGCATTGGCATTTTCCTGTTGTGCGGAGGCTTACTATACTCGTCGGCCATTTTAAGAAACAACAGATAGGTCAGCTGCTCCAGATAATCGCCGTAACCTACGCCATCATCGCGTAGCGTATTGCAGAATGCCCAGATTTTGGAAACAATGGAGGATGCGTTGGTGGTGGTTTCTTTCGCCATAATTAATTCAACTCTTTAATTACCAGTTAACCGGTGGATTCCCCTGAGCAACCTGAACTTCCAGTGTCTTACAAGCATCTGCAAAACCATCATTCCCACCAGCTGGAATCCAATTCCAACTTTTAAAAATGAACCCGCTTCTCTCAGGCTTATAGTAAGCACCCGTACCATAAGACTGCCAGGTTTCTATTTTCAGTTGTTCTTCCGTGAAGTCGGGCAGTCGCTTATACAAGCTTGGATTTGAGGAACGCAACTCTTCAGGTATGCGTTTTACTTTTGCTTTTCTTGCGATGTAATCTGATGTATTGTGTGCGAGGTTATTCTTCCAGTTCCAAATGTGACCGGGGTCGGCAGGCTCGGTGCGAAATAATCCAAAACCATTTTCAAAGACCGGAAAATTCTGTTCATTAAACAACGAGAATTTAGATTTCAGATAGGCAACTATTGCCAACTCAGGTAATGCAACCTCACGAATTAATCGACCAGCAGGTTGTACTGCACGAATGTAAATTTGTGTAATTACTGAATCCGTTTGTTGATCCTGATGCGTGTAAATATTCCTCAAGATCGCATGATATTGCAAAGTCAGTTTTCCTCCTCGAAAATTATCGTTCGGAAAATTATAAAGCACAAGGTGATTACCGAATCTCGGCTCAAAGTCACATCCGAAGTTAAATGAATCGTTACGTCCGTTCTCGTTATAGGTAACATTTGCCGTACACCACAATCTGCGCACAGTGCAATTCTCAGCACTGAAATCAAGGCCCAGACGTATCGGATCCATTGTACAGTTTTCACTGATTATCTTATCAGGGAATGCTCGTAAGTCATTCAACGTGTCTAAAACGAAATTAACCTGTGTTGTTTCCATATTCAATTAATCCGGATGAAATTATCAATACGAATATAGGAGTTCGCAACGGTAACACAGCATACGATACCTGAATAGGTTCAGTAAAATATCAATAAGAAACTGACCTTTGAAGATTGTAAGATTCAGAAGAGATTATTCCAGTTACTGGCGCGAACTATTTCTTTCCATCCGATTCAGAGAATCAAGCCATGCAGAAGCACAAGAAATGAAAAAGAAGGGAGTTTTTCGAATAAGCACCGAAAGTAAATACTGCGCAACTGCTAAATCAAAGGCAGCTCGTATTACTTCTTCTGTTGTGACGCGCCCGCTTGCACAATTTGCATTTGCTTACGCACAACCTCCATCATTCGCTCTGATACAATTTCCGCTACCTCGTCAACAGACATATCTCCGGTGATTTCACCTTCCTTGCGTACAACTTTATTGAGAATCGGAATACGGTTTTTCTCAATGTCAACAGTTGTTTTCTTATTGAACAGGTTCATAGCTTAAAGGTTATAGTAGTTGTCAAAAAAATGCTGATTCAACTTAGGATCGAAGTACATTTTTCGCTTTATCCAAATAAATCCATCACCCTTGGAAATAACGGCAACGTCAACAGGACCACCCACACTTTCTTCTGCAAAGGTAATTCTTCTTTTCAGGTATGTCAAGTAAATTAGGCTTTCCGCCATTTCCGCTAAATCCTGCTTGGACAGCGTCGCTATAGCGTTTATCAGAGGCTGAATGTAAAATTCCTGCTTTACGGATCGGTTTGACTGGACAAAATTATCCATCAAGGATCTAATATCAATTGCCTCAATACTGGATTTAAGTGCGTCGTTTGAACTGCCAATTAATCTCAAAATCTCCTCGTTGTACTTAGAAATAAACTTAAAAGTGTTCTTTAAAAATACACGTTCCAAAATGGGATCAACGCCGGTCAGAATGGTATCCATAACATCCTGCTGTGCGAATGGACGAATTACCCCTCTGTCTGTTGTTGTAATGGTTGCTCTCTTTCTGTTGTCGATGTAAAAATGTAATCGGGTTTCAGTTGCGAACGAAACATTCAAGGGAATCAAATTCGGATACAATTCAGCTTGACCAAATCCGCAGAATATTAAACCAGTATACGTGCCATCCAAAGAAGTGGATTTTATACTCTTAAGGAACAAAGTATGCAGCAGATCAGTAAACTCTTTAGAAAGCACATATCCCCGATTGATAAATACTTCCTTAATTAACTCTTCCCCATAACTGTGAAATTCCTTAAGATAACCGGTATTATCCAGCGAAGCAAAATCAGGTGCTTCTGCAATTCCGTTTAGTTTAGCCAGATGTTTGTGAATCGATGCAGTAATGCTTGCAATGACCTCCGCTTTCTTAATTTCACTCAACGCAGGGTCAAGTATTGCTTCTTGCTCTTCCCGTGTAATCAGTTTTTCCAGAATATTTTGAAGTTCCTCTCTATAGTAGTATTCAGAAGTTTCCTTATTAGTAAAGTAACCCTGCTTCCTTAAAAACGAAATAAAATCATCACAATACTCCTGAAGCGTATGAAATGAGTCTTGACCAAGCTGCGATCTGTAAATCTTTATAATTGTCTCCCATGGTGTACCCATGAAGGAAGCAGAATTATACAGCATCAATCCAACAGGATGATATTTTGAAAGGCGAAACAATTTGTTTGCGCTATTCAGAATCTTAGTTCCGTTTGGTCCTGTAATTGTTACTGCGCTATCCGCCGCAATTGCGATTGCATCTTTATTCAGAATTCCTACTACTGCTGTCATGGGTTAAGTACTTGCTGCCGCAATTTAGAACTTGAAAATTCTATAGCCGTTTGTAAACGGCTAAGTTTTCAACAGGATGTCAAGACGGCATCAAATAGCTTTAATTGTAATCAGCCAATAAAAAAGAAAATTACCGAGACAATGGTGGGACGGTTTGTGGAAGAGGTGGTAGTGGGGTAACTAACCCCTATTTCCTCCTTTTCTTCTTTTTCAATTTCTTGAATGCAGGCAATCCAATTTTCCTATCCTTAACCATCATTACGGCTGTTGCAGTTGTTCCGGTATAATAAGGAAGAGCATTAACAGTGCCACTTACAAAATATTCAGAATAAGAGTAAACGGCTGAGAAAGGCTCATCTCGTTTAACTGGAGAAACTCTTTCCGTATTTTCTGAAGCCAGAACTTTCAACTTGGCATAGGCTGATTTAAAGTCCTCGAACAATTGCTCCAACACCAGTTGTGTTTTTCCTTCGATAACCTTTCGATTTTCTGCGAGGTCAATTTTGTGAACACAATTTGAAGTCAACAATACTGAGTCACCTGTCCTGCATTGATGTATCAAGGGGCCGCGAACTTGTTGAAACATCCAGAGGGCATTATCATGATACCACTTGTCTTGAAACAACAATTTTAGTGCGTTTGTGAATCTTAATTCTGACTTCCCATATTTACTGAATGGAAAATTATCGAGGAACGCCCCTAAGTACTCTATTCCGGTGGACAGAGCAATGAAAGCCTGAAAATCCAGCTTCTGATCTATTAACCCTTGAACCATAGCGCATATCACCTCGCCGTGTTCAATTGCAGAATTCTCCGATTTAAGAACCAGTTTCATAAATAAAATCAAAAGTGAACTCTCTACGGATTATAATATTCCAGATCAAGCCGCAAAGACAACAACTAAGGTTTCAAATTTGAATCAATAATCTTTTGATAAAAATCATCGTAACTTTTACAAGTTATATTCTCTATTTCAACTCCGAACGCAAGCAAGAGTTCTGCTCTCGCTTTCATTTTATCAAGATCACGCCTGATTTTTTCTTCCTCTCGCTTATTCTTCTTGGCCATCACCTCAATATTCTTCTTGGTAATGTTCGGTACAAAGTACAATAATTTCGACCTTTTCAAAGCCTTCGGAATATTCGCTTTAGAGGAATAGCTGGACAGTAAACGCGCTCGATAATTAAGAACATACCACAAATCAATTTCCGAGAAACTGAGATCCAATCCAAAAATCAGCATTCGCGAAGTAAAAAAATAGTCAACCCAAGAAGTTCCAAGATCTACATCATCACTAAGTTTAGTCTTCAATGGAGTGCGAGCCCATTTGTTCCTCCCAATACGATAATCCTGAATTACTTTAAGAGATTCTGAATAATGTTCATATCCGAGCAATATTGACTCTTCCTTAAAGTGACGCTTATCCTTGTGGTATGTTTTGGGATCGTAAATTTCTCCATGAATATGCCAAATACTCTTTTCCCCAATAACATTTCTCCTCCTGAGGTTATGCTTAATTTCTTTGGTAATAAATTGCGTTTCACTTCCGCTTGTATTTGAAAAATGAGGAACTAATACCCGTTCAAAACCATAATCATAATTCGTAGTAAATATGTGCCTAACATTCTTAGAATTTACCAACTGCGCATGAAAGGGATTGGGCACAAAGTCCAAAAATGTCTTAGAAATACTCTTCTTGTAATTTCGCAGTCGCAAATCGTAATTTGAACAATTTGTAAGTAGCATTTCCTCAAATGCCATCGGGAAAGGCTTGAAGTCATTCTTTAGATCAAATGACTGGCCAATATCCTGTTGCAAATTCTCTAACAGCCGCTCCCATGAGGGTCCGTTGGTATTTTCGGTGCGATTAATTCCGTTTCCGACTAGTAAAGTTATTTCCCCCATAATATGCTATATAAGTTTCCCCTCAAACGCCCTCTTCAATATACTCTGCCTTAACGCCTCCGCCTGCAGCAAACTTTCAGTAATGCTTGATTCCATTTTGTCGGCAACGCTGAGGCGGGATTCGATTTCTTCTACAATTCGTTGTTGCTCGGACATAGAACAAAGTGGGGTCAATGTTTCAGTAATTGCCTTCATACCAACGTTCCCTTGCCCGACGTTCCCTGTTTCATTGGCAAAAAACTGATCTCTAAAACTATCTGTCCACGAATAGTATAGGAAGAATTGTGACATGTACGATTGACCGAAGCGAATTGCAGCAATTCTTTGATTCAACAATAAGTTGGAGTTGCTAACTATTGCAGTGAACCCATAATCTCGTTTCTGCCTGGTTCCGGTTTGCGTAATAATCACATCCCCTTTCTGAAGCAACGATCTGTCTAAAACATTTTTCTCAACCTTGTCAATGAATACGGGACTTTCGGAATAACGAATTATACCTGGTCTAACGTTTCCCATTCTTAATACTTGATACTGCCCGTGCTCACGGAATTCTCCGCTCTTAAACGCATAACCACCAATAGTATTAGCAACATCTTTAATAGGAACCATCTCCCACCCCTCCGGCAACTCCCCTTCCTTCACATTCTCATTCGTCAACCTTCCTTCAAACGCCCACTTCAACACACTCTGCCTGTACGTCTTCAACTGCTGTTGCGCCGTCTTTAAGTTTTCTATGCCCTTGTCTAACTCGCTGAAGAGAGATTCGATTTTGGAGACGATGGCGCGTTGTTCTGTTTTCGAAGGAATGCGTAATTTGTAATTCCAGAGAATATTCGGGTCCACATGTGGAATTCCCACGCCCTTCGCCCTGGTGTTTATTTCAATAAACTTAGATTGCAAAAAATAGTACGCGTAATTATTATCAATATCCGGAAAGTTCAATTTTACAAGCGTACTACCCAGTGCTCCTTTAATTCCCTTGCCTACATAGCCAGACCGTGAACCATCCCAAACCATTAGGAAATCGCCATCTTCGCAAATAACACAACCAACACCGTCTGTGTATTCTTCGATCAATCCTCTTTCAAAAGCCTTAATGTTCACATAAGGTAGCGAACAATCCTTTGTTTGAATATCAGAAATTCGTTTAGGCTTCTTCCCTTTTTGAGAAGACACAATATCGCCCAATCTAACAGTTGCTATTTCATCCATAAGTCATTTCTATCGAATAGCATTTAACTTCTCCATTTTGTCAATACACATCGAAAGCGACAGGAAAAATTGTCGCATGGTACCATTCCAAGGAAATACCTGGGCAACCTTGTGATGTTCATTAATTTCTCCCCCAGCAAAATAGTATTGATAATTGTACCTGTTATTACTTTCCAAGTCAAACGCAAAATGAATTTCGCGATTATCAAAAATCAATTTTCCATGTCCTCTTGATTTATCGGAGGGGTCAGCTATGAAAGGTAAAACTAGCCTTATCAATAAATCATAATTATATTTTGATGAAATTTCTGAAAGTTGAGCAACTTTTTCAAAGTAATCCTTAAGAGATTTTGCTTCAATTATTGTCAAAAGAAGCATCACAAGGCTCACGCCCAATTGATTCTGTAAATTCGATTCTCGCTTGAAACTAGAATTAGGAATCTTATTTTCTATAAATTCAATTACAGGCTGCTTTTCCAACTTTAGTGCGTCACGAAGTGTAATAAACTGCGCTTCGATTAAATGTGATACCACGCACTCGAATAGTTCCCACCCTTGATGTTCAAACTTAAGCGAACAATTTTCCTTAATTCTAGGTAATACCGTCTTTAATGCTTTGACGTTGTCGTAGTAAAATGGCGCAGTACTAAAGTACTTTTTTATATATCCATCAAAATGAACATTCGGCCCATATCGATAGTGGTAAATATGTTTTATGTTGTAATAATCACCAACGAGAATTATTTTGTCAAATCCAAACTTATTGGAATAGGATGACTTATATTCTGGTTGATCGAAATGCGCGGCAAATACATTTAGTATTCGAAAAATATGATCAGGATCAATTCGATCTAGGTCGTCGATAATAAGGACATTTTTCTTTTTCGTGCTCTCCTTTAGATGTTCGAGCTGTTGTCTGATTAGTTGCGTGTAAAAATTATCTTCATAAATTGAACCTTCAGTTTCGCACAATCTCTTCACAAAAGATTTAGCCATTCCTTCATTGTCTATCTGAACTTCATCGTGAAATTCGAAATACTTCTCAGCTATTTCTTTTAGGGGCTTAATAACTTCGTACACACTCTTTCCAATATTTGGTAGAAGTTGCACCAAGGGTGATAGCACTTCGATAGCATTTGCTTTAAAAAATTCAGGAGCAGTTAAAGTATATGCGAATTCAGCTTTGTCAAATTTGTAAGGTTTTTCAAATATTTCGACTAGAATATTAGCTTTTATATACTTGAAAATATCTTCATTTGATGACACCGAATAATTAACCGGGAACAATCGGAATGTATTATAGAATTGACCGTATTGTTCAAAATAATGATTAATAAAAGTGGTTTTACCTTGACCGAATGGGGCAGAAAATAGAACTTTTACATTCTGATTCGGTTCCATGTGTTTTTGGAAATCCTTAAATGGATCTTCAATGGATATAGAAAGTTCTGAAGTGAAAAGAGCGACTTCAATTACTAAATCGGAATCACTCATTTGTTGCGGTAAAATTCCACTTAATTCCAGTGTCAGATAGTCAAAGTGTTGAACACCTTCAATTCTATTATCCAATTCTAAAATTGGATTGTTGAGAAAGTCCTTTTTTGCGGAAAATATGCCATCAAAAACTCTAATCCTTTTGGTTTCAACATTAAATGTGCCTTCTAGAATCAGTGATACTCGGGAATCTTCAAGAGTGGTAATTGTCTTATTCAAGTTATCTCTATTGACTGAACAGACCTTTATATGGTCTATTTGCACAAAATCGTTTTCGTGATTAATCGGAATTCGACGACGTGGATTTTGATAAGATAATTGAATTCTGATACTCATGCCGCTAACACCTCATTTAACTCATTAATAATCTCATCCGTCTTCTCCCCAAACAACTTCCACATTTTACTCAAGCCACCTTCTGCATTGAACGGACTCAAATCAAAATCGTCGCGGTCAATGTGAAAACTTGCGGCTACGTAATCTTTCATCGTGCGCAGCCATTGCATCTGCTCTTCGGTAAACTTCAGGTTTCCGGCTTGCTTCTTAAACACCCAGTCCTGAAAATTCCGGTCTACTGTTTTATCAAATGAGGTCAGCGTTTGGTCAATCTCCGCAACGCGCCGTATAAGCGACACCAAAGCAATCAACTCGTTCTTGGCAGAACCGTTTGCCTTTTCAATCTGCTCAAACGCCTGCCATACTTTCAACGGCGCCAGAGCCGGCTTCTCAGTTTTCAAACGCTCGCATAAATCTTTAATCATTTTGTACGAGAACTCCCGACGCCGATAAGGCTGGGCGTAAAATATCTGTAAAGCTGTAATCTCATCTTTATGCGCTTCAATCCACGCCTTAAAATCAATTACGGTTGCATTGGCAACTGCCGCCTGATCTTTCACCCAACCGATATTGGTAATGGAATCAATGTTAACCACATCAATAATCTGATCGTACTTTTTACGGATGTCGACAATGAAATCACGTAAGTCAGGATCATTGAATACCGCAACCGCGTTATCAATCAGTTGCTGCGTTCCCTTTGCAATGGCCTTGTCAATTTCGGCAGGAGATTGTCCGCGTAACTTATTGCGTGTTTCCGTTTGCACTACAGTCACAGCATCCGGATCATGTGCATGCAACAATTGCTTTACAACCTGATTAATGGTTCTTCCTCCTGCACGCTCTGCAAACTGTTGTTTGTCTTTATCGCTAAGCTGACGTTCCAAACGTATCAATCGGTTGGCGAGTGTACTCAGCATTTCTTCCGACGTGTTTCCAACAGCTACATTCTGCAAAACATCTTTCAAAGACAAGCCCGGAGCCTTTTCCAACGGACGGCTATCCGTTTTCTGCGAGCTCTCCACACCTATTGCATCGATGATTACAAAATGATCTTTACTGTACTTTGCAGAGGGCGTTCCTTTGGCACGTAACTCTTCCACGGAACAGGTTCTTGTGCCGCGACCTTTCATCTGTTCGTAATAGGAACGGCTTTTCACATCGCGCATGAATAATAAAACTTCAAGTGGGCGAATGTCTGTTCCCGTTGCAATCATATCTACAGTAACAGCAACACGCGGATAGTAATCATTCCTGAATTGTTGCAATACGGATTTCGGATCTTCATCACTTCTGTACGTGATTTTCTTACAGAACTTATTCTCTTCACCAAATTCTTCGCGTACAATATCAATAATGTCTTCCGCATGAGAATCCGATTTCGCGAAGATGAGCATCTTCGGAACTTCGAACTGTCCGTTTGCATCCGTACGATCAGGAAACATTGCAGGAAGATTATCCTTCACAGCACGAATAATTGTACGAATGGTACTCGGATTTACAATATCCTTATCCAGTTGTTTACCGCTATACTCTATATCTTCATCAACTGCTTCCCAGAATTTCTTCCGAGTGAGACGTTCGCGTTTATCAACTTTTTCACCAATGGAAATCTTGCTTCCCTGCTTGGTGATTTCCGTTTCCACGGTAAACACATTGTACGGAACAAGAACACCGTCAATTACAGCTTTCTCGTAACCGTAATCGCAAACCAGATTCTGATTGAAATATCCGAAAGTCCGGTTATCCGGTGTCGCCGTGAGTCCGATCTGAAACGCGTCGAAATATTCCAGCACTTGTTTCCACAAGTTGTAAATACTTCGGTGGCACTCATCGATCACAATGAAGTCAAAAAACTCCATCGGCACTTTCTCGTTATATCCAACAGGAATCGGTGCTTTATTTTCGAATCGGGATTCATTCGGATTCTCTTCTTCCGCACTTTCATCGAGATCTGTTTCGCGCAATATGGAATACATGCGCTGAATGGTGCTGATGTACACTTGCGAATCATTCGGAATAAACGAACTGCTCAATCGCGTTACGCCATACAATTCCGTAAACAGACGATTATCGTCTTTGGCCGTATACGCTCTGAATTCTCCTTCTGCCTGTTCGCCGAGATTTTTTGTATCCACAAGAAAAAGCACGCGCTTCGCTTTCGCGAATTTCAGCAAGCGGTAAATGGATGTGATTGCGGTGAACGTTTTCCCTGAGCCTGTTGCCATCTGCACCAGTGCTTTAGGACGTTGATCCTTGAAGGATTTCTCAAGATTATTAATTGCTGTAATCTGACAATCGCGTAAACCATCTTCAGGCAACACCGGAATGTCAAGCAATCGGGCACGCAGCGTTTTTTCTTCACTGAGCCACTGCTGAAATGTTTCCGGTCTGTGAAATGTAAAAACATTTCGTGCTCTTGGCTTCGGATCGCGGTAATCGGTAAATCGAGTTACCATTCCGGTGCTTTCATATGCAAAGTTCAACGGATCATTGTTCAGCAAACGAAGTTTAGCCGTAGCATATTTCTCCGATTGATCTTCATGCATGGACAAACGAGTACCTTCCTCTTCACGTTTCGCTTCGATCACACCAACCGCTTTACGATCCACAAACATTACATAATCAGCAGGGCCTTTATCAGTATCGTATTCACGAACAGCAACACCAACACCTGCGGACAAATTCAGGCGTTTCTTATCCTGAATAATCCACCCGCAAGCAATCAACTGTTCGTCGATATGATCACGCGCTTTTTGTTCAGGGTTCTGGTTGGTCATGGATTAATGCCGCTGTATAACGGTATTAAAAATAACAATTAAACGTGAAATAAACGTTTGTAAACGCTTAGAACAGAAAGTTGATACCCGAACTATTCGACTGTGTTATTGTGAGCCAAGACGTGGCTATTCAGGGAATCCTCTGTGCGTAGTGCAAGTAAATCCCTTCCACAACCGCGGCCTAAAATCTCACCAACTTTCAAGCGAGTAAAATAAATGCAACTAATCCTGTTACAAGTCCTATCCCGGCGCTTGCGCAAGTTCACCCCAACACTTCACCACTTTCTTTCACTCTTTACAGCGCACATCAAGTATTTCTGAATGTTCCTGGATATTTCTTGGGTCTTTTTCTCCAATGAAAAACGCGGATTTGAAGATCCTAAGTGATTTATCTGTTTACAAACGTTTGTAAATGGATAAGCGGATGATAATTTCTTATTCTTGTTGTATATCTGAACGCACGTTTAAACACGTTGACTATTCAGATTGCTAACAACACCTAACCAAACCTCTGCCTTATGCCAATAATGAACTACGTAAAAACGAGCGGCAAAATTGTCGTTCAGGGAAGAATACTGAATGGTCATCATGGAACGATTGTCATGGAAATCAACGACGTGCCGATTCATACAAGCGGCTCTGTGGTGACGCATACTTTTCCTCACGATTTTAATTTTCAAGAGAATCGCGTGACAATATCAGCCCAAATCAATCCCATGTCGGCGGCACCGGAAGCTATTCGTGTGAACATTGATGATGACGGTCAACCTGCTTCCAAGGTAGCTACAGCTGAAGAACATTCAGTTAACGTTCTTCTTAATATCCACTCGTAATCCTCTGTTCTCATGAAGATGTCTTTAAAAATCTCATTGGTAATCTCTGTGCTAAGCGTCAAGGTTTTTGCGCAGACTGTTAATGTTGAGGATTTCGCAAGTCCGGCTTTTCCGGGTTTCAATATTATCAACGTAGAACCTAAAACCATTCTGCGTCCGACAACGCCGGCCAAGTTTGCCACAACAGTATTGTCGGGGATGGATGGAAAAGGTGGTCTGGTGCCTGATGTTGCAATTGAGGTTAGCCCAATCATGTTATCTCCCAAGAATACAATTAGTTTCTATGATTATATTTCTGACCACGATTCATGTAGAAATTTACGGACATGGAATAGTTTAGCATTCTCCGTCGCCACCAGTAAGGATCAAGACACTAACAATCTTCCGGGAACAAAATTAGGTTTAGGTTTCAGGATTCAACCTCTACAAGGAAAATTTGATTCCGATAAACGAAAATCCGTAAAGGAAACATCTTTGGAACTTCAGTTGATCAATATAATCAACATTCGACTGAAAAAATTCTTTGATGATTCCAGGGCGTGGATTAATGATAGTGCCGGATATGAAATGATTCGTGAGATGTGTCTGAAAGGTTTGAGCGGCACGATGAATTACAATAACGAACTATATGATTCTACCGAAGCTATTACTTATTTCAAAGGTGCAATAAACGGAAAATTGGATAAGTTATTTTCGAGTTGTCCGCATAAAGAAGGAGAGTCATTCAGTGATTATGCGAAGCGCTTAATTAAAAAAAACAGTGCGGATGAACTTACTGCTACACTGAAGGAGTCGACATATGCCCGTTACGGGCACTTTCTCGAATTCGCCGGAGCAACTGCGATTCGATTCCCTACAAATTCATTCGAGTATTCAAAAGTAAACAGAATAGGTTTTTGGGTTACTCACAGCTACAGATCAAAGAATCGAAAGCTTGAACTCAGTTCGACGCTGAGATATTTTGTGGGACTCAAGAACGACTCGGTAACCACTAATTTCGATTTTGGTACAAGTTTGTTTCGTTTATTCGATGAGGACAAGTTTGTGCTTTCGTTTGAAGTGATTGGCCGGTCATATTCGGCAGAATTCCAGGATGTGAATGCAAGTGGTCAACCAATTACCCGAATTGAAAGAGACTTTACATACAGATGTGCTTTTAACGCCGAGTACAAGCTGAGTGATCAGGTATCATTAACGGCAACATTCGGCAAGGACTTCGATTCTCCCTTTTATTCCGGAGGTAACCTTTTGAGCATTTTAGGTTTAAACTGGGCTCTGCCGCATACCGGTGAATTAAAGGTGGAGCAAGCAAAAAACTAAAACACTATTACCGAACGCGGGATGCTTTTCTTTCATGATAAGCACGTTGCATTAGTTGTAATTACCCCGGCTGTCACAGCAAACGCAATTGAGTCTGAATAGAGTATTTTGAGCTTCAATTTTGGCGACATTATTTTGATTCTACTGCCAGCCGGAATAGAATCAGGCAAATCAATTGGATCATCCGCCCCGTTTATGCTTATCTTTGTAGAGAATTACAACGGGCCCGACCGGTTTTGACAGCTGGTGATCGCTCATGTAAGCACGTCGTGCGTTGTTAGTATGGCACGTTAATATCAACTCTTACAATTTCAAATGGCGAGTCTAACTACGCCCTTGCTGCGTAATCCTAAGGATTAACCAGCTTCGCTGTCCGGGAAGTTCCTCCTTTCTACGTCCCGGTCACAGCGTCACAAATGAGAGGGTTCGCCTGTAAGGTTTCGAAGCAGGATGAATACTAGAAACTAAGTTTGAGTTTGGCCGGCATCAGAGCCTGACTCAGATCGAAAACCAATCTGAGGCTAAACGTGAAGAAAGCATGACCGGAATCGGTTTGGACGAGAGTTCGATTCTCTCCGGGTCCACAGTACAAAGCCACGCAAATGCGTGGCTTTTTTATTTCACGTTCGGAGAGAATCGAGATTCGCTACGCGAATGAATCAAAGGCTAAAATCATCCACTGGATGATTTCTTCACGCGTTTTCTCTCTCCGGGTCCACGAGTAAATGAAAAGCTGCCCCTATGGGTGGCTTTTTTATTTTGGAATCACAAGTTCACTGGTTACTCTGACCTAGATTATTCCACCCTTCAAACACTACCCCTGCAAGAGTAACACCAAGGCCAACTACCCATTTACAAACGGCTAATTCTCTCATTTGTATTAATTTCATCCGTCGACTATATCCGATCCAGAATCTATGAAACCCTGCTTTTGCACAGCACATCCAAGTGTCTTTTCCTTCAACAAGGATCAGTATGCGAAAGACTATGAGTTTCGCTTTGAGAAACAATTCCAATTAAAACACTCCTACGTATTGAAGTGTCTCGATTGCAATATGTATTGGTTGACCGATATAGCACAGCCTGATAAAATGCACCACCGGATTTATTCCAAGCGACAACTTGATCGGATGGATGGGTGGCTGAGAGCAGGTACGGGTGCTCCACACCTGCGGGACGCCGCAGATAAAATCGGCACTTCATCAGATGTGTATATTGAATATCCATGCAAAGCAAAACTGAAAACCGGAGAGATTCGTGATCTCTGCATTCTTACTAAGTGGGCACACCACCCGCTGATTTCATGGCCGAATATTCCTGTGCAACATTTTTTATTTGCAAGTCAGGTATTAAAAATTGAACCAAGTGAATACGCGCTGTCACTAAGTATCAGGAAAGCAATGCGAAATGCACATGAGGTGATCCACAAAGATCTGGTCCCGTTAATGTTTGTGGTAGATAAGGAAAACTACTTTCACGATTTAGGAGGCCAGGATTATTACATCGGGTCAAACTTTCTCCGATACAAAAACCTTAAAGGAGAAGATGTTCAAAGCATCTCACAGAATATCAAAACTCATGCAAACAGCAAGATAAAAGACGATCTGACCAATTCAATTATATTGATACTGTTTGATGAAATGTGATTTAAAATTATTGAAATGAAGATAATTAGAGCAGCCCCGATTGAATACTATGATATTATTCTCGAGTTTGAGGATGGGAGTTTGAAGAAATTCTCTCGCAACATTGTGAAAACGTCAACTCACTACGGGTTTCTTTCTTTCCCCAACAAATTAAAAGCTTTCCGAACCACTACCGAAAACCTGATTTGGTACAACGGTGTGGAACTCGGTGCAGACTTTTTATTTACTTATTCAATCCCTGTTAATCGCTCTGAAATAACTCAATCTTATTTAACGCTTGGAAGTCGGAACAATGCCCCAACCAGCCAAGATGAACGACATCATGTATTTTACACTTGCGTTAATCCATTCAAACCGGAGAAACCAATCACCCTTGGTGAATCAATTCACGGCGGACTTGGTGAAAGCG
>JBJOKQ010000052.1:0-16970 GCA_046046005.1 Bacteroidota bacterium | reverse complement strand
TATTTTCTTTACCATCGAGGTAATCAAATGTGTCCATCGCAAAAGACTCATGATTAGTTAAGCCGTTCAGATTCATGTTCTCGTCTGTTAACGCAATTGCTTTCTTTGATGAATCAACACTATGAACAAGATTCGCACCTGCTTTTCCTGCGTAAACTGAGAATCCTCCTGTATAACAAAACGTGTTGAGAACATTTCTTCCTTTGGAATAATGAGCCAACAGTTTTCTGTTTTCCCGCTGATCAACAAAGAAACCGGTTTTCTGTCCGTTCACCCAATCCACTTTAAACTGATGACCGTTTTCAAGAACGATACCTGATTCTCCTGCGTTGCCGAGAATAAAACCATTCGTGCTGTCTCCACCTTCATTACGGAACAAGGCTTCTTTGCTCTTATCGTAAACAGCGATGAGTTTATCTCCCATCACTTCTTTCAATGCTGCAGCAATTTCATTTCTGTTTCTGTGCATTCCCACTGAATGCGCCTGCAATACAGCTACGCCATTATAGAAATCCACGATCAATCCCGGAAGTCCGTCACCTTCTGCAAAAATCAAACGGTACACATTTGTGTTGGGATTGGTAGTAATACCTGCATTAGTACGATACTCCCAAGCCTTGCGAATCTTAGATTTCCAGAAGTTCACATCGAGTTCAGTTTGCGTAAACGTAAAAACGCGCACAGCAATACTTCCATCCTGATAATGTCCCGTTCCAAGAAATTCTTCTTTGTTGGAATAAACATCCACAATATCGCCGTCCTGAACAGGGCCTTTGATTTTTTTAATGGCACCTGAAAACACCCAAGGGTGGAATCGTTTCAATGATTGATCCTTACCGGAAGAGAGAATGATATGTGTTCTGGAATTCATGATGCAAAGATACTTAATAGACATTAGACTTCAGACTTTAGTCCGGGCATGTCGACTCGCTTACGTTACAGTAATATCGAACTGGGTTTCAACCATCCATTCAGATACGCACTTGCCGGGACGAAACGCAGATTGGCTATGGAATATCTTAGTGTCTTTTGAAACTTTGCGCTTCGGTGTCAAGTCAAAAAAGTTCGTCATTCCCAAAATTGCATTTACCTTGCACTGATGTTCAGTCATAGCGGTAAAACACGAACACTTAAACACAATTTAGGCATAGCCTCACTATTGTCCTTTGTTGCAGGATTGGTAAACGTTGCCGGTTTCTTAGCTGTACAGAAACTGACCACTAATGTTACCGGGCATTTTGCATTCTTCGTTGATGAAGTTTTCAAGTTGAACTTCAAAGGCGGACTTATTTATTTCCTGTACATTTTCTTTTTCTTTCTCGGATCTTTTTCTTCCAGTGTCCTGGTAGAATATGTTTCCCGAAGAAATGAAAAACTGGTTTACCGCATTCCGGTGATTATCGAAAGTCTCATTCTGTCCACTGTCGCGATCTTCGGTAGTTATATGATTGCTACAGCCGCAGACATGTTGGCGTTTTTGCTTTTGTTCGCAATGGGTTTGCAGAATTCGTTGGTTACTTCTATTTCCAGTTCTGCAGTGAGAACAACCCACCTTACAGGGTTGTTTACTGATTTGGGAATTGAATTGTCGCAATTATTCTATTATAAATTACCTGACCAACGACAGCGCTTGTTGTCTTCTATCAAACTCAGGTTAACAATTATAGTTTTCTTCTTTGTGGGTGGAATCGTCGGAGGTGTGTTGTACGCACCAATAGGATTGTTGGTACTTCTTATTGCGGTTGTGATTCTGATCGGTGGTTTAGTGTATGATAATCTGAAAATGAAAATGAGTAATCCGCATTGATAATTTTGAAGAATGATGAAGGGTTTAATCAATTTGATGATGTTAAGTGTTCTTCTGTTCCTGCAGTCGATGCGAAAAAACAAAATGGAAGCCCTAATAAAGGTTACTGCTGATTCATCTCAAAAGGCGGTTACCGCCACATCGGTTCTCTGAGTTAGATTACAAAATTCTCAATTTCCTCAATTTATCAAATCCTACCACTTCACGATCCAGCAGCTTGCGCAGCGCTGTATTCACATCTGCATTGAGCTCAAGCGGAAACATTGCAACGAGTTCATTAACGGTTTTCTGCTCGTTACGCAATACCGCAAGAATTTCCTCTTCCAGATTCAGCTTCTCCCTCTTCTTTGCATCCCCGGCTTTCTTCTTGCAGATGTCACACTTGCCACACTCCTGCATTTCAGTTTCACCGAAGAACTTCAGCAATGTAATTTGACGGCATTGTGTTTCATCACGAACGAAATTCTTCATCGCTTCTACGCGCGATTCCGCTGCTTTTTTTCGTTCTGATAAGTTAGCTGGCGAAATGTATAGTGAATAAGCATCAGGACGCGGCTGTAAAAATGTCATTAACGGCTGATCTGTTCGCGGCTCATAGCTGATCAATCCAAGCTGATCGAATCGTTTCAAATCTGCAGCAACAACTTCTGGACTCTTTCCGGATTTCCGCGCAAGGTCAGCTTCACTGATGCGTACGTAACTTTCAAAAAGTCCGCCGTACATCCGTAACATCGCTTTGAGCAGCGTTTCGTCAGCTTGATTTTTTACTTCGTATGTGTAAAGCTCCTGATTGGACACACGCACATGAACACGTGACGGCTGATTAATTGCATCAGCAAGCGCGATGTACCCTTCGCGCTCAATGATTTTCATGCTGTGAAACAACAACACCGGATCGAGATTGTACGTTGATGAAATCTTTTTCAAATCAAACACACGAGTAACTCCTTCTCCCGCGCCAACAGGAATCTGGAAATAGTTGCTCACAGCCTGCCAGCATCTGCGAATATCTTTCAGTTCCGGAAAAGATTGGCGAAGGTTTACTTCGAGTTGATTGATGTCAGCCTCGTTCCAAAACAGAATTGCACCTGATTCTGCACCATCTCGTCCTGCACGACCCGCTTCCTGAAAATACGCTTCGGGACTATCCGGCAAATCCATGTGAACAACAAAGCGTACATCCGGCTTATCTATTCCCATGCCGAATGCATTTGTCGCTACCATCACACGACACCGATTCGAAAGCCATTCTTCTTGACGTTTGCGACGGTCCTGAGCCGTTAAACCTGCATGATAAAATGTAGCCGGAATACCGGATGACTGAAGTAATAAAGCAATCTCCTGTGTCTTCCGTCTATTGCGCACATAAACAATACCTGGTGCCTGTACGCGTTCTGCAAGACGAAAAAGTTGGCTGTTTTTATCTTCAGTTTTACGAACGACGTATGCGATATTATGTCGTCCAAAGCTCTGCGTGAAACGCTTTTCATTTTTGAATTCAAGTTTCGAGCAGATGTCGTTCGCAACTTGCTTTGTTGCGGTTGCAGTTAAAGCAAGAACAGGAACCTTCGGATGTAACTCGCGTATTTCTGCAATCTGAGTGTACGGCGGACGGAAGTCATATCCCCATTGTGAAATGCAATGCGCTTCATCAACCGCAATGAAACTTACGTTCATCTTTGAAATTCGAACACGTGCCAGTTCAGATTGAAGTCGTTCCGGTGAGAGATACAAAAACTTGATTTTACCGTACACGCAGTTGTCAAATGCAATATCTGTTTCGCGCTTTGACATGGTTGATGTAATTGCAATTGCAGGAATGTTCTTTTCACGCAATCGTTGCACCTGATCGTGCATCAATGCAATTAACGGAGAAACCACAATGCAGATTCCTTCCATACACATTGCAGGAACCTGAAAGCAAATGGATTTACCACCGCCTGTAGGAAGCAATGCAAGTGTATCGTGACCGTCAAGAATACTTTGAATAATGTCTTCCTGCAGCGGTCGGAATTCGCCGTAGCCCCAGTATTGTCGGAGTATTTCTTTCGGCGAGTTCATGAAATGTTATTGGAACAGGAATACAACCGACATTCTCCACACAGGTGTTCCATCTTTACAAACGGGAGGAAGCCATGCCGGCATATCGCTTACGATTTTCGTAATCTTCAACTTGATATCTTCCGAAAGCGCATTGTCCTCAATAACAATACCGAATGGCTTATATGATTTCGGATCGATTTCAAAGACAACAAGTACAGAAGTTCCTTTCAGGCGGGCGCGTTCCGTTTCTGTAAAATCAGTTTTAATACGTTGCTGAATATATTCCTGCTGCAACATATTACCACCGAAATAGCGCGGGCCGCAAATCAACGAAGGGACACGCAACGGATCAACCATTAATTCTTTATGCGTATCGAAGTCTAACTTCTGAACTAACTCACCAAGCGTATCAGAACTATAAAAATTCCAGATGCCGACAGGAGTACCGTTGTTGTATTGCCCTTCAATGTAGAGTTTGCCGTAACGAGTGAATCGCTGGTACTTACCGTGTTTGTTTCCTTCCAGATTGCGGAAGTAATCTTCATTCTTCTTTCCGTTCGTGTATGAAGTTGACACATGAACTGTATCCTGTGCAAACATTGCAACAGGAGAGAATGTGAGAAATAATAATATCAGAAACTGTTTCATCAGAGGCAATTTACAGACGTTGACCGGTCATGAGTCTGTGGTAGTTTACATGCTGATACCGTTTCATGACGTCAAAATCTTTGAATACAAGATACATCGTTTTGTCTTCAACTTTCAAACGAACGGCATCATCGTGATAAGCACAATAAGGCGCATTCTTCAACGTTCCCCAGGAAACGGAAATGCGACCGATGAGCAAACTTCCTGCGTTCAGTTTCGTGTTCTTTAGTTCAATGTAACGAACAGCGGGAGCGCCGCACACCAAACATTCCTGAGGCCAAACCGACTGATCCATCACTTTACATTTCAGTTCCTGGTCCGGTTTCAAATCTTCTCTGCGAAATGGACGAAGTTCTCCTTTGTTCGAAATCATCCAGTTGCAGCATACGCTACATTCGGCCAATTGATTCTCATCTTCCGAGCCAAGTGTAACATCAGAGTTGTTACCAATGTCCTGATGACAATAAGGACATTTGCCAACACGTGCTGTTGCAACTACGAAAACTCCTGCAGCAAGAATAAGTATGCCGATGACAATCCCCGTCCATCTTACCCAAGTCAATTCTGTCTCATGACCGATTCCGAAAATAATTCCGCCAATCAGGAAAGCTACGAACAACATCATCAGCGCTTTTTTTACCCGCACCCCGAATGGAGCCGGTAATAACAGCGACGGTTTTTCGGGATAATAGGGTACAATTTGTCCGTAATAAGGCGCTACTGGTTCCTGAACAGGATTATTTTCCATCTGAGTTGGTCTTTATCAAATATATTAAACCTACGGGTTAAACGATTACGCAGATATTAATCCTTAACAACGAACCGTTAAGTCTAATATCTGCGTAAATCAGAATTGATAATTAATATTTAATAACGTTAGTCATCCAATCCGCATGCATCCTGCATGTACGAATCGGTTTCTTCATGGAATTGAAAATTCACTGAATAGCGATTATTCTCCCACCAGAATTTAGTTCTGTTCTTCGTAGTGTTGCCGGTTTCATTCATGGTTTCAGCATCATATAAACGACCGTTCACCATTGTGTATTTCACATATTGTGAATTCTGGATATCCTCCAAAGGATTTTTATCCAGCACCACAAGATCCGCGAGCTTTCCGGTTTCAATTGATCCGATGTGTTTGTCCATACCTATATACCAAGCTCCGTTCATTGTTGCACAACGAATGGCCTGCATCGGACTCATTCCGCCTTGAGCCAACATCCACAATTCCCAATGTGCTCCGATTCCCTGTATCTGTCCGTGAGCACCAAGATTTACTTTCACACCTGCATCTGCAAGCTTCTTGCAGGATTTTGAAATCAGAATATGTCCGTTGTCGTATTCTTCCTGCGGAATGATTTCACGGTTACGCGCTCTTGAATCAATCATACCGCGCGGATAGAAATTCAAGAGGCGTTTGTTCTCCCAAACATTGGTTCTTTCGTACCAATAGTTTTCTCCGTTCTTTGCGCCATATGCAACAATCAGAGTAGGAGTGTAGCCTGTTTCCGATGCAGCCCAGAGTTTCACAACATCATCATACAACACCGAAATCGGAATGTTGTGTTCAATGCCGGTATGACCATCAAGAATCATTGTCATATTATGATAGAAGAATGATCCGCCTTCGGGAACGACCATCATGTTGAGACTGCGCGATGATGCAATCACTTGCTGACGTTGTTCGCGACGCGGTTGATTGTAACTCTTTACTGAAAAAGCACCGCAAGCCTGCGTTCTGTACACGGCCGACTTCGCATCATTGTAATTGTTGATCGTCGCTTTGAAGTCGCCTTCTGCACCATAGAGAATCCAACCGGTGGAGAAAATGCGCGGACCTGTCATGTTGCCTGCGCGAACTGCTTCAGACTGCGAGAAAACCATTTCTGTATTGGAAGACGGATCATGTGTTGTTGTTACTCCGAACGCAAGGTTGGAGTAATAACTCCATTGCTTCTGCGGACTTAAACCATGGCGGAATGTACCAAGGTGTGCGTGTACATCAACAATTCCCGGCATAATTGTTTTGCCTGAGCAATCAATCACTTTCACATCAGATCCCAACTTCATTGTTGATGATGGTCCTACTGCCGTGATGCGGTTATCTTCAATCAAAACTGTTCCGTTCTCAATTACTTCGTTGCCAGCATTAACAGTAATAATGCGCGCGTTCGTTAATGCTGTTTTACCTTTCGGCTTATCGCTTTTCAACACGAGTCCTATGTTCACGCCAACTGTATCCAGACCTGGCAATGAATCAGGTGCGCCCGGAACATAACTGAATGTTTTGTTGATTTCACGAGTGAAATATTTTTCTCCCATTGTCCAATGAAGCTTCTTTGAGTCGCTGCTCCAATGCAAACTTTGACCTGCATCACGGGTTACACAATTCATTGGTACCTGACTCATGTCTTTACCAAGCTCCAGAGTTTTTCCTGTTGCAGGGAATGCGCATACGTAAACTTTGAACAATTCACGGAAGGCAATCCACTTGTTATCCGGACTCGCAACAATTTCCCACGCATACGTTGAACTTGCGAGCGCGCGATCGGTTTTATCCGTCAGATGATATTCACGAAGTTCTTTCGCATCACCGTTATCAATGAAGTAATGGATCTTCTTTCCGTCGCTGCTGAACTTCGGATTCTGCGCGCCATTATAGAATTGGAATACAGCTGCACCTCCTGTTGATGGAAGCGTGTAGATTCCCGGCTTTACACAATATGTTCCGCCTTGTGCATCGTTGCCTTCTTCTTTCCAGAATACAACGGTTTTACCATCCGGAGAAAATGCAGGTGTCCTGAAAATTCCTTTTTCCTGAGTAAGCTTAACCGGCTTTCCTGCTCCTTTTGCATCAACGCTCATAATCGCTCCGGTTTGTTCATCATTCCATGTAACGTAAACAATTTTGGAACCGTCAGCTGAGAAGCTTGGCTCAAATTCAAAGTCTGTTCCATTGGTCAAACGTACAGGCTTTCCGTCCGGCAATGATTTCTTCCACAGATATCCGGCCGCATTAAATACTAAAGTTTTTTCATCCGGAGATGTTACCGCGTGACGCACCATTTTCACCGTGAATTCTTCGGGCGCAGGATTTTGCTCGTAACGCAACGCCTTGTAAATTTTGTGTTTGCATTTTACTGTAAACGGAATTTCTTCCGCCTTCAAGGTGTTCACATCAAGCTTCACGATTTTGCCTTGCGACCAAATGATGATATTCTTATTATCCGGTGTCCAGTTGAAACCGGTATAAACACCGAAGATGCACCATGCTTCCTGTTGATCTTTACTGAGCTTATCGTATACCGGCCATTCTTCACCTGTTGCTAGATCACGAATGAAAAGGACAGTTTGTGTGCGCACGCGGCGAATGAATGCAAGTTGCTTTCCATCACGTGAAACTTGCGGACGACATGCACCTCCGGGACCTCCTGTTACATATTCAATCTCTCCTTTTTGCGTATCATAACGCATAATGGCATAGATCTGATTGTTCGGATCTTTGTTATACTGGAAATATCCGCCCGGGTACATGTCTTCACTGTAGTAAACGTAACGACCGTCAGGTGAAATGCTCGGCTCATTTACATCCTGCTGTGCATTCTTCTTTTTTGTCAATTGAATTCCATCGCCACCTGTGATGTGATACATCCACATTTCTCCTGCGCCCAGTGAACGGGTAGAGGAGAAGTGTTTACGCGCCACGATGTATTGCCCGTCCGGTGTCCATGTTGCGTTATTCAGCAAGCGGAAGTTTTCCGTAGTGATTTGCTTTGCATCTGTACCGTCGTTTTTCATGTACCAGATGTTGTCGCCACCACCGGCATCGGAAGTGAAAGAAATATTATTTCCATCCGGACTGAAACGGGGTTGACATTGCCAGGCATGTCCGCTTTGAATTGCATTTGCCGTTCCGCCGGTAACCGGCATTGTGTAGATATCTCCTAGCAAATCAAATGCGATTGTATTACCATCAGGACTGATATCAAGGTTCATCCATGTTCCTTCTGAAACGGTAAATTCAACTTCTTTGTAGTCGCCCGGTGGATTTGAGACATCCCATTTTTTCGGTTTGTCTTCGCCGGCGGCGGTAAACAAAAATGCAGCCGCAACAATAGGGCTCAGCAATATGATGGTCTTATTCATAGTCGATTTGTGGAGAGCAAAGAAAAACAAAAACCCCGATTCGTGGTAGAACGAATCGGGGTTTGGAAAATTAAAATGATGAGTGGTTAAAAGCCAACTTTAGGCGTTACCATTTGCTCAATGAGTATTCCGAGGCAAGATCCGTCTTCGGCTTTACCTTTTTTTACAGCTCCTCCTGGGATGATTACTGTAATAAACATATTGCGAGTGGTCTCACATGAAAATTCCATGTGTGGTGACTTGTTGTCTGTTGCGTTGTCATAGATCAATGACCCGTCAACAGCATCAGTGAGTGTAAATTGAATATCCGTACCCAATGCTGCATCAGGACAAAGTGTGATCGAATAATCCATTCCGGCATAGAATACCGCTTTCAACTTTGAAGTCGTACCGCGTGCAAAAAGACCGCTACGTGACTGAGAATTATAACGGAATCCTTCTTCAGAAGCCTGGCTGCAGCCTGCTTGACGGTGGAAGTTGCTGCATGGCAATTGCGATGGCAACTGAATATGCAATCCCATAAGGATTGCGATCATGAGAACAGAGGTTACTTTTTTCATGGTAGTTCCTGATTGATTCTTAGTTTCCTTCTACGAATGATTTACGAATTTCTTCCACTTTCTTGCGAATAGCTTCGAATTGTTCTTTGGTGATTTCTTTCTTCTCTCCACCACCGATTTTCATGCGCTTGCCTTCCTGCTTCGGTGCTTCCACTTTAGAAGAACCGATCGCATTAAACATGGTTTGGAGTTCTTTCATCTGTACCAAAACTGATGCCACATCTTCATTGCTTTCATTTTTAGTCATGAATTCAATGCAGTTGTCAAGTGAATATTTCTGATCCGCAATCTTATTCGCCAATTCCTTGTCCTTCTCAAAATCCTTCACCATAGCGCAAGACAGATAAACACTTTCAATCCATCCGCCCGCAAGCATCAGACTGAGTTCCGTGCCACGGCCGTTTTCATTAAGGTTGTTGAACGTTGAAAGATAAAGGTCGTTACCGACCATTATCAAAGAATCAGCATTTCCTGTATTTCTGGAAATACGTTCCTTGTCTTTATCAGTCAATCCTGTTGCAACCTGCAATGTTGTACCAAGGCGCATGCAAGTACCGAAATAACCGAGCACTTTATCTTTCACATCGAAGGTAGAAGCGTAGAGAAGATCAGCAGAATAAACTCCGAGATTCAACGCTTGGGATTTTTTAGTTCCGTATTTCTTTTCATTCTCAATCGGATTCAGGAGATTTCCATCACCGGCTTTCGGTCCAAGCGTTTTCATGAATTCAAACATGTCGCTTGGTGAAGGAACACCAATCATGTCTTCAGTTACAACCATTTCTGTTGCAACTGTATCAGTTGCACCGGAATCAGCATTACCGTTGTTTTCAGGATCACCTCCGCAGGAAGTACCGAGAATTGAGAAAGCAAATGCAGCAACAGCTACACTTTGAAACGTAAGTTTCTTCATAGGTGGTTAATAAGTGATAAAAGCAAAAATAGCCTTTTTTCGATTATTGACCGATTTTACCTGATAATTCTGTGATTTAACCGAATATAGCGACCAGTTGTCAAGTGCCGCTTCAAACTTGGCATTGCTGCCGTCATTAATCATTACCTTCGTAAAGTATGCACCAACTGAAGCTCATACTTACCTCGTTTTCGTTGATTACAGCAATGACTTTGGTCGGACAAACACCGGTTCAAGGTATTGCTACCGGTAAGTCGAATTCGAAGGCAAGTGCATATAATCCTCCGGTTTTGAGTGCGTACGCCGGATACACATATTCTCTGATTAATAATCGCTATGAAACACGAGGTGTTTTCAAAAGCGGAATAGGTGTTGGCCTTTTGTGGCGCACAGCTCCATGGTTCGGAATTGAAGGATCATTCGGCAAACAATTCCGTCACCAGGCATTTTCATTGGATGATATTCAGTCGTGGAATGCAGAAGTTAACGGCTTTTTCCTGATGAAACTTGGAGAAACAAATCTGCATTTTGATTTATTGTTCGGTGGCGGATATACAGACTGGAAAGGCTATTATATCGGACCGAATCTGAACGACAATTATCATTATTACATAGGAAAATTGCTCAATGACCGATTCCTTACCGGAAATATCGGTTGGGGTTTCAGTTACGGATTTATGAAGCAAAAATTGATGGCGTTCGGCAACTTCCGCTTGCGTTTTGCGTCTGATCCTAAAGTGGTTTTCGGAATTATAGACGCACAATACACGTTTGGGATTAGATATGGATTGAAATCCAAGAACTGGGAAAAGAGCAGAAAGTCTGAGGCAAAGCGTAAAACCAATTCCGGAGGTCGTCCGAGAGTTTATAAATGGGTGAAAGATCGAAACTGATGAGAAGTTGTGTAGTCGTATTCTGCTTTCTTATTTCGATTCATTTGCAGGCGCAAGGTGTTCCTTCGGTTGCGGAAATTACTTTCAGCGGATCAATTTACGATCTCAATGATTCTTTGGCGACACCTGCTCCGATTGTCGTAAACAAACGAACCGGAACCGGACATGCCTTTTTGCCCGGAGGCAATTTCTCCATTTCAGGTTTAAAAACGGATACTTTCCTGGTAACCTCGGGAGGTTATAATCATGTGAGATATTGCTTCGCTGATTCCGTGTTCCGTAAAGAATATCGTGTGCGCGTTCCATTATCGATGCGTGCTAACGAACTCAATCCGGTGACAGTATTTCCGGTTAAAGATTTAAAAGTAATTCGTCAGGACAGACAAGGACTTGGTGTTCAGCCTACGCGTACCACGGAAGGAGTAACCGATGCGGTGGCAAGCCCGATTACATTTCTGTATGAAAGATTCAGTCGCGAAGGGCAATCGAAAGCCTTGGTTGCCGAACTTGAGAATCGTGACCGTACAAATGCAGTTTTGAAAGATCTGTTTCGGGTTTACAACAGAGCAGGCGTAATAAATCTGCCGGAAAACGATTTCGATGCGTTTATTTCGTTTCTGAACATGCCTGAATCATATCTGAAAAATGCAAGCGATTATGAATTGGCTGTAACCATTAAACAGCGATTTGAACAGTTCATTTACATGCGTTCCATGCATAATCGGAATCAACATTAACGGTTGATTATTTGTAACTACCCATTCGGATTCTCTCGTTAACTTTGCTGCATGAATTTTAAGTTCAGCGGTTACTTAATTGCCATTGCTATTCTATTGTCATCCTGTGGCGGAAAACCTACGGTGGTAACAAAATCGATTAACACCGATTCCATTGAGCAAGTGAAGTTATTGCTGGACAGTTCCAGGAAAGATTTCATCACCGGAAAAGCTTTGTCGCCGATTCGCGATAAAGCAGATATGAACTTCAGCGGTCGCGCAGGAAATTATATGTATTACTGCAGTGCCAAAGGAAAAATTGAACGTTCCGACACAACTGGGAATAATCGGGTATTTCTTTTTGATCTTCATGGCAATTATATAATCGACAGAATTTATATTCTCCCGCTTGAGGACAATGATGTAATAGCCAGCTGGCAGGAAACCACGTATATGGGAATGAGTAGCCATGTGATTCGCTTCACTCCCGGCAGCGAAAAAGAAAAATGGTTAGTGACTTATAAAGCACCGGATCCTGGTGTTCCGCTCGTTTACAACGGTTATGTCTATGTCAGCACGCTTGGAATTATCGGAAAGCTCAATGCTGAATCAGGAGAAGCAGCTTGGCTCCATGACAGTTTGTATGAAACAACTTCCATGCGTTTCAAGAAGTTTGACGTTCCTAAAATCTATTCGCAAAGCGTTGTGTTTTTCGATTTCCCTATTCAAGGTCGAAAGGGAAAGCGCGACAGCATTAGGGTCGATGATCGTACCGGGAAGTTGATCCGTTGATAACTCGTTAATAAGCCCTGATTTTTGTTCTTATCTTTGCATGCATCCGTCGGAGCGCACCGGTTTATGGCACCAAGGCTTCTTATTACTCCGCAACAATTAGAGATTACGATCAATCGACTCTGTCACCAATTGATCGAAGTTCACGACGATTTTTCCAACTCAGCAATTATAGGACTACAACCGAGAGGAACGCTTCTTGCCCGAAGAATTCATGACACTTTGTGCCGCATTCTGAAGCATGATGTTCGTTTCGGAGAATTAGACGTTACGTTTTACAGAGATGATTTCCGCAGACGAGATCTCGTTCCTAACAAAACACACATCGACTTCATTATTGAAGACATGAATGTGATATTGATTGATGATGTGTTGTATACAGGACGAACAATTCGTTCCGGTCTGGATGCCATGATGGCGTTCGGGCGACCTAAAGATGTGGAATTACTCGTGCTGATTGATCGCCGGTTCAGTCGCAATTTACCGATTCAGGCAAAGTATGTTGGTAGAACGGTTGATACGGTGGCGTCGGAAAATGTGAAGGTTGACTGGAAGGAAACGGGAGGAGAAGATCATGTTTGGCTCATGCAAAAGATCAGCGAATGAATAAGCGTCTTAGCGTAAATCACATACTCGGAATCCGGCAATTGCAGCCGGACGATATCCAGTTGATTCTTGATACGGCGGTTCAGTTTAAAGATGTAATTAATCGCCCGATCAAGAAAGTGCCATCACTTCGCGATATTACCGTAGCCAATCTTTTCTTCGAGAATTCGACGCGTACACGCACTTCATTCGAACTTGCCGAAAAGCGACTTTCTGCGGATACCGTCAATTTCTCTGCGTCAACATCATCGGTGAAAAAAGGAGAAACGCTGATTGATACCGTGAACAACATTCTTGCAATGAAAGTGGATATGGTGGTAATGCGTCATCCGAATCCGGGTGCGTGCATGTTTCTGTCCAGACACATCAATGCGAGTATTATTAACGCCGGCGACGGAGCGCACGAACATCCAACTCAAGCCCTGTTGGATGCCTTCTCGATCCATGAAAGACTCGGTGAGTTAGGCGGCAAAAAAGTTGCGATTGTTGGTGATATTCTGCATTCGCGAGTAGCGCTTTCCAATATCTATCTGCTGAAGAAAATGGGCGCGGAAGTGATGGTCTGCGGACCGTCCACGCTGATTCCGAAGTACATCTCCAGTCTTGGAGTTAAGGTTGAGCATGATTTACGTAAAGCATTGAAATGGTGCGATGTAGCTAATATGTTGCGTATTCAATTAGAGCGTCAGGACATCAAATTTTTTCCTTCGTTGCGTGAGTACACTATGCAATTCGGTTTGACTTTACCCATGCTTGAAGAAACGGGAAAAGACATTCTCATCATGCATCCCGGGCCGATCAATCGTGGCGTGGAAATAACAAGTGAAGTCGCGGATTCCGCACATTCGATTATCCTTAATCAGGTTGAAAACGGAGTGGCTGTGCGTATGGCTTGTTTGTACCTTTTAGCTTCGCGTGCAGAAAATTGAGGATTTCCTGAACAAAAACATTATTTTTGTTTTGTATGAGTTTACCATTCACAATTGAAAGAGGAGATCGGTACACACTGATCAAAGTGACGGCGGATAAGCTGGATACTCAAGTTGCTCCTGCATTGAAGTCAGAACTTGTTGTGTTGAATGCAGACGGAGTCAGAAATCTGATCATTGATTTAGGAGAAACGCGCTATTGCGATTCTTCCGGATTGAGTTCAATTCTCGTGGCTAATCGTCTTTGTAAAAACTCAAACGGTGCGCTCGTTCTTTCCTGTTTACAGGAACCCGTGAAGAAACTGATAAACATTTCTCAACTCGATACAATTCTCAAAATCTCCGTTTCAATTCCTGACGCAATCGATATGGTTGTGGCTTCCGATGTTGAATCAAATAATGATTAATTTCCCATAAAATGAAGAAACTTTACACTCTCCTTGCATTTTCAATTTTGTCAATCGGTGCTTACGCACAGTGTACAATTAATTCAAGCGTATTTTCAAGTTCTACCGATTACGGATTTGTTCCGGATACCATTCAAAATCTTCCTCCTGCAACTGTTGGTGTTCCATACGTAACTGATATCCAGTTTCACGTTGCTCCCGACACAACAACAGCGCTCGGAACTTTTCCTTTTATCGATGTAACTATTGACAGCATTGTTGGTATTCCTGCAAACTTCACGTACAACATGAATCCGTCGAACGGTGTATTCCCGGGCGGCAGTTACGGATGTGCAGGTCTCACCGGAACGGCTGTATCCGGACAAGAGAACGGCGGGCCACAAGGAAACGGAGTATATCCGATTATCATTTATGCAACTGCAAACGTTAACGTGTTCAGCGTTCCAACTGCTTTCCCTACAACTTTCACAGGATTTAAAGTAGTAATTCAGGCTGCGAATAACGTTCCTGCAATGGCAAACGTTAATTTTGCTGTTAGTCAGAATGCGCCGAACCCTGCAGACAAAAACACAGAGTTTGTGATCAACAACCCGAACACCGGAAATGTTCAGTTTACACTTTACAATATTCTTGGGGAGAACGTTCGTCAGGTGAACATTTACGCAATGAAAGGTGAAACACGTTATACTTTGGCTACAGGCGATCTTCCTGCAGGAGTTTATCTGTATACTTTCCGTTCAGGTAACAGCGTTATCACACGCCGCATGACAGTGTCGCACTAATGTCTTCAAGGTTTGAAGTAACAATACTGGGAAGCAGTTCTGCTACCCCTACATCCAGAAGATTTCCGACCGCTCAGTTGCTTAATGTATCTGAGCGGTTTTTCTTAATCGACTGCGGAGAAGGTGCGCAAATTCAATTGCGCAGATATAAAGTCCGTTTTCAGCGCATCAATCATATTTTCATCAGTCATTTGCACGGTGATCACTATTTGGGATTGATGGGTCTGATCAGTTCAATGCACCTTCTGGGTCGTAAGAAAGAACTGGTAATTTATTCGCCGAAAGGACTGCAGGAAATTATAGATGTGCAAATGCGAATCTCAGCAACAGTGCTGAATTATCCTGTGAAGTGGGTGGAACTGAATCCGGAAGTTCCGGAAATAATTTATGAAGACGGACAGATTACAGTTACGACCGTTATTCTGAATCACAGAATTCCTTGTTGCGGATTCCTCTTTCGTGAAAAGAAGAAATTACTTTCACTTGATAAAGCCAGAATAACGGAGGATAAAGTTCCCGTTCAGGCTTATTTCACTTTGAAATCGGGAGAAAATTTCACGGATGAAAACGGAAGGATATTTCTATTTAAAGATTACACATTACCGCAGTCGAGATCGCGCAGTTATGCATTCTGTTCTGATACACGATTTGATCTGAGAGTTGCGGAACAGATTGAAGGAGTGGATTTGCTTTATCACGAAGCTACTTTCCTTCATGAACTCCTGGATCGGGCAGAGAAGACGGCTCATTCAACGGCTAAAGAAGCAGGGATTATTGCGAGAACGGCGAATGTGCAAAAGCTCGCCATAGGCCATTTTTCGGTAAGATATAATGATATGGAGCCGTTATTAGCGGAGGCAAAATCCGAATTTGCTAATACTGAGATTGCAGATGAAGGCAAATTGTTCCAAATCTGATTAAAAATCAACGGTTAAAATCTTTTTCAAAAACAGACGATTGTCATTTGGATGTGTCGATTACACGTGTATTTTTGTCGTGTTATTTAAAATTAGTCTAAATAAACATGAATACTCGTATCGCGCTGATTCACAATATTTTTCTGGCTAAAAAAGGGCTGGAAATGCTCGTTCGTCAGAATTCGGACTTCGAACTGATCTGTTCCGGATCCAGAATAGAGGAAATCGGTACAGAACGCGGTTCTGAAGTTGATGTTGTTATTTTCAACTTCAAAGATCCTGAAACCGGATTGCAATGTATGAGTCAATACCGGTCAATGTTTCCGAACGCATCGTTTCTTTCGGTCTCTTCCATGCCGAACAGATCCGAAATTTCAGAGGCATTGAAATCTGAAGTCACCAGTTTTTTGCTTACAGAATGCGAGGAAGATGAGATTGAAGATGCAATACGTTCTACACATGCCAACGAACAATTTTTCTGTGGAAAGATATTGAGTCAGGTTGTACAGAATCCGGATGAAGCATTGCCTGCTTCTGAATTTGTATGCGACGGTATTCGCATTTCACAACGGGAATCTGAAATTATCCGCTTGGTAGCAGAAGGATTGACGAATAAGGAAATTGCGGATAAGCTTTTCATCAGCGCGCACACTGTTACTACGCACCGTAAAAATATAATGGCCAAATTGGGTGTAAACAATACAGCAGGCTTGATGATGTTTGCGATTCGGAACAATATTGTGACGCCGAATCACTTTCTGTTTAATTCGAACTGAGGATATTAAACCGCCATGGTTAATAACGGTCG
>JBJOKQ010000051.1:0-17090 GCA_046046005.1 Bacteroidota bacterium | reverse complement strand
GAAACATATTCCTGTCGGATACCACGGACGTGCTTCCAGCATTTGTGTAAGCGGAACAAGTTTCCACCGTCCGAAAGGACAATTGAAACCGGCTGATGCGGAAGTACCGACATTCGGTCCGACCAAGCTGCTGGATTTCGAATTGGAAACCGCATTTATTATTGGGAAAGCCACGCAACTCGGTGATTCTGTAAATACCGCAGCCGCGCAGGATCACATTTTCGGAATGGTTCTGTTCAATGATTGGTCGGCACGTGATATTCAGTCGTGGGAATACGTTCCGCTTGGACCATTCTTATCGAAGAATTTTTGTTCCGTTGCATCGCCGTGGATTGTGACCATGGACGCGTTGGAACCGTTCCGCGTAGAAGGTTACAAACAGGAACCGAAAGTGCTTCCTTATCTCGAGTACAGCGGAAATAAAAACATTGATATCAATCTCGAAGTTTTGATTCGCACTCCGGATGGAACGGAAAATTCCATTTGTAAATCCAACTACAAGTACATGTATTGGACGATGGAACAGCAACTGGCTCATCATACTGTAAACGGTTGCAACATTAATGTCGGTGACATGATGGCTTCGGGAACGATTTCCGGACCTGAGGAAGGTTCATTCGGATCAATGATGGAAATCACCTGGAGAGGTACGAAACCGTTGAAAATGAAAGACGGTTCAGAACGAAAATTCATTAACGATGGAGATGCTGTAATCATACGCGGCTACGCAGAGAAAAACGGTGTACGAATCGGTTTCGGCGATTGTGACTCAACAGTTTTGCCAACGAAATAAGATGCGGCACTTCCTGATTGCGACTCTTACTCTGGCGTTGTTCTCCTGTAAGAACGGGAATGAGCAAAATAGCGAAGAGCATCATGATCATTCTGATTCTGTTGTTTCGGTCACCGATTCAACTTACACGCGATCAATTGAAACAGACAGCGGCAGAATAATTCTGACACATCATGCTTATGATGAGTTAGAGACAGCAACTATCTATGATAAAAGCGGCTATGCAGTTTATCGCGGGAGTATGCTTAACGGGGAAAGAACCGGAGCATGGATGCAATACAATCGCGAAGGCAAAATCACTAAGGCATGGCAATACTCCAAAGGGAAAGTTCTTCACGAGCTTGATGCAACTGATTTTGAAACCAAACCGCTTCATTTGCATCAAATGGGAATTGTTGTAAAGGTGCCTGCAAAGTGGTTCGTTCCTGAATCGAAAAATCCTTGGGCGCTTGTTACCGTGGAGAAACGGGGAAAGAATGACACTTCACTTTTTGTCCCGTCCATCAACATCAGTAAAGGGGAAATTGAACCCGGTGAAACGATTGACCAACTTGCTGATCAGCAATTGAAACTACTTCATAGTTCTGTAGGTCGTGTTGAAACCATTGACACATCCTATTTCAACATTGGAGGGAATTGCGGATTCAAACGTTACGGAATGTATTCGAATCCTGCAGGCCAAACCGGATTTCTTGACGCCATTATCGTTCGCGGTTTTAATGTGTATGTGATCAGCTGCACGGCACCGAACACCTATCAAGGTGAATTCCTCAAGTATCAGGAAGTGTTTGAAACTGCTATTGAAAGCATTCATTTTGAAGAGTGATTTTTCGTAATTTCATATCCGAAGCCGAAGGAAGAAGACAGATATGAGTGAAAAATTTAATGTTGCCAACATTGATCTCGAAGCGGAACGCAAGGAGATTCTGAAGCGTTACCGCAATTTGCTTAAAGCGTGTAAACGTCGCCTAGAGAAAGGTGACAAGCAGCTCATTCGTAAAGCTTTTGACGTAGCTCTCGAAGCGCATAAAGATATGCGTCGTAAAACGGGAGAACCTTATATCTATCATCCCATTGCCGTTGCTCAAATTTGTGCGGAAGAAATCGGTTTGGGTACGACTTCCGTAGTGTGCGCATTGCTTCATGATACTGTTGAAGACACTGAAATCACCCTCGACGATGTTCGGGGCATGTTCGGAGAGAAAGAAGCCAAGATCATTGACGGCCTGACAAAAATCTCCGGCGTATTCGACCAGAAAACCAACTCAATTCAAGCGGAAAATTTCCGCAAGATGTTGCTCACGTTGTCAGATGATATTCGCGTGATTCTTATCAAACTCGCTGATCGTTTGCACAACATGCGCACTTTGGATTCGATGAAGCGGGACAAACAGTTGAAGATTGCTTCTGAGACTTTGTTTCTGTACGCGCCTCTCGCCCATCGTCTCGGACTCAATGCCATTAAAACAGAATTGGAAGATCTCGGATTAAAATACACCGAGAATCACGAGTATGTTGACATTGAGAACAAGCTGAAAGAAACCGAGCCGGAGCGCAAAAAATTCATCAGCAAATTCATTCTTCCGATAAAGGAAATATTGGCGGAACAAGGATTCAAGGCTCGACTTTACGGACGTCCTAAATCCATTTTTTCGATTTACAACAAAGTGCGTCATAAAGGCGTGCCTTTCGAAGAGATCTTCGACATTTTTGCGATACGTATCATTGTGGATACGCCTCTTGAAAAAGAGAAAGCAGATTGCTGGAGAGTTTATTCCATTGTAACGGATTTTTATCATCCGAATCCCGATCGTTTGCGCGATTGGATTTCAACACCCAAAGCCAACGGTTATGAATCACTTCATACAACCGTAATGGGTCCGGAAGGCAAATGGGTTGAAGTACAAATCCGCACGGAACGAATGGAAGAACTTGCGGAGAAAGGATACGCAGCGCATTGGAAATACAAGGACAAAGACGGCAACGAAAGAGAAAATCAACTGGATGAATGGCTGCGCAAGATTCGCGAGATACTTGACAATCCGGAAGACAACGCACTTGATTTCATTGACGATTTCAAGCTGAATCTTTTCGCAGAAGAAATTTTCGCTTTCACACCTAAAGGCGATATGCGTACACTTCCGTTCGGAGCAACTGCGTTGGACTTTGCATTCGACATACATACCAAAATCGGAGAAAAGTGTATTGGCGCGAAAGTGAATCACAAACTTGTACCGCTGAGTCATCCTTTGAAGAGCGGCGACCAGGTGGAAATTCTGACTTCTTCAAAGCAATCGCCGAAAGAAGATTGGCTCACGTATGTGATTACTGCGCGCGCCAAATCTAAAATTAAGAATGCGCTGAAAGAAGAACGTCGGAAAATATCTGAGGAAGGCCGTGAAATTCTGGAACGAAAATTCGATCATCAGAAGATTGAATTCACTATTCAGAACATTAATGATTTTCAGAACTTCCTTAAGCTTCCAAGTGCGCAGGAGTTGTTTTATCGTTACGCAAAAAATGTACTGACGTTAAAACATCTCAAGGCGTGGCAAAAAGAAAAAGACAAGCCTTCGAAGAAAACCGGTAAAGCAGAACCGACACTTGAACAGGTTGTAAAAGAAACACGAGGCAACAAAGCCAGTGATGATACGCTGATCATCGGCGACAATCTCACAAAGATTGAATACAAACTATCGCCGTGCTGCAATCCGATTGCTGGAGATGACGTTTTCGGCTTCATCACAATCAATGAAGGCATAAAAATTCACCGGGTGAACTGTCCGAATGCGGTACAGATGATGTCGAACTACGCGTATCGAATTGTAAAAGCGCGCTGGACAAATCAGGAACAGATATCCTTCCTTGCAGGTGTTAAGATTCAGGGAATTGATGAAGTCGGTCTTGTAAATAACGTAACCAAAATTATTTCAAGCGAGCATAATGTGAACATGCGGTCGCTTAGTTTTGATACGCACGACGGAACATTTGAAGGAACAATTATGTTGTTCGTATACGACACACAGCACTTGACAGAACTGATGAAAAAGCTGAGAAAAGTGAACGGTGTGATTTCTGTAAACCGAATCAATCCGAATTAAGCTCACTGCTTACCTTAATGTTATTCACATATCGCTAACAAGAGCGAAAAATCTGCATTTCACCAAAGAAACTGTGGCGGTTTTCAGTACATTTACGCTTTAGTATCAGAAGGATAAATGGCTGATAATATCAGGGAAACCGTGCGGAATCTCTTCTCCGAACATCTCGGCAAGAAGGGACACCGCAAAACACCCGAAAGATTCGCAATTCTCGACGAGATTTACACGCAAGGCGGACACTTCGACATAGAGTCGTTGTACGTTCACATGAAGAACAAAAAGTACCGTGTAAGTCGTGCTACGCTGTACAACACTATCGAATTGCTTCTGGAATGCGGGCTTGTAACCAAACATCAGTTCGGAAAGAATCAGGCGCAGTTTGAACGTGCATACGCATACAAGCAGCACGACCATCTGATTTGTCAGGATTGTTCTTTTGTACATGAATTCTGCGATCCGCGAATTCAACAGATCAAGAAGACAACTGAAGAGTTTCTTGAATTCGAAATCACTTCACATGCATTGAATTTTTTCGGTCGTTGCACCAAACTGGCAACAACCGGGAAATGTGATCATATGCTGCAAAGTTTAAAACGTAAATCATGAGCTTCACTTATAATCTCAAGCAGAAATCGCCCGTAATGGTGGTTAATCTGTACGGTGAGTTACTTGATCGTGATGAATGCCGCGAGATGATTGACATGTTGCAAACTGCTACTGACGATGGTAAAGTGAATATCATTTTTGATCTTTCCGACTTGCGCATCATGAACAGCACGGGATTGAATATTCTTGTGAACACATTAACGATGGCGAGAAAAACGGGAGGTGATGTTGTGCTTTGCGGACTCTCGCAGAAAATCAACCAGCTATTTATAATCAGTAAATTGAATACAATATTCCGTGTGTTTGATACCGAACAGGAAGCAACGGAACATTATAACAATGAAAATCAACAGTAATGAAAGCAGATGTTTTGTTAGGCTTACAGTGGGGTGATGAAGGAAAAGGGAAAATCGTTGACGTATTTACACCGCGTTACGATATAATTGCTCGATTTCAGGGAGGACCGAATGCCGGTCATACTTTGGAATTCAACGGCATCAAACATGTATTGAGAACAATTCCTTCAGGAATATTCCGGGAAAATTCCATTAACATTATCGGGAACGGTGTTGTTATTGACCCGGTTGTTGTGATGGGTGAAATTCATGCACTCGTGAAAATGGGTGTTGATGTTAAATCGAAACTTCTGTTTGCACGCAAAGCACATTTGATTTTACCAACACATCGTTTGCTTGATGCTGCTTCTGAAGCCTCCAAAGGCAAAGAGAAAATCGGCTCCACGCTGAAAGGCATCGGACCTACATACATGGACAAAACCGGTCGTAACGGCATTCGTGTAGGCGATATTCTGCTTCCCGGTTTCAAAGCGAAATACGACGCGCTGGTTGAAAAACACAAACAGATTCTGAGTCACCACAACTTCGAATACAATCTCGCCGAGATGGAACCGGAATGGTTTGCAGCGATTGAAGAGCTGAAAGCATTTCAACAAATCGACAGCGAACATTACGTGAATGAAGCAATGCGCAGCGGTAAATCTATACTTGCTGAAGGTGCACAAGGTTCATTGCTGGATATAGACTTCGGATCTTATCCGTTCGTCACGTCGTCCAACACAATTTGCGCCGGAGCTTGTACAGGATTAGGAATTGCGCCGAATCGTATCGGTAATGTCTTCGGTATTTTCAAAGCGTACTGTACTCGTGTCGGAAGCGGGCCCTTCCCTACTGAGTTGTTCGATGAAATCGGTCAAGGTATTCGCGATCGCGGTCACGAATACGGTTCTGTTACGAAACGTCCGCGCAGAACAGGTTGGCTTGATTTACCGGCATTGAAATATGCTGTAATGATCAATGGTGTTACTGAATTGTTGATGATGAAAGCTGACGTACTCAGTGGCGAGAAAACAATCAAAGTCTGCACTGCATACAATTATCAGGGCAAACAGATTGATCATTTGCCTTTCGATTATTCTCCTGAATTGCTCACTCCTGTGTATACGGAACTTCCGGGCTGGAGTGAAGATCTTACCGGTGTGAAATCACCTGAGCAATTACCTGCTTCATTGCATGCGTATATCGAGTTCATCGAAAAATACATCGGTGTGCCTGTTTCCGTTGTATCAGTTGGTCCGGATCGCACTCAAACGCTCATGCGTAAGCAAGTTGCTGTTTAAACAGTTTAACATTTCCATGCAACGAAGTTGTTCTCATGGCGTGAATATTGTGTCTTCACAAACCGTGAAACGAATTCTCTTTCTCCTTTTTTTGCTGAATACATGCGCTGTTTTTGCTCAGCAAGGCAAACTGATCAATCTGAAACACGCTGATAAACTCATTGGTGATAAAGCCAAAGGTTACCAGCGTTTGATCGGCAATGTTCAGTTTGAACATCAGGGAATGCTTATGAATTGCGACAGTGCGCATTTCTACATGGAATTGAACAAACTTGATGCATTCGGTCATGTTTTCGTACAGCAAGGAGATTCCCTACGCTTGTGGAGCGATCTGCTGACTTACGACGGAAACACACGAATTGCAGTAGCGAGTAAAAACGTGCGATTAGTGGAAGCCGATATGACGTTAACCTGTGATGCAATTACCTACGATACCAAATTGCGTTACGGTTATTACAACACCGGCGGGCGAATTGTAAATAAGGATAACGTACTTACGAGTCAGAACGGCAGTTACTTTTCCGAAGGAAAAATTCTTGCATTCCGATACAATGTCGTGCTGAAGAATCCGCAGTACGAAATGAAATGCGATACATTGCGTTATCTGCCCGGTCCGAAGATCGCGTACTTCCTCGGTCCAACAACGATCCGTTCAACGACGAGCAAGAATTACATCTACTGTGAGAACGGATTCTACGACACATACAAAGACATTGCGCAATTTGAAGAGAATGCGTTTATCGTTTCGCAGACGCAAACGTTGCGTGGAGACAGTTTGTGGTACGACAGAAAGAACGGCTTGGGCAAAGCATTCGGAAAGATTGAAATCAGAGATACTGCACAGAACGTAACGATATACGGAATGTACGCAGAGCATTATGAGAAAACGGAAACCTCACTGATCACAGGTAATGCTATTCTGGTGCAGAAGTTTGAGAAAGATTCATTGTATCTGCATGCCGATACATTAAAGTCGATTACCATTCGTCCGAAGGATGAAAAAGGCAAACTCAATTATGCCGATAGTCTTGCGGAAAAAGTTGTGTACGGTTTTCATCATGTAGCCTTTTATAAAACTGATATGCAGGGACGCTGCGATTCTCTCGTGTGGACGTCAGCTGATTCCACCATGCAATTATTCGGTGCACCGGTTTTGTGGTCGGAAGAAAGTCAGTTGACTGCAGAGAAAATGGAAATCATTATTTCCGAAGGAGCGATACATCGATTGGACATGCATGTGAATTGCTTCATTATTTCCAAGGAAGACAGCGCAAAGTTCAATCAGATAAAAGGCAAATCCATGACAGGATTCTTCGCCAATAATGAATTGAGAAAAATCAACGTTGATGGCAATGGACAGACGTTGTACTATGCACAATCAGAAAAGGAATTCATTGGAATTAACCGTGCAGACTGCAGCAGGCTGACCATTTATCTCAATCAGGAGAAAGTGGAATCCATTTCGTTTTACAGTCAGCCGGAAGCGCAACTTTATCCGCCGGGCGAATTATCGTCCAATGAAGCTTTGCTGAAAGATTTCAAGTGGAGAGGAAAAGAAAGACCGATGCGTGTGAAGGATATACTGACGCACCAATAACGGTTCTTACGCCGGAATCATTCTTGCGTGCCAACTGTTTTTAACAGGCACTTCCCATTTCGAAAGGAATTCTGTTTTATCGCTGATGAGGTTATTGAAAATAACATTCTCACCTGTTAACTCGCCGCGTTCCATCATTTGCTCAAAGTGATACAACTTCACTGTGTGAATTTTCGTTTCTGTATCACGATAAGCAACCAGCATACGATCGAACAGATTGATTCTGTAATCCTGCTCGAGCTGTTGCATGAATCGAACGGATTTATCTATTCCGCAGCCACTTGCCTGAGCCGTGCGTTCGTCAACCAAAAGCACAATGAAACGGTTGTAAACAACATCTATTGCAGCCTTCATCAGATTGCCGTGCGATGACCATTCCATGAGAAACATGGCCGCTTTGCGGCGGATTTCATTCGCTTCGATATCTGTCAATTCGCGGTCGGATTGATACACCCAAACGCGACTATGATCCGGCATTTCTGAAAATGTAAGCATGCACGAAATTAGATGTAAAGATTGCAATAAGCAAAAAAGCAAAAATGAGCTGCATTCGTGTGAATACAACTCATTTCCGTTTTGTTTAATCGATTACGCTCGTCCCAGATTCCACAACATTTTTGTGTGAGACCACAAAGCACCAACAAATGTGCTGTTAGAGTGATAAGGCAAATTGAATTCCCGTGCTGTTTGTTGCACAATCGGAGCTAATTTGCGGTAATGAACATGACTGATTGCAGGGAACAAATGATGTTCAACCTGATAATTCAATCCGCCAACATACCACGAAAGCAACCAGTTTTTAGGAGCGAAGTTCGCTGTAGTGAACAACTGATGCACGGACCAATCCGTTTCAAGATTACCCGATGGATCAGGCATAGGGAACTTTGTGTCTTCAACAACGTGTGCCGGCTGAAAGATGCAGGCAAGAATGAATCCGCAAAGGAAGTGCATGCACAGGAATCCTGTAAGAATCACCCACCAATCTGCCTGGAAAAACATGAAAGGCAAAAGAACCGCGTAAGCGTAATACGCTAACTTGGTTACAATAAGAATTGCATATTCACGACCGAAACTAAGGCCTTTCATTTTGAGCAAGCCCATTTTCTTATAGCGATGAAGTTGATTGAAATCTTTCGTAGTGATCCACATCATAGTCATCATTCCGTAGAAGAACCACGCATAGATAAACTGAAAACGATGAATTTTCTTAAGAGGTGCATGCGGAGAGAAACGCAGGATTCCAACAGGAGCAATATCTTCATCATGACCTTCTACATTCGTAAAAGTGTGGTGAAGATGATTGTGCTGCAATTGCCAGTTGGTGGTATGACCGCCTACGATGTTCAGACTGTGAGCGAAAATTTTATTGAGCCATGGGAAACGTGACATGCTTCCGTGATTCGCATCATGCATCACACCTAAACCGATTCCGGCCATTCCTAATCCCATTCCCAGAAAGCTCAGAAAAACTCCAAGATTACCTTCGATTACTCCGAACAACATCAGGAAGTAAGGAACAAAGTAAAAGGCATGCATGAGCACGGCTTTCACGATCATTGGAACCTCACCGAATCTGGTTTTTGAATTTGACTTGAAATACTGGTCAACGCGTTGATGTAGTACTTTGAAAAACTCGCGTTGTTTGTTATTAAACTTTACTGTGTTTACTGAACTCATTTTGTTGTTTTAATTCGTTACGCGGGGTTGTACAAATATCGTGTTGAAATGCCTTAAAACTGTCTGACAATGATCATGAACAGATCGAATTTTCAAGCATTACTGTTAATAAGTCAAAATTTACCAAAAAACTGCTAAAATTTGAAAAGAACTACAGATCATTAGCAGTGGCTATCAGCTCCGCTACATCCAAAACTTTTGTCTGAGATTCTTTATTAAAATGTTTAACACCATCTGTCATCATTGTCATACAGAAGGGGCATCCAACGGCAATCACATCAGGATTTGTTGAAAGAGCTTCTTCAGTTCGTTCAACATTCACTTCTTTGTTACCTTTTTCCGCTTCCTTGAACATTTGTGCACCGCCTGCTCCGCAACACAAACCGTTTTGTTTGCTTCGCTTCATTTCATTCAACTCAACATCAAGTTTATCAATTACTTCACGCGGTGCTTCATATACATCATTTCCTCTTCCTAGATAACATGGATCGTGAAACGTAATCTTCTTGCCTTTAAATTCTCCGCCTTGTACTTTCAACTTACCTGAATCGATAAGCTGTTGCACTAATTGAGTGTGATGAATCACTTCGTAATTGCCACCCAATGCAGGATATTCATTCTTGAGTGTATTGAAACAATGCGGACAACCGGTTACGATTTTCTTCACTTCGTAACCATTCATTACAGTAATGTTTGTCATTGCCTGCATCTGAAACAGAAACTCGTTGCCTGCACGTTTAGCAGGATCACCGGTGCATGATTCTTCAGTACCGAGAACTGCGAATTTCATTCCTACATGATTCAGAATACGCACAATCGCTTTAGTAATTTTCTTCGAGCGATCATCGAAACTGCCGGAGCAACCCACCCAGAATAAAATTTCCGGTGATTCACCACGTGCAAGCATTTCTGCCATTGTCGGAACCTGTATTGGCTGTGACATGTTGAATATTATTTTTCGAATACCTGAATCTTCGCTTCGCGTTCCACAAGATCAGTGAACTTGCCTTTGAACTGCGTTGCACGTACCATGTGGTTGTCAATCCAATGATAGTTTCCTCCGCGAGGTTTTCCCATCAGCAAACCGTGCCAACGGAATCCGTTTTTCAGCAACCACGCTTCTGTAACTTCACGATGTTCCTCCGTACGCGATGTGAAAAATGTAATGATATGACCTTCATCGTACCATGCATTAATTGTGTCCAACGCATCCGGATACAAAGCAGCATCCATCATGCGCCACGGTTCTTCATTGGGAATATCATCGCAGATTGTTCCATCGATATCAATGAGAAAGTTCTTGATATTCGAAGGCAGAACAGGACTTATTTTCTGTCCGTTCTCTTCTGCGGGTTGCAACAATTGATCTTCTGCACTCATAATTATTCTTCGTTAGCCCAGTTCAAACGATCAGCCGGCGAAAACTGCCAAGGCGCACCGTTGTTCTCGATATTCGTCATCATCATGTTCAGTTCATTCGGAGAAGCCGATTGTTCCATTACAAGATAACGACGCATATCCACTATGATTCCGAGCGGGTCAATATTCACAGGACATTCCTGTACACATGCATTACAACTTGTGCATGCCCATAATTCTTCAGGAGTGATGTAATCTCCGAGCAAAGACTTTCCATCATCTTGAAAAGTACCACCATTTGCATCCATGTTCTTGCCGATATCATCAGCACGATCACGAACGCTCATCATAATCTTACGAGGAGAAAGTAATTTCCCGGTAATATTCGCAGGACAAGAAGATGTGCAACGACCGCACTCCGTGCAGGAATACGAATCCATGATTTGCTTCCATGTCAGATCCTGAACATCTTTTACACCGAAACGCTGCGGAGTTTCCGGTGGCGGTGGCGGCGTGAATGAAGGATCAAGCATCGCTTTCACCTCTGTAGTTACAGATTCAAGATTGGTGAATTGACCTTTGTTCTTCAGGTTCGAATAGTACGTGTTCGGGAATGCGAGCAGTATGTGCAAATGTTTGGAATACGGAAGGTAATTCAGGAAAGCGATGATGCCCACAATGTGGAACCACCAAGTGAAGCGTTCCATCATTACTAAAGAAGACGGTTCCATTCCGGAAAGCATTGGTGCGAGCAAACCGCTGATCGGAAATGCAGAAGCGGAAATCTCATGGTAATGCGCGTGACCTGCGAGCTGCAGATTACGATCTGCTGCATTCATGAACAGGAATGCCGACATGAGCAACACTTCGGTGATGAGAATGTAATTCGCATCAGAACGTGGCCAGCCGTCAAGATCTTTGCTGATGAAACGCTTAAGCTTTACAACATTTCTGCGTGCGAGGAAAATCAGACAGCCAACGAGTACGAGAAGCGCAAGCACTTCAAATGTGGCAATCAGGAAAGTATACAGCGGTCCGAGGAATGATAGAACACGATGCGTTCCTGCAACACCATCGATCAGGATTTCAATCACTTCAATGTTAATGATAATGAAGCCGACGTAAACGAAAAAGTGAAGGATTGCCGGTACAGGTCGCGTCACCATTTTCGATTGCCCGAGAGCAACGCGGATCATTGTTTTCCAACGCAACGATTTATTGTCTGATAAATCAACATCACGACCGAGGAGAATGTTGCGTCTGATTTTTCCGATGTTCTTTGCGAAGAGAAATCCTCCGGCGCCAAGCAGAACTGCGAAAAGGATATTATCGATGTATTCCATTAATCAGGAGAATCTGTGGTGAATTAACCGCGCCGCTTTCGTAAGCGATCAATGCTATCGAGTTTGCGCTGTCGTTCCTGTTCTTCTTTCTTATTCGGTTTCTTCTTGAACGGCAGATATCGTCCGGGATAACGCGTCATATCTTCAATGAGAAACTGCATTTGAGCATTAGAATGTCGTAAATCAGCAATCACGAGTGAATCTGATCCCATGAGTACAGAACTGGCACCTTCTGTATTTATTCGTGCAAGAATAGCATTTGCATTTGCAAGCGCTTCAGCAGCACTGTTAATCGCCTGTTTCAGATTGGACTTTGCGATTGTGTCTGTAATATTCTTAAAGTTTGACATTGCCAATGCCAATGTATCTTTATTAGCGTCCATCATCTTCGTGAATTCCTTCACATGGAATACAATCTCGGAAATACCGCGATGAGAACTTTCCACCATGGTATCGAGGTTATAAGCTGTATTCTTGAAGGATTCCAGTGCCAAACGAATATTGGTGAAACTTGCCGTGATGGATTGAGCGCTTTCTTCATTAATAACAGCAGAGAAAACAGTGACCATGGAATCTATGGAACCAACGAGGCTTTCGACTTTATTCTTGAGCGGAAGCAACTGCACGTTTACCTGATCTTTAAGGGAAACTTCATTCGCACCGCGGATGAACATACCATCGGTAACCGGCTTTCCTTTCGGAGAAGGAATCAACATGAGTTCCATATTTCCCAACAAACCGCCACTATGAATCATTGCCGTTGCAGAATCGGTTAGCTGCAGATTGTCATCCGTAATGATGAAGTGAACAATGAGTTCTCCGGTTTTCGGATCCATTTCAATTTCGCGAACAGTTCCAACTTTAAAACCATTCACCTGAACTGTGTTGTTTTTGGTCAAGCCATCCACATGCGCATAACGCACATACAGATCGAGACTGGTAGAGAATATGTCTCTGCCTTTCAGGAAGTTAAAGCCGTAAATGAATAGCGCAAACGCTACAATTACGATGATTCCAGTACGTATTTCCTTTGAGTATTTCACCGAACAATTATTCGGTTGCGAAAATACGAAAAAATCGCGGATTCGGGCTATCCGAGATGCACTGCTCGCTGCTGAAATTCAATTGTTTGCGGAAAACAGAAAATAAAAAAACAGCCGGCGAGTAGTTTCCGCTATGCCGGCTGTCGTGTGAGTAGCGGAAATTACTTCCCGCCATTCAGTTTTTTTGCTTCTTCTATCGTGATGCGCTTATTCTCTTTATCAAAAGCAACTACAAAGGCTTCAGTAAATCCGGCATCACGCAATTGTTTCTGTCTTTGAGCCGCTTCTGCCATAGTTGCGTATGATCCTGCAGTGTACTTGAATTTGCCATCCTGTTTGTACATCCACGTATCTGAAACACCTTTAAATCGCGGAGAATCTTTTGCCAATTCCGATTCAGACGTTACAATTTGTACGCGATACACAACAGTATGCGAAGTTTTAACTTGTGTTGTCGAGTCTTTCACAACAGGTTTATCCGGTTTTTCAACCTTAACAGTATCCTTCTTGATTTTCGGGCCGTTCGGATTCGCAACATAATTGTGCGGTTTGCGCAAACCTGCTGTGTCTTCTTTGTCCGGAGAATACGGCTTCATATTCTCAACTTCATCATTGTAAGTATGCGTTATGCCTTCCACTCTGTCTTTCCATAGGCGAAACGCTCTGAAAATAGAAGCCGCCATGTGTGTTTGACCTTTATCGCCGCCGAGGAATTTCTCCTCATGCGGATTAGTAAGAAATCCTGTTTCAATTAAAACAGACGGCATACTGGTTTTCCAAAGCACTAGGAATCCGGCTTGCTTTACACCTTTATCTTCTCTGCCGGCACGATCGCGGAACTGATCCTGACAATATTGGGCGAACAGCTGGCTTTGCTCCATATACAGGTTCTGATAGGCAGCAAGAATAATTTCAGCTTCATCACCACTCAGACCCATATTATAGTTGTTCTGGTAATTTTCTTCCAGCGTTGCAGCTTCGTTTTCACGCTTGGCTACGTCGAGATTGCCTTGTGTCTTGTGCAATCCCATTACATAGGTTTCAGATCCTTCGGCAGTTTCGTTACAGAGTTCTTTGTATTTGCCGTTGGATTGTTTCTTCCTTACGCAAGCCGAATTGCAATGGATACAGATGAACAAATCCGCGTTGTTTCTATTCGCAATAGCCGCACGTTCGTTCAATTCAACAAACACATCAGTTTTGCGTGTGTAAACCACCTTAATCTCAGGATAATACTTCTCGATATACGCACCAAGCTTCAATCCGATGGAAAGGGCAACATCCTTCTCTTTAGCGTTATCGCCATGACAACCTGGATCCTTCCCGCCATGTCCGGGATCAATACAGACTACTTTAATCTTTTTTTGTTCTGGCTTACTATTTGCGGAGAATGACGCCATTACAACCAAAGCCACTATTGCTGCAGCCAGAATTGTTAAAGAATGTCGGAATCTCTTATGCATTGTTATCATAAAAACGAAAAGAGGCTCATTTTATTTAGTTTTGAACCCGATTATCGTACATAAGCAAAAATACCGCCAAAGAAAAAGCACCCTTGAAGGAAGAGTTCTACTTTTCCTCCGCTCGGTGTTGATAACCATGCTTCTACAGCAAGGTTTGAGCCTGTTTGCGCAGGATTCTCTCAAAGCGCAACCGATAAAGAACGGCGGACTCAGCAATATCGTTACATACGGAGCTAGAGATTCCATGCGTTTCGATCTGATTAATGAAACCGTTTATTTGTACGACAGCGCGTATGTGTTGTATGATCAAATGGAAATAAAGGCGAAATACATTGTAATTGATTTTCGCAACAATGTGATCTCCGCGAAAGGTGATACCAATGCTGCGGGCGAGTACATTTCAAAAGCACATTTTGCAGATGCGGAGCAAACTTTCGAAGCGAAGCAATTGGATTACAACTATGTGACACAGAAAGGTCGCATTGTTGAAGTGACTACCCGGCAAGGCGATGGTTATATCATCACAGAAGTCCTGAAGAAAGATTCAGCCAACACGATATTTTTATCGAAAGGTCAATATACCACTTGCGATCTCGATCAGCCGCATTACGCCATTCGTTCAAACAAGATGAAGGTTATTCCGGATGATAAAATAGTAACCGGCCCTGCGTATCTGGAGCTTGCCGGGATCCCTACTCCTCTTGCTGTGCCTTTCGGATTTTTCCCGAATAAAAAAGGTCGCAAATCAGGAATACTGATTCCGAGCTATGGTGAATCACCGGCGTGGGGATTCTTTCTTCGTGACGGAGGATATTATTGGGGTGTGAGTGATAAACTGGATTTTGCATTGCGTGGAGATATTTATTCACGCGGAAGTTGGGGTGCGAAAATCAACACGAACTATAATGTCCGTTACAAGTATTCCGGGCAGATCTCTGCGAAATATGCGCGCAACTACAATGGCGATCGCGAGTTACCAACCAGTTCTGTTGTGAATGGTTATTCGTTCCGATGGACACATCGTCAAGATCCGAAATTCAATCCGTCAATACGTTTCAATGCAAGCGTAAACGTCAACTCCAGCGAATACAATCAGTACAATTCCACCATTGCGAATGATTATTTGTCCAATACATTTCAATCCAATGTTTCGTGGACAAAGACGTGGAAGTTTGGCTATCTGACTACGAATCTTAGTCACAGCCAGAATACGGTAACCAATAATGTGGATATAGGATTTCCATCTGCGTCGTTTAACGTAAATCGTTTTTATCCTTTCCGCAATCCCGATCGTGTTGGTAAACCAAAATGGTGGGATAAAATCGGAATGAGCTATTCAAGTGAATTCAAGAATTCACTGAGCATTACAGATTCATTGTTGAGTTATCAGAATTTCGGAAGAGAAACATTCATGAAAGACACGTTGCGACAAGGATTCCGCACGGGTTTCCGCCAGCAGATTCCGATTGCAACTTCATTCAATGTGTTGAAATATTACACCCTTACTCCGGCGATAACGATGAATTCCGTAACGCAACTCAAGACCATTCGCAAAACATGGGATTCCAATCTTGAAGAAGTAGTAACGGATACTGTTAGCGGTGCGCGTGCAAGCTTCGATTACAATGCGAGTTTGACATTGAGCACGAAGTTCTATGGATTTTATACAATCAACCGTTCGAAGTATTCCAAAATACGTCACGTGATGACTCCGGCTTTGTCAGTTGTTTACATGCCTGACTTCACTGATCCGAAATTCGGTTTCTACAAAACGGTACAAGCGAACAGCGCCGGTGCCACAACGGAATATTCCATTTTCGAAGGCGGTGTTTACGGATCATCTGCACTTGGACGTGTAGGATCCATCGGATTAAATCTGATGAATAGCTGGGAAGGAAAATTACGTCCGAAGAATGATACTGCAGGAACATCAGAACGAAGAATGCTGATTGACGCTTTGAACTTCGGAATGAGTTACAATTTCATGGCAGAGCATTTCAATTGGTCCGTGATTTCAGCAGGACTGCGCATGAAACTTTTCAAGTTATTTGATCTGAACACTTCGTTCACTGCAGATCCTTACCGAATTAATTCTGAAGGAACGCGAATTGAAAGATTTGAGTGGAGAACAGGCAAACGACTTGCGCGATTGACATCAACAAACATTGCAATCGGTACCAGTTTGCGTCCTGGAGGATTTACGGCGAGCAACAACAGAACTTCTGATCGAGGAACACAGGCAGAAGTTGACATGATCAATGCGAATCCTGCCGCTTATGTGGATTTCAATATTCCTTGGTCGCTGAATATGCAGTACAACCTTTCGTGGAGCAAATTCGGACTGACGCCTACTGTAAATCAAACAATGCGTGTTGCCGGTGACGTAAATGTTACACCTAAATGGAAAGTCGGATTCGACAGTAACTACGATTTTACGCGCAAGGAATTTGCGTATACATCGCTGAATATTTA
>JBJOKQ010000050.1:0-17100 GCA_046046005.1 Bacteroidota bacterium | reverse complement strand
GGATCTGTCTAATGGCGTGTACTTCGTACGCATCACCACAGTTGACGGTTCGGCTGTACAGAAGATCGTAGTGCAGAAATAATAACATCACTCAATAAGATTGGAGTCCCGCTGAAATTATCGGCGGGACTTTTTTATTGCAACAGAGTGCGCTTCGGAGAATCGCGTTATCAACGAATCAAATTACGATGATGTTGGATGCAAATTAAGAACGCACTCATTGACCGGAGTTGCGAATAAGTGACAAACACTGCAGAAGCTTCCTCGGCAATAACAAACACATCGCAATCATCAGAAGGCGCAAAGTCTTAACAATAAAAAACCCCGAACATTGCTGTCCGGGGCTTGTCATTAACTCAATTCTGAATTATTTCTTCGGCATCACGCAGGTTCTGATTTCTGCTGCGGTAGCTGCTTTCACGTCTTTGTCTTCGAGACCCGCCTGTGCCGTTGCGTTCTTAGGATCCAACCCCTGAACGAACAGGTAATATGCTTTTGCACAAGCATAGTTCTTGTCTTTCATATTCGCAGAAGCAAGATACAAGCCGGCGTTGATTAAATCTTTGCTGTTCTTCACTTTGGTTACTGAGTCAACGGTAGCAATTGAGAAGTAACGCTCGTAGTAAGGACGTGCGAGAAGTTTTGCGCCATCCGGGTCAAGTTTACCGTTGCTTTGTGCGCGACCGAGCCAACCGTAAGTAAGGTTTGAATCAAGCGCTATCAAAGAAGAGTAAGCGCTATCAGAACGACCGTATTCTTTGTTCAGATAAAGAGCTTTCGCGTAAGCGTTAAGGTTAGTTACTTTCTGCGTCAAAGATTTTCCGGCTTCAGCATCATATTTCTTCTTGTACCATGCAGCAGCTTCGCCGTATTTCTTCATTTTGAAATACGAAGTTCCGATTTCGTAATACACATCTTTGTTTGCGGTGTCAACAACAATCGCTTTTTTGAATTCGATGATTGCAAGAGAGTCGCTTCCGCTCTTTGATTGCGCTTTTCCAAGCATGATGTAATCGTCAGCCATCAGTTTCGGCTTCCCGAACTGCGCCTGTTTTTTCAGGAAGATGTTGAAGTAAGTAACGGCTTTTGCCGGCTCAGGAGTTTTCTTCTCGAGATAGCAACGACCCATGATACGGTAGATTACAATTACGAGGTTACTGTCGCAAGCAATTACATTGTTGCCTTGCTCAATCGCTTTGTCGTGGTTGCCTGACTTGTACAGAAATGCCGCATAGCGATAAGACGCGTAGCAATCAGGGTTCAATGCAAGATATTTTGAGTAGCAAAATGATGCAGAGTCAAACTTCTGTAACTGATACCACGCTTCACCTTTTTCACGGTAAGCAGGACCGAAGTTCGGCTCAATTACGATAGCCATGTTGTAATATTTGATTGCTTCTGCCGGGTTTTTGCCGGCAGTGTACACACGACCGATACGAACGTTTGCGCGAGCTGATTTCGGATCAACAGTTGCAGCTTTCTTGTAAGCTTCAATTGCAGGAGTTCCGTTCACCGGATCTTTAGCTACGAGAATATCTCCGCGGGTAAGGAAGATGTCCGCGTAAGTCGGATCCTGCTTCTCGGCTTTATTGGTAAAGTCGATTGCTTTATCGTAATCCGGAGACGGACAGAACGCCCAACTCTCTGCGAGTTCGCAATAAATTACAGCTTGCTGGCGCGGAGACAAAGTTCCTTTCTTACCGCTCTGTGCAGTAAGCAATGCTTCGGCCTGCGCGAGTTCTTTCATGCCTTCTTCCATTTTTCCGGCATAAAGTAAACCGCGGCCTTTACCAACGTGAACCAATGGATTGGTTGCAGCGATATCGCAGCCTTTCTGGAAAACAACCACAGCAGAATCCACATCGTCCATCTTCAGAAGAAGATCTCCGAAATAGAAATAGTTATCGCCGTTGGTCGGTTCTGCAGCAACAAGCTTTTTGAAAGCTGCTTTCGCGTTGATGTACTGTTCGTTTTCAGTCAGGCGGATTGCGTCGTTCAGTGTTTGCGCGTTCATTGCGAAACTCATTCCGAAAAACATTACAATCCCTGCTGCTAATCTGATGTGCGTTTTCATATGCGTAAAATTAATCACTCTGTACTTAGTATTCGGTTAATTGAATTTTTCTTTCTGCGGGTGCCGCCGGAGCCAATCCTGCGCGCTGCACAATCAGCTGTCCGCGCTCTCCCAATGCAAAAGAGGCAAAGCCTGTGCCAAGACCCGCTCTTTTCCCGATTTTCACGATGTAGATATCGCGAACGAACGGGTATTTTCCGGTTACAACAGCCGCCTGGCTCGGTTTATAGGCCGCCAGTGTATCCGCGCCTGCCGCGCACACAGTAACGAGGTTTCTGCGGTTATTTGCCACTTCGGAATCGCGATCGCCGATTGTGTTAAGCGCAATAACGCCCAACGCACCCGGATTGCGACTCACGTACGCAAACACAGAATCGGCGTTAGCGGCCGCAAAAACGTTTTTACCGGGCTTTTCACCTTTGAGCAGGGTGTCAGTCAGGTAGCGCAGATTGGATGAAGCTCCGTTGTCGAAAACCACGTCAATCCGGCCACGTTCTGAGCCGGGAGTAATCTGCGACCAAAGTGAATCCTGTCCGAGTAAAATTTTCCGCAGCGTAGCTTTGGAGAATGATGTATCAGGGTTGGATTTGTTGACGATAAAAACGATGGCGTCTGAAGCGATTTTAATTTCTTCGATGCCGAATTTCTGATCTTTTTCGAAGTAGTTTCTTTCTTCGGCCGATAAACGTCGCGTAAGTATTGCGAGTCGTGAAGAGTCCTGATACAAATCGTTGATGACATCTCTTTCGGATTTGAAAGAAGCCATCAGGAACGCATCGGGATAAGAGCTCTCGAAAGTCTCGATCAGTTGCTCGGTGAGATCCTGTACATTCTGGTCAACAGAGAATGTGATTTTCCCTTTGGTGGGAGAATCGAGTTCCTGTGCCGGCTGATTGTTGCAGGAGAACAGCGCAGCGGAAAATACAAGCAGAAAAATGCTAATGGTTTTCATCTTCTTCGCGGCGGATGTTTTTGTATTTGATCCAGACGGTGAATCCGCGGAAGAGCGCCCAGCCGCCAAGAACATATCCGATATAATTACGGAACGGGCGCGGGTATTCCTGAATCCAGATGTCAGTGAATATAAAAACGCAACCCAGACCTAGGAATATGATCACCATCGAAGCTGAAAGCACGAGAGTGATTTTACCTTGACCCGGGTTGCTCAGGAACAATTTAAATCGGATTACTGAAGTTCGAAACGAACCGGAACTGTCATCTTGATTTTCACCGGACGACCGTTCATTTTACCAGGCTCCCAAGGTGGCATAGCTCGGATTACGCGTTCTGCTTCTCTGGAGAATCCCGGAGCTCCGGCAACAGGGCGAACTGTTTTTACGTTGCTGATTCCTCCGTCTTTGCCGACTTCAAATTCAACATACACAGTACCTGTTTTTCCTTGCTCGCGCTCCATGTTCGGATACACGATGTTCTTCTGGAGATATTCCTGGAATGCGGTTTCTGAACCGTGCATTTTCGGCATCTCTTCCGCGTACGTGAACACTTCGTCAGAAGTTTCTTCTACCGCCTGCTGAACAGTCGGAGTGATTACTTCAGGAGCGTCTTCATCATCACCTTCCTGCGTTGCTGCACCGAGTTTAACCTCTTGTTCAACAGCGATAGGTGGTGTTTCAGGCTCATCCACGATTTCCGGTTCAGTGAACTGGAACATTTTCACCTGTGGTGGTGGTGGTGGTGGTGGTGGTGGTGGTGGTGGCGCAGTTTTGTCTACCGGTGGCGGATCTTTGAGTACCACTTCCACGTTTTTCTGTTCTTTCTTCGCAGTGTCCACAGCTTCTTCTTGAGTAAGAATGTGGTGAACTCCGAGGAACAATAACAGAGCAAATGTCGCAGAGCTTCCGGCAACAAGAACGATGCGACCGTAATCGCGGCGGATCTTGAATGCACCGTAGGCTTTGTTGCGCGACTCGAACACAAGCTCATTGCGTTCGGCTGAAATTTCGTTGCTCCAGTTAGCCATGTTTTCTTTTTTTAGTTCAGACGATAACGCCTGAGTTTGTTTTCATTGAGGTTTCTGAATTAAAGATGCTGTGCGCATCAGGATTCCATAAACCGATCAAATTATTTTGTTGCGCCGTCTGCAGGTGCTGACGGATCAGGCAGATCAAGCTCAGGATATTTGCGTCCTGTTTTGCCGGATAATGCCTGAAGTTCCACACGTGAAATTTTCGTCAATGCGTACTTAGATGCATCTCCGATTTTCAACTCGTCAATGATGCTGATTACCTCGCCGTAACTTGCATCGCCACCCCATTTTACAATGAAGAACGGAGCCTGGTCGTCACCACGTACTACAGCAGAAACACGACGGTAAGTTGTATCAGACATTTCACCGTTCTTAAGATCAGCATCCAATCTGCCAACGCATTCTGTGAGGTTTTCTTTCTTCAGGTTTGCGATAGCTTCCGGATCTCCTTTAGGATTCGGCAGTGTCGCTTCGGTTACATAACCTTTGATCTTCGCATATTGATCTTGATTGAACTTACCGCTTCTGTAAGTGTCACGAATCAATTTCATTTTTTCCTGAATCTTTCCGTTTTGTTCTTTGATCGTTTTGCGGATGTTCAATTTCGCGCCCGGATCCAGTTTCAATTCGAAAAGCTCAGTGCTGTCAGGAGTAAGTTTGCCGTGGTAGTAATAGATGATTCCGTCTTTGTTTCCGTCAATGAGGAAGGTATTCGCGAGATCATCATCTACTTCCATGGTTTTTACGTCGTCCGTTTTATCCTTCGGAACAGCCATTTCAAGAGTCTTGGCTTTGTTCAGATTGGAAGTGAGGACGAAGAATGTGAGCAGGAGGAAGGCCAAGTCAACCATCGGAGTCATATCGATCCGCGGGTTGCCTTTCTTTCCACGACCTTTTTTGCCGTGTTTACCACCGTCGCCACCACCGTCTGCAATTTCTGCCATAGTGTTTTATTCTTCTAGGTTGTTTGAATATTCTATTCGGAACAGCGCGGATCAGAGCACTCTGATCCGGCTGCCGTTGTTCAATTTATTTAGCCGGAGCCGGAGCTGCATCGTTCGGATCGCTTTCCAGGTCGGTGATCAGATTGAAGCGGAACACGTCTTGTTTTTTGAACAGGGCGATTACGTTATCAATCTTCTTGTACGCTGCTTTGCCATCGGCTTTCAGCGCAATACGCAATTCTTCAGTTGGCTTACCTTCCGCTTTCATGCGGTCGCGGATTACAAATTCCTCAACTCGGGCAAAGTTGATCCAGAACGACAATTCATCTTTATTGTCGGTTGTATCAATCGGAATGCCTTTTGTTTTGAAGTCCATGTCTTTGCGTTTTGCTTCATCAGCATCGATGTACGCAGGGAGTTCCGCAACCGGAACACCGAACGACTGCATGCCGCTGAAACGCTTCACTTGTTCTTCAGTGAATTTCACTTGAGGGAATTTGTTCATCATGCGCTTCAACATGTTCTCGCGCAGTTCCTGTCCTTCGATATTGAAGAACACGCGACCTGCAGTGTCGATGGTGATGAGCATGGTGTTTTTAGGGAGAATCACATCCGAAATTGAACTCGGAGTGTCAACCATAACAGGTTCCGGAGTCCGCATGGTAGCGGTAAGCATGAAGAAGGTTACCAGAAGGAACGCAAGGTCAACCATTGGAGTCATATCCAATGACGGCGTTGATCGTCCCATTTTAATTTTTGGCATTTCCTTTTCAGTTTAAGATTTAAAAATCTTTTTCAGTTTCCGGATTAGTGCTTCTTAGCAGCGAAAGTCTGGAGGATGCTGAAGTTTGCTTCATCGATACCGTAAGTGATACGGTCGATCTGCGTAGTGAACATGTTGTAGAAAATGATCGCGAAGCAAGAACCGGTGATACCGAGAGCTGTGTTGATAAGAGCTTCAGAGATACCGATCGCGAGTGCGTTAGCGTCAGGAGCACCTGCGTTAGCGAGTGCGGCGAACGCGCGGATCATACCCAATACTGTACCGATCAGACCAACGAGTGTTGCGATAGATGCACAAGTAGAAAGGATAACGAGGTTTTTAGAGAGCATAGGAAGCTCAAGTGAAGTTGATTCTTCGAGGTCCTTCTGGATAGCAGCCATTTTCTGCTCTTTATCCATTGAAGAATCGTTCGCTACGAGCGTGTATTTTTCTAGACCTGCACGAACTACGTTTCCGATAGAACCTTTTTGCTTATCGCAAGCAGCCATAGCTTCGTCGATACGATCGTTCTCAACGAGTTCGCGAACGTTAACAACGAAATTAGATACGTTGCCGGTTCCGCGAGCGCGCAGCAAAGTGATCAAACGCTCAATGAAGAATGTGAATACGAGCAAGTCAATTGTCATAAGGATCGGTACGATGAAACCGCCTTTGTAAACTGTTCCGAGAACGTTATGCGGATGACCTTTTTCAGGATCCATGTTTTCGAAATTCGCAGGGTTACCAAGCACTTTAGAGTAAATCATGTAGCAAATGATATATTCCACGATCATGATTCCGATCGTAAAGTAGGCCTGAATATTCGAGGACTTCTTCTTGCTCATAGCTGTTTTTGTTTTGGATGTTTATTTAGTTAATCGTTAGTTACTTGTTTTGAGGGCAGCAATATTAACTGAAAATCGGCAGGAAGCAGATGTTGCACTGTTAATTTTCTGTGAATATGCTTTTTTCAAAGGGAGTCAAACTTACAAAATCGGTTTCAGAATAGAAAACCTGTTTTTTTATTGGCGACGGGGTTATGTTTTGTGTCGACGGAAACGAAGTTGCGCACATTTTTCCTCAACGAAAACCCAAAATTCATAACTGGCAAGACAAACACTCTAATTGGTTGTTTGTCCGCCTCTTTTTCCGCGAATCCAGGCTGTTACAACGGGAATAAGTGTGATTATGATCAGGAAGATCACTATGTAACCAATGTTCTTTTCTACCCACGCGAACTGCCCGAGGAAGTATCCTGCAAGTCCCAAACTCACAATCCATGCGGCAGCACCGGCAACATTATACAGCATGAACTTTCCGAAGGGAATTTTGATGATTCCGGCTAAAATCGGGGCAAAAGTTCTGATTATTGGCAAAAAACGACCCAAAACCAGTGTTTTTCCGCCATGTTTTGTGTAAAACGCTGTTGTGGTTTCAAGGTATCGTTTTTTGAAAATCACGGAATCATCCCGCTTGAATAAGGGCGGACCGACTTTATGGCCGAACCAATAGCCGGCGATGTTGCCCAATACTGCTGCGGCAATCAGTAGAAGCAGCAACACTATAATATTGGTGTCGAGCAATTGCGGTTTCGTGCGGCAGATAAGTCCGGAAATGAAAATGAGTGAATCGCCCGGAAGGAAGAAGCCAATGAGCAGCCCTGTTTCTGCGAACACCACAAACAACAGCAACGCCAATCCTCCGAAGGAAATGATGGATTGAGGGTCGGTGAGTTGTTTGAGGAAGTCGAGCATTTGAAGAGAACAGTAATCAGCGAACAGTAATCAGAATTCAGTGAACAGCTGTTAGCGAACGAGCGCAAAAAGTGTTTCGCTCTAAGTTAAGCAGATGTATCGTGTGCGCGCGGCTCACCAAGTGCTTTTTCCCATTTGGAAACAACAGCTGTTGCTACTGCATTACCTGCCACATTGGTCGCGGAACGGCCCATATCGAGAAGCCAATCTACTGCCATGATGAGAAGAATTCCTTCAGCAGGAATACCGAATGCGGCACACATTCCGGAGATCACGACCAATGATGCGCGAGGAACACCGGCGAGGCCTTTGCTTGTGACAAGGAGCATCAGCATCATCAGGATCTGTTCTTTCAGCGGCATATCAACTCCCGTGAATTGCGCAATAGTTACCGTTGCGAAAGTCATGTACATGATGGAGCCGTCGAGATTAAATGAGTAACCAAGCGGCAACACGAAACCGATAATCCTGTCGGGACAACCGAATCGTTCGAGCGCAGTAATTGTTTTCGGCATTGCGGCTTCAGATGATGACGTTCCGAAAGCAATCATCATCGGTTCGCGGATTAACCCGAGCAAGCGCCAGTAATTGATCTTGAATAAATAACAGATTAACGGCAACACACCGAACACAAACGCAATGAGTCCGCCGAAGAAACAAAGAATCATTTTGCCGTAACCCAACAGCACGCCGAGACCATTGAGACCAATAACAGCGGCTACTGCGCCGAATACTGCGATAGGAGCGAAGTACATGACATAGCTCGTTACTTTAAGCATGATATGTGCAATGGAATCGAAGAAGTCGAGAACAATTTTTCCTTTTTCACCTACAGCAGAAACCGCAGCTGCGAAGAAAAGAACGAACACGATAATCGGGAGAATATCGTTGTGCGCCATTGAGTCGATAATGTTCTTCGGAAAAATATGCAGAACAAACTCTGAGAGTTCAAATGCTTTCGGTTGTGCTAGCGTTGCTCCCGCAAGAGGCGCCATGCCATGTTCAATCAGAGCTTTTCCCGGTTCAAAAATATTTACGATGATTAAGCCCATTGAAAGAGCAATCAATGTTGCACCTGTGAAATAGAGCATGGTTTTCAAACCGATTCTGCCCATCGCTTTGAAGTTGCCCGTTTTTACAAGTCCAACGAGCAACAGAGAAAATACCAACGGTGCAACAATCACTTTAACCAGGCTCAGGAACACATCGCTGCAAAGTTTGAAGCCTTTCATTTGTTCGCTGGCGAATGCTCTTATTGCGGGTTGAATTGCGCTGTCGAGCTGATCGAGAACAAGATTTCCCCACACCATGTTATGGGCAATGATGCCGGAAATAACTCCGCCAACAAGTCCGATAAGAATCCAGGCTGTAAGACTCAGTCGCTTCATGGGTTCGTGCTTTGTTCGTTCGTCGTTCGACGTATTGTTGTTCGCATTAATTCAACTTTCGTTCAGAAATTAATTCAGCAAACGAAGAACGTGAACTGATCAACTAAGAACATTTATTTCGGAAGTGATTCTGCTACAACAGCAGCAGGAGTTCCGATGCTCAGAATCAGGTCCGGAAGCAATCCGATTACAATTGTTGCTACTGCGGTAACGAACATCAAAGCCTGATGCTGTGCGTCGACAGAATATTCTGCACCTTCTTTTGCTTCGCGGAAATACATTGCGATGATGATCCGGAAATAGTAATACACACCAACGAGCGATCCGAGAATTCCGATGATGGCAAGCCAGTAATGATCAGAACTGAATGCAGCTGTGAGCACGTAGTATTTTGCGAAGAATCCTGCTGTCGGCGGAATTCCAGCAAGTGAAAGCAGTGCGATTGTCATCACTGTTGCGAGCAGCGGACTTTTCTTTCCGAGACCGTTGAAACTTTCAACATCATCACCACCGGTAATGCGGATGATGTTTAACAACACGGAGAATGCAACAAGAGAAGCAACAGAATAAGCAACGGTGTAGAATATGATTGATTTCGCGGAGAAGCTTGTTGCGGCTACTACAGCGAGCAACAAAAATCCTGCGTGTGAAATGCTGGAGAATGCGAGCATGCGTTTAACACTTGTCTGTACCGCTGCGGAAAAGTTTCCAATCACGAAAGTAAGTCCGACGCAAACGCCCATAATCGGAATCCAGAATTCACTTACACCTCCGAAAACAGGAGAGATGAATACGCGGGCGATTGCAACGATAGCGGCTGTTTTCACAACAGTGGACATAAATGCAGTGTAAACTGTTGGCGCTCCTTGATAAACATCGGGCGCCCAGAAGTGAAACGGCGCTGCGGAAATTTTAAAGAGTAATCCGATCATCATCAACACAACACCGCCATAGAAGAACGCCGGAAGCGTTGCTTTGTTTGCTTCAACGAACTGCGCAATGCTGAGGTTATCGAATGAGCCCGTTGCTCCGAACACCAATGCAATGCCGAAAAGAAGGAATGCAGATGCGAATGCTCCGAGGATGAAATACTTGAATGCAGATTCGTTGGAGCCGAGATCATTTTTACGACTGCCGGCAAGAACGTAAAGTGGAATCGAAAGAATTTCCACTCCGAGGAAAAGCATCGTAAGGTTGGTGTAGCAAGTGAGAATGAGCGCACCAACAAGTGCGAAGAGCACTAATGCCGTGTGATCCGTTTCCGATGTCTGTGTGCGCAGATAGTTTGCAGACATAACGAACCACAATAAAGCTACAGACAGAATGATAACAGAAAGTACAACTGCAGAACCCTGGAAGTCGATCATTCCTGCGAAGTACTTGTTGTATTCACCGTCATCATACCACCAGTATGAAACCGCCGTTGCGATGGTACCGAGCAAACCGAGAATGACAATCGGATACAGCGCTTTTCTGAATCTGAAAAGTTCTGCAAACAGTGCGATGATGCCCAGTCCGGAGAGTAAGAGAATTGCTTTCATATGCTTTGTGGCGCGAGGCCGAAATTACTTTATGGTTTTACAGATTCTGTGATCATGGTTGCAAGTGCGTTGACATCATTCTGCATAATGTCGAGCAAAGGTTTCGGATAAACACCGAATGCGATTACTGCAGCGCAAACAATAAACAATACCGCTTTTTCATTTGTTGTAAGTGCAGCAAATCCTGCAGTTACTTTGTTGGTTTCTCCAAGCATTACTGCCTGATAACTGCGAAGCATGTAAACAGCTCCGAGAATTACTGTGAGACCTGCGATTGCCGCCGCCCAGATTGAATACTGATACACGCCGTTGATCAGAAGGAATTCTCCAACGAATCCGTTCGTAAGCGGAAGCGCAACAGAACCTAACAATACTATGAGGAACAGAGTAGCAAACTGCGGCGATACATTTCTGATTCCGCCGAGTTCATTGATTTCGCGTGTACCTGTTTTGTTGAGAATGATTTCTGCGATGAAGAAAAGTCCGACAACGTTTACGCCGTGTGCAAACATCTGGATCATTGCGCCTGTAATTCCTTCTGTTGTTCCTGTTTTCGTTGAGAAAGCAAGAATGCCTGCGCTGATAAGACCAACGTGTGCAATTGAAGAATAAGCGATCAATCGTTTGAAATCTTTCTGTGCCAGTGCGAGTGCGGAAGCATAAACCACGCTGATCACTGAAAGTGCGATCACAACTGGTCCCCAGGTTTCAAGGGCGCCCGGAGTCATTGGCAACAACCAGCGGATCAATCCGTAAGTTCCCATCTTCAACATAATGCCCGAAAGGAGCATTGTGCCTTGAGTAGGAGCTGTTACATAGGTGTCAGGCTGCCAAGTGTGGAAAGGAAACACCGGCATTTTGATCGCGAAGGCAAGGAACATTCCCCAGAACACAAGTGACTGTTCGGTAGAAGAAAGTACATTCTGTCCTGCATCGTAAAGCGCAGCGATATTGAAAGAGTGCGTACCGCTCATTCCTACCGGCGTATTCAGGTACAGCACAATCAGCGCGGCCAGCATGAACAAACTTCCTGCGAGTGTATAAACGAAAAACTTGAAAGTGATTTTTCCGCGATTCTCTCCGCCCCAAAGCAAACAGATGAAGTAGATCGGAATCAGAGCCAATTCCCAGAACACGTAGAAAAGGAATCCGTCGCGTGCAACGAACACACCAACGAGCGCCATCTGCATGAACATCACTAGTGCGTGGAAGAGTGAAGGATTGTCGTGTTTCTTTTCGAAACCGCTGAGGATGATAACCGGAACAAGAAACGTTGTGAGCAAAACAAGAACCATGCTGATTCCGTCCAGTGCGATGTTGAAGTCAACGCCGATGGAAGTGATCCACGGCACATTCATTGTCATTTGTGAAGCCAGATGTTCGTCGTGCGGACTTGTGCGCAATAAATAGAATGCGAACAACGCAAGGCCGAGTTCAGCCAGCGAAGCAACGAACGCAATGCGCTTGGCGCCTTCTCCATTGGTAAAGAGCAGGAGCAGGGCTGCAACAAGCGGTAAACCGATTAATAATGCTGTTATCATAACTTATTCGATACTTGATCAGAACATTTGGATGAACAAAATGACAATTGCGGCAATCGACATCATGAATACGTAGAAGCCGAGAGAACCTGATTGCAGCTGGCGGATACCTTCGCCGGCCCAACGAGCGCCGTTTCCGATTCCGTTTACAATGGCATCCACAAAGCGGATTTCCATGAAGCGATAAGCGAGATCAGAAATAACGTCAAGCGGTTTGCGGATTACTGCGTCGTAAATTTCATCAACGTAATATTTGTTGAAGATCACGCGCTGTGTCTTGCCCATGGTTGCTTCGCTTTCATCAGGAAGAACATTGTTCTTTCTGTACATCATGTAAGCGAAATAAATTGCAGCCAATGCGCCTGCAACAGCGAAGCCCATCAGTTTACCTTCTTCAGCGTTGAAGTGATGCGGATCGAAAATCCATGTTCCGGAATGACCGAATGCGTATGAAGGTTTCAGGAAGAAATGCAGCCAATGATTGTGTCCGTCAGGAATTCCAAGGAAACCGCCTCCAACAGCAAGCACTGCAAGAATGATCAGCGGAACAGTCATGCTCTTCGGTGATTCATGCAGGTGATGTTCCTGTTCGTGTGTGCCGCGGAACTTTCCGTGGAAAGTAAGGAAGTACAAACGGAACATGTAGAAAGCAGTGAGCATTGAAGCGAAGATGCCGAGCAGCCAATACAGTTTGTTGTGCTCGTATGCGTGTGCGAGAATTTCGTCTTTCGAGAAGAATCCGGAGAACGGAGGCAATCCTGAAATCGCAAGTGTTCCGATGAGGAATGTGAGATGTGTGATCGGCAGCGCTTTCTTCAGTCCGCCCATTCTGCGAATATCCTGTTCTCCGCTCATCGCGTGAATGACAGAACCTGCGCAGAGGAAAAGCAATGCTTTGAAGAACGCGTGTGTCATTACGTGGAATACTCCGCCGGTGAATGCGCCCACACCCAATCCGAGGAACATGAGTCCGAGCTGAGAAACCGTTGAGTACGCGAGTACTTTCTTAATGTCGGTCTGGAACACGCCGATTGTTGCGGCGAACAGTGCTGTAGCAAGACCTGTGATTGCAACCACTTCACTTGCAAGCGGAGCGTTTACGTAGAACACGGAAGAACGAGTGATCATGTAAATACCGGACGTAACCATTGTTGCCGCATGGATGAGTGCAGAAACAGGAGTCGGACCTGCCATCGCATCCGGCAGCCATGTGTAAAGCGGAATCTGCGCGCTCTTACCGCAAGCTCCAATGAAGAGGAGAATACCGATAGTATTGAATAGACTTTCGTTCGCTGCGTTTGCGTGTGCCTGTTCGAAAACTTCGTTGTAGTTGAGAGAACCGAAGTTTACATAGATCATGATAATTCCGATGAGGAACGCAAGATCTCCGATACGGTTTACGATGAAAGCTTTCTTCGCAGCATTGTTGTATTCTGTTTTCTTGAACCAGAATCCGATGAGGAGATAAGAGCAAAGACCAACACCTTCCCAGCCAACGAACATCAGCACGAAGTTGTTGCCCATAACGAGCAGCAACATGAAGAACACGAAAAGGTTGAGGTAAGAGAAGTAACGTGCGTAACCTTCATCTTCGTGCATGTAGCCTGAAGAGTAAACGTGAATGAGGAAACCGATACCGGTGATGATGAGAACGAACAGTGCAGAAAGCGGATCAATCAGGAATGAGAATCCGAGGTTGAGGTTCGCTACGTTGATCCATTCGAAAACATCAACTGTGTGATTGGTTCCTTTGAGTTCGAGAAACACGCCGACCGCTACAGCGAATGAGAGAAGAATGCTTCCGCATCCGACTGCTGTGACGAGCACTTTGGAAAGTTTCTTCCCGCCCAATCCGATGATCAGGAATCCGAGCAGAGGCAGAAGAGGAATAAGCCAGGCTAATTGAATCATATGCTTTATCGTTTATCGCAACTGCGATTCGTTACCATTTCAGTTTGTTGAGGAAGTTCACGTCTGTGCTCTTCGTGTTTCTGTAAATCATCATCAGGATTGCGAGTCCGACTGCAACTTCAGCTGCAGCAACCGCCATGATGAAGAATACGAATACCTGTGCCTGAGCATTGCTGTGGTGTGCTGAGAACGCTACAAGAAGCAGGTTCACGGCGTTCAACATAAGTTCAATGCACATCAGAATGATGATTGTGTTGCGTCGGAACAACACGCCCATCACGCCCATTCCGAAAAGAATTGCGCTGAGGGTGATGTACCAGTTAAGCGGAATAATCTGTATTGCTGACATACTGTTGTTTCCTTAAGACTGTACTGTGTGTTTTTTACCAAGCAGAACTGCTCCCACCATTGCAGAAAGGAACAATACTGAAGAAAGTTCGAACGGAACAAGGAATTCGCTGAAGAGCACTTTTCCAAGATTACCTACGAGTCCGATATCGCTGTTCTGAGGTTGTGCTAACGTCATTGTTTCCGCACCTTTCAGAGAACCGATGAGTGTAATCATAAGCACGCCGCCCGCTATTACAGCAGCGAACTGTACCCACACCGGTTTTGTCGGTTCGGTTTCTTTATTCAAGTTGAGCATCATGATCACGAAAAGGAAAAGAACCATGATAGCACCTGCGTAAACGATGATGTGAACTGCAGCGAGAAACTGCGCGTTCAGAAGAATGTAATGCCCGGCGATGGAAAAGAACGTGATGATGAGATACAACACGCTGAACACCGGATTACGGCTGAAGATGACGGAAATGCCGCTGACAATCGCCATGAGCGACAGAATGCCAAACAGAATTTCAGTAACGGTTAGATTCATATTGATTGGAACTTAGATTCAATTAATGATGTGCTTTCTTCTTAAGAGATTTGTTCGGATCCCAAACCTGGTTGTGTGCGTATTCCGGATTTTTCTTGAACTCAAGAACTTCTGCGCTTTGACGTTTGCTGACATCAATTCGTTTCGCAGGTTCTATGCCTTCAACAAGTTTATTTTTACCGTAAACGAAATCGCCGCGTTCAAATTCTGTAGGCACGATACGATCCGTAAGGAAGATTGCTTCTTTCGGACAAGCTTCTTCGCACAGACCGCAGAAAATGCAGCGCAGCATATTGATTTCATATACAGCAGCATATTTCTCTTCACGGTACAAATTTTCTTCACCTTTCTTGCGCTCAGCGGCGGTCATTGTAATGGCTTCAGCCGGACAAGCCACAGCACACAGTCCGCATGCGGTGCAGCGTTCTGCGCCTTTTTCATCGCGCTTCAGAACGTGTTGTCCGCGGAATACTTCGCTGATCGGACGTTTCTTTTCAGGGTAATTGATCGTTACTTTCTTGCGGAAGAAGTGCGAGAAAGTAATGCGCATACCGTTCATGATTGCCGGGAGATACAGCTTCTCAATGAAGCTCATCTCCTTGTTCACAACCATTTTCGATCTGTTAGTCAGTGCCTGCATTCTTTTTTATTTAAGAATTACGATGTGCAATTTTCTAATTAAAGTTTTCCGAGTCCGAACATTACCAATCCTGTAGCTACAAGATTGATGAGTGAAAACGGAATTAAAATTTTCCATCCGAGATTCATCAACTGATCATAACGGAAGCGCGGGATTGTCCAGCGGATCCACATGAACACGAAGATGAAGAAGATGGTTTTGCCGAACATGGCCGCAACTCCGATCAGCGCCTGCAGGTTCGGATCAGCGATGCTGTCCATTCCCGGATAATTGTATCCGCCGAAGAAGAACAACGACATTACAGCTGAAGAAACGAACATGTTGATGTATTCCGCGAAGAGATACAAGCCGAGTTTCATTGAAGAAAACTCTGTGTGGTATCCGCCGATCAATTCTGTTTCTGATTCCGGAAGATCGAATGGTGTTCTGTTTGTTTCGGCGAGTGCGCAGATGAAGAAGATGAGGAACGTTACCGGATTCTTGAAGAAGTTCCAGGTGAACCAGCCTTCAGACCAGAAGCCGTGTTGCTGTGCGGCAATTTCAGAAGTGCTGAGTGTTCCGGTGAGCATAATGAGCGTAACAACGGAAATCCCCATTGCCACTTCGTAGCTGATCATTTGTGATGATGCACGCAATGCACCGAGCAATGCGTACTTGTTGTTTGAAGACCATCCGCCGATCATGATTCCGTAAACGCCGATTGAAACAACACCGAGGAGATACAACACTCCGATGTTTACGTCAGCAACCTGAAGCGCATATTTTTCGCCACCGATTGTAAGTGGTGCGCCCCATGGAATAACAGCGCTTGTCATGAGTGATGTGATCATGAAAAGTGATGGTCCGAGTACGAACAGAAATTTGTTCGATACACTAGGAATGATTTCTTCTTTCATGAACATTTTCACTCCGTCAGCGAGCGGCTGGAGCAATCCGAAAGGACCCGCGCGGTTCGGACCGAGACGATCCTGAAAGAACGCTGCGAACTTACGCTCAGCGTATGTTGAATACATTGCAATCAGCAGCGTAATGGCAAATACAATCACTGCCAGAATGAACGGATACAATGAGAACTGAGCAAGTATGATATCGATGCGCATAATTACTTCTTAGCAGTTGATTTCTGTTTGCCTTCTTTCAGGTTTTTAAGCTGACGTCCGGTGTCTAATTTCAGTTTGGCAAGTTCGTAGTGTCCTTGAGAAATAACGGAATGATGACTGATGCGGCTTGGTCCTTCGAGTTCCCAATCGGAAACATTTTTCTTATCGAAGCGACATTCGTTACAAATCCATTCTTCCACTTCTCCCCATTGATCTTTGCGTGCAGTGACACGAAGAACATCCGCACCTTTGAACCACAAGCGAACTTTGCCGGAACATTTCTTGCAATCGCGATGTGCGTCAACAGGTTTTGTAAACCACACGCGGCTTTTGAAGCGGAATGTTTTATCGGTAAGCGCTCCAACAGGACAAACGTCGATTACGTTTCCTGAAAATTCGTTGTCGATTGCTTTCTCGATGAATGTTGAGATTTCAGCAACATCACCGCGATTCAGAACACCGTGAACACGACCGTCGGTAAGCTGTTCGCACGTATTTACGCAGCGATAGCAAAGGATGCAACGGTTCATGTGCAACTTGATGTTCTTGCCGATGTCGATCATGTGGTAAGTACGGCGTT
>JBJOKQ010000049.1:0-17132 GCA_046046005.1 Bacteroidota bacterium | reverse complement strand
CTATTCGCAGTTTGTTAGGATATTTGCGGACACTTTAACCAGATCATATGCAAACAGCAGAAATTCACACCAACAAAGGTGTAATGAAAGTTGAGTTCTACGGAAACGATGCGCCCGGTCACGTGGCGAACTTTATAAAACTTGCGAAGCAAGGATTTTACGACGGACTGAAATGGCACCGCGTACTTCCCGGATTCGTTATTCAGGGCGGATGTCCTAATACACGCGAAGGAGCAACGGGAATTCCCGGAACGGGCGGACCCGGCTGGACAATTGACTGCGAATTGAACGGAGGAAATCAGTTCCACGACAAAGGCGTTTTGTCTATGGCGCACCGCGGACCGAATACGGGCGGGTCACAATTTTTTATTGTGTTAAGTCGTGCACAAACTGCGCATCTTGACCGCAAGCATACCTGCTTCGGAAAAGTTATCGAAGGCATGGACGTTCTGGATTCCATCCGTCAGGGCGATTCAATTGACAAAGTAGTTGTCAGCGAATAATCCGCTTATCACTTCCATATACCATTGATGGATACAGAAGCCCGACAGTTAGCGCTGCCGGGCTTCTTCTTTGAATTTTACGTTATACTTGTAGAATATGGAAAGTGAATATCCGAGTCCGCAGACGCCTCCCGAAACCGTTGCTCCTGCCCCGCTCTTCAACCGTTTTCTGGAACGTGGTCGTGAAGGCAAGAACGATTGGTGGCGTTATGCTGTTGGTGTGATAATTTCATTTGGGGGTTATCTTCTTTTTTCAGCGCCGATATTAGTTGTAATGTCCGCAGCACTTCTGAAAAAAGGAATAATCAACGAGCAGGAAATGCGTGAGAAAATGACCAACCCTGAATTTCTGGGATTGAATCCGAATGTACTGCTGGTGTTGTTGCTGTTGAGTTTTGCGGGAGCTATGATCGGATTGTGGCTTGCTGTAAAATTCATTCACAAAAAATCGTTCACTTCGATCATCACGTTTGCAGAAAAAATTCGCTGGAAGCGTGTTGCAACAGCTGCAATGGCATGGTTTGTATTCTCAGGTTTGTGGATCGTTTTCGCGTTGATAAAAGATCCGGAAAATCTGCGCTTCACTTTTCAGAGCGGACCATTCTTTGTCTCCTTGATTATTGCATTGATTTTCCTTCCTGCGCAAACGTGGTGGGAAGAATTCATGATGCGCGGATATCTGCTGCAGGCAATTGGCCAGCGTACTAAAACAGCATTCATTCCCGTGATTTCAACTTCTCTGATTTTCGGATTGCTTCACGCAGGAAATCCTGAAGTAGCGACACACGGATTCTTAAATACCATGCCGATGTACATTCTTCCCGGTTTGCTGTTTGGAATTATCGCCGTGCTCGATGAAGGACTTGAAATACCAATGGGCTTCCACTTTGCCAATAATTTATTCGGAACAATCGTTATTACTAACGACAACAGCGCCATTCAGGCATTCACAATCTGGAGACAGAACAGTCCGGATGCAACATTGGACACATTGCAAATGTTACAACTTCCACTGTTTCTCATTGCGTTTATGTTCATCTACAAATGGGATTTCAAAAAACTTTACCGATAATGACTAAACGAATTTTATCCGCATTCGCATCGCTTTTCATTGTTGCTGCACTGTTTGCACAACAAAGCAATAAATACCAATTCAGTCTGGATCTGAATGCTGTTCACGACGACAAACTTACCGTTAAGCTCGTCACTCCGGTGATTACTGCCGACAGCGTTATTTATCGTTTTCCCGCAATAGTTCCCGGCACTTACAAGGTATACAACTTCGGAAGATTTGTAAGTGAATTCAAAGCGAAGGATAAATCAGGAAAAGAATTGATTGTTGAATCCGTGGATCGCAATTCATTCAAGATAAAGAATGCGAAGTCACTTTATGAAATCACCTATGATGTTGAAGATACATGGGACACGAAGCAGAAGAACAATTTCATCTTCGAACCGGCAGGAACCAATATTGAAGATTCGAATTTCGTACTCAACAATCACGGTTTCTTCGGATACTTTGATGAACTGAAGAAGAATGCGTACGAAATCAAAGTAAAGCGTCCGGCACAGATGTACGGAGCAACCGGCTTGTCTGAAATCAGCACAAACGGAAATGAAGACACGTATCAGGTTTCGAATTACATGGAACTTGTAGACAGTCCGATTATGTATTGCCGTCCTGACACGACGCATCTGAACATTGGAGGCAGCGATATTCTGATTTCAGTTTATTCTCCGAATAAATTGGTTACATCACGTTTTGTTGCCGACAGTCTGGATGGTATTCTGCGCGCGCAGAGTCTGTATCTGGGAGGAACGCTTCCTGTGAAAAAATATGCGTTTATCATTTATCTCACAGGGAATTCACGAGGTTTCAACAGTGGTTCTTACGGAGCGCTTGAACATTCTTATTCTTCAATGTACACATTGATAGAAATGAATCCTTCATTAATTGCGCAAACAATCAAAGACGTTGCCGCACATGAATTTTTTCACATTGTTACGCCGCTGAATATACACTCATTTGAAATCGGCGAGTTCGATTACAATAATCCGAAAATGTCGCAACATCTATGGATGTATGAAGGATTGACAGAATATTCCGCACACCATGTTCAAGTGAAATACGGCAATATGTCGATGGAAACATTCTTTGGCGTGATGTCGGAAAAAATTTCACGTTCCCAGCAGTTCGACGATGAAATGTCATTCACTGATATGAGCAAAAAATGTCTTGGGGAAACCGAAGATCAATACCTGAATGTATATCAGAAAGGTGCGCTCATTGCGATGTGTCTTGATCTCAAACTTCGGTATCTATCCGACGGTGCTTACGGCACACAGGAATTGATGCGTGATCTGGCGAAGAAGTACGGGAAAGACAGATCATTCATTGACGATTCTCTTTTCAGTGACATTGTAAGGTTGACTTATCCTGAAATAGGAACATTCTTCAACAAGCATGTTATCGGCGGAGAGCCTCTTCCGTATGAAGAATGTTTGGCGTATGCAGGAATTGAATACAAGCGCAGAAAAACCCTTGTCATTACAGACCCTCTTGGTGGATACGGCTATGAAGTAGACAGCTTGAATCGGGTTGTTTTATACAAGAAAGAACCAAACGCTTTCGGTAAAGAAATGGGTTATATGCAAGGCGATGTACTTGTTTCAATCAATGGCAAGAAAATCAAACCTGCAACTGCAGCTGCACAATTGAAATCCATTGAGCAAGGATTAAAGCCTGGCGATGAAATGAAGGTGAAAGTAAAACGTAAAACCAGTGAAGGAAAATACGTGAACCAATCACTTTACGGAAAATTTCAACCCATTGAGAAAAATGTGAAATACTACATGGGACCAATGGAGAATGCAACACCTGCGCAATTGAAAATCCGCAAAGCCTGGATCAATAAATAATTATGAGTGCTGCTCAGCCTGATCAAAGTTTTTCATTTCGCAACTGGTACTGGTGGTTCCAGAGCGGAGGATGGGCGCTTTATATTTTATTGAACGGAATCATTCTGTATCTGGGGGGCGCGCTATCCACTTCCATTGTCTACTGGCTGCTGATTGCGTGGTTAACTTGTACCGGATTGACTGAAATACTTCGCAGTGTTATCATCAAGAATGATTGGCTTAAGCTATCGAATGCGCAAGCTATTCCACGTATTGCGCTGATGGTTGTGCTGATGAGCACAGCAATGGCAACTCTGTCATGGATTTACGAATCGTTTGCATCCGGAAATTCCGAAGTTGTTTTCAATTTATCGCGATGGTTGCGAACTGCGGCGAGTTTCGGTTTGGCGTTTACCATCTGGAGTTCGATGTATTATCTGATCATTACGGTGGAGAATTACAGAAAAGCGGAGATTGAAAATCTTCGTTGGGAAGCTTTGAGAACTGAAACGGAACTGAACAGATTGAAGTCTCAATTGAATCCGCATTTCATGTTCAATGCGATGAATGTAATCCGTGCGCTTGTAGATGAAAGTCCGGCGAAATCAAAAGAAGCGATTACGCAATTATCGTCCTTGCTCAGAAGTACTTTACAAGCCGGCAAGCACAAGCTGATTCCGCTGGGACAGGAACTGGAAGTTGTACGGGCATATCTTCATCTTGAATCAGCAAGAATGGAAGAGCGACTGCGCATTACGTGGGATATTGATTCCGGATGCGATTCTTTTGAATTCCCTCCATTAATGTTGCAGACGTTGGTGGAAAACTGCATTAAGCATGGTATTTCCAAATTGCCTGAAGGAGGCGATCTGAAAATTACCATCAGAAATTCGGAATCTGAGCTGAACATCGAATTGGAAAATTCAGGCTATTATGATTCATCAGCTAAGCCAGAATCAGGGTTCGGAATTAAAAATACTTTGGAGCGACTTGAGTTGCTGTTTGGTAAACGCGCAGAATTCAGCATCAGCAATTCCGATCATAAAACTGTAAAAACCCGATTAATCATTCGTAAAAACGCAAACACATGAGAGTTGTAATTGTAGACGATGAAAGATTAGCTCGCCAGGAGTTGAAATCCATGCTTGCAACTTATCCCGGAATTGACATTGCAGGAGAATGTGCAGATGTAAAATCGGCGATAGAAACAATCAACGAGCTGAAACCTGATGTAGTTTTTCTGGACATTCAGATGCCGGGTAAAACAGGATTTGATCTGCTCGAAGAAATTACGTTTGTGCCGGAAGTTGTATTTGTAACCGCGCACGATGAGTATGCATTGAAAGCTTTTGAAGTGAATGCGCTTGATTATCTTCTCAAACCGGTTCAGGGTGCGCGGCTTTCAGATGCGATCAAGAAAGTAAGCGAGAAAATCAGAAAGAATGAAGACCCGCAGAATAAAGCAAATGCTTTAACAGAAACCGATCAGGTATTTGTGAAAGACGGAGAAAAATGTTGGTTCGTGAAATTGGGAGATGTTCGTTTGTTCGAATCAGAAGGAAATTATGTGCGATTGTTTTTCGGAACACAACGACCATTGATATTACGTTCACTTAACTATCTCGATGAGCGTTTGAGCAACAAAACATTCTTCCGTGCGAGCAGAAAGCATATTATCAATCTGCAATGGATAGAAAATATTGAGAGCTGGTTTAACGGCGGATTACTGGTAAAACTCAAAGGCGGAGAATCTGTGGAAATATCCCGCAGGCAAGCTGTGAAGCTTAAAGAAATGATGAGCCTGTAACAATGTCGGAGCCGACTTGGAAGGAAGTTTTTTCATATCGTAATTCGAGAAAGCGTTTTTACGTTCTCGGAGTGGCGATGGCGGCTATGTTTGCTTTCGTTTTCTTCACTTTGGAATGGACAGAGAAGCGCAATGGATTTGTTATTGAGTCATGGGCAAGGGAATTGCTCGGCGCCCCGACTGACTTCTCTATTGCGATTTTCGCGTTAACGTATACCAGCGTTCTGTTTGCGCTATATCAATTCAGAAAATCTCCTGAAAGTATTTTCCGCTTGCTGATTGCTTACACTATTATGCAATTTCTGCGGGGAACTTTCCTGCTCATTGTTCCGCTGGAACCTTCACCGGACATTATTCCGCTGGAAGATCCTTTTCTGAAACTCACGTTTTACAACGGGCGACCCAATCTGAAAGATCTGTTCTTCTCGGGGCACGTTGCAACCATTCTGATTATCGGATTCCTTACACGTTCGCAGAAACTTCGTATCGCCGTGTTTTCAGCAGCGATAATAACATCTGCTTTACTCGTACAGCAACGTGTTCACTATATCGCCGACGTTCTTGCAGCTTTGCCTGCGGCGTGGATATCCGTCAGACTCTCCTCATACATTGCGCGTTCATCTTCAAAAGGATCTTCCGGATCAGCGATATGAAACTCAACCGGCAAGATCATTCCTGCGAGAATTAATCCTGCGATGCACAACAATAGAATCAGGGATAACATTTCCATGTGATTGGTGTTTGTACAAAAATCGCAAGACTGGATTACCGCGCTATTACCACGAAAACAAGACGGCGTTATAACACTGTTACGCTTTTGTATACTTGATCAGGAAATCGTTAACAGAATCCTGAAGTTGGGGAAAGAACTCCCGAAAATCAGCTTCCAATTCCGTATACTTCAATCGTAGAACTTCGCCCGACTTCTCCATTCCCGATTCAAATTTTGCACGTCGCGCCATTCCTCGCATTACGGCATCAATTCCGTCAATGCTTGCATAGGCACAAAGCCAATTGTTACTGATCATAAAAGGCAACATCTGCGCCGGTCGTTCAGGAAAAGTAGCGACTTCGGCTTTCATTCCAGCGTAAATTTCTGCAGCGTACTCTGCAAGCGGAACAGAAGAGAATTCAGCCCAGTTTGCAGCCAGAAAATGATCGTAATAAACATCAGAAACCACACCGGAATAATGATGAAAATACGGGTGCAGAAGACTCTTTGTGTGAATGACAACCGGATGCGAATCCGTGAACTGATCAATGTGCCGATGAAGGAGGATACCTCGTCGCACCGGGTCTTCCCAATTGTTAAAACCATTGCCTTTTACGGAGTCGGCAATGAAATTACCGATCCGTAAGCCCTTGTCATTACCTGACAAATAGAAATGTGCGAGGAAATTCAACACTTCAAAGGTAGTAACTGTCGCCAATCATTCACATTTAGGTAACTTTGTGCGTTCCAAGACCAATGAAAACAACCCGTTGTATTTTACTCATTCTTCCGCTGATGATGTTCGCTGCCTTCGGGCACGCACAAGGCGGACCTTCTGTTCCAGTTGCCGCTGACTCCATTCACAACAATTGGCCGGATAATAACAGTCGCCCGTGGACACTGCAGGAATGCATTGCCTACGCGCAGGTGCACAACCTTCAGGTACAGATGCAGGAACTCAATGTGCGCATGAGTGAAATCAATCTGCGTGCAAGCAAAGGGCAAATGCTTCCGAATCTGAATGCAGGAGCAGCTCACACATACCAATACGGACAAACAATTGACCGTTTCACGAATACATTCGTAAATGATCGTGTTCTGAACCAGAATTTCTTTGTGAGTAGTAACGTAACATTGTTCAACGGCTTGCAGAATTACAACACTGTACAGCAGAACAAATACAATCTGGAAGCAAGTCGTTTCGGTGTTGATCAGACACGTTATGATATCTCAATGAACGTCGCGAGTGCGTATCTCAACATACTGTTCACCGAAGATCAACTTACCATAGCAGAAAAGCAGAAAGGTTTAACGCAATCTCAAGTTGATCGTACACAGAAACTGGTGAATGCCGGAGCAGCTGCACGAGGAAATTTATTGGATCTTCAAACACAATTAGCGCAGGAAGAAGTTGCCGTTGTTAATGCATCGAACAATGTCACGATGGCATATCTGACATTAACGCAGTTGATGAACCTGGATTCAGTTGCAGGATTCAAAATCGTTCGTCCTGATCTCAATGTTCCGAATGAAAGTATCCTGAGCGAAACACCTGAACAGATATTCGCAGCAGCGCAGAATATTCAGCCTTCCATCAAACAAGCGGATGCAAGCATCAAAGGCGCAGAGAAAGGTGTTGATGTTGCTCAAGGCGCGATGAGTCCTACACTTACGTTGCAAGGTTCTCTTGGTACAGGATATTCAGGAGCACGTCAAACTACAACACCGGTAGTGAATGGCGTAGATACGGTTGGTGTAACAACTGGCGGAGACTTTGTACTTGTTCCGGGAATCGATTACAACTATGCAATTGTTCCTTTCGGAGAACAGTTGGACAACAACTTCAACCAAAGTTTTGGCGTACAATTGACGATTCCGATTTTCAATCGATTGCAGGTAAATTCCAATGTTCAACGTGCAGAGGTACAATATCAGAATGCGCAATTGAACTCCGATCTTGCAAAACAGAATCTACTCAAAAATATTCAGCAGGCACACGCTGATGCGAAAGCATCATTGGAAAGATATCGTGCGCAGCAATCTGCACTTAGTGCCGCAGAAGAAGCATTCAAGTATACGGAAGAGAAATTCAATGTAGGATCGGTGAATACCATTGATTATACGAATGCTAAAAACCGGTTAGCGAAAGCGGAATCGGATGTGCTTCAGGCGAAGTTCGATTACATCTTCCGTTTGAAAGTGCTTGAATATTATAAAGGAAATCCTATCACATTCTGATAAACACAACATGAAACGTTTATTAATCATCGGCGGAATTCTTGTAGCTATTCTGATTGCAGTTGTTGTGATCGTTAAAGGATCCGGCCACAGCACAACGAAAGTTTCCACTGAAACGGTACTGCGCAGAAACATCACCGAAGTTGTATCCGCGAGCGGTAAAGTACAACCTGAGTTGGAAATTAAAATCAGCTCTGATGTTCCCGGCGAAATTGTGGAACTCAATGTGAAAGAAGGAGACACCGTTAAGAAAGGCGATCTTCTGTTGCGTATCAATCCTGTGATTTATCAATCAGCAGTTGAACGCATGCAGGCAACATTGAACAGCACGAAGGCAAATCTTGCAAACAGCCAAGCGCGACAGGAACAAGCGAAAGCACAATTTGTGAATGCAGAAGCTGCGTTTAATCGTACAGAAAAACTTTTGAAACAAGGCGCTGTTTCTCAAGCTGAATTTGATCAGGCAAAAGCCACATACGAATCATCCAAAGCAGATGTTGCAGCAGCTACGGAAGCGGTTCGCGGTGCGGATTTCAATGTTAGAAGTACAGAAGCATCATTGAAAGAGTCTACGGATAACCTCGCGAAGACTTCAATCTATGCACCGGTAAGTGGAACGGTATCCAAACTCAACAAGAGAAAAGGAGAACGTGTTGTAGGAACTGCTCAAATGGAAGGAACGGAAATTATGCGTCTTGCGAATCTTCTTGAAATGGAAGTTCTTGTTGATGTAAACGAGAACGACATTTTGCGTGTTCACGAAGGCGATACCGCGTATGTGGAAGTAGATGCGCACGATAACCGCAAGTTCAAAGGAATTGTAACGGAAGTTGCCAACTCTGCAAACACATTAGGATTATCAACCGATCAGGTAACCAACTTCCAGGTAAAGATTCGTATTCTGCGTGAATCGTATCAGGATTTGCTGGATCCTGAACATCCGGAACGTTATCCTTTCCTCCCGGGAATGTCTGCAACTGTTGACATTCAAACCAAGCGCGTACTGAATGTTCTCACGGTTCCTATTCAATCCGTAACCACAAGAACAGACACAAGTACATCATCAAAAGGAAAAGAGTTGAATTACGGAAAAGAAGGTCCGCCTGAAGAAGAAACATCAACCGATGTTGTTGTTAAGGACAACAAGAACAAAGAAAATGAAAAATCCGATGAGCCGATAGAATGTGTTTTCGTTTATCGCGAAGGCAAAGCAATTCTTGTTCCTGTGAAAACGGGAATACAGGACAACATGTACATTGAAATTGTTTCCGGACTGAAGGAGAACGATGAAATTATCAGCGCACCTTACAGTGCGATTCGTACGTTACTTCGTAACAACGCAAAAGTTGAGAAGGTCAGCAAAGATCAGCTCTCGGTGGTGGAAGAATAAATCATGGGACTTTTACTGCTCATCGAAACATCAGCCGCAGTTTGTTCCGTTGCGCTCTCGCGTGATGGAAATATACTGAGTTATCGCGAAGAGCAGGAGCCGAACCGCCACGCAGAATTACTTTCTGTTTTCTGTGATGAAGTCCTTCTCGAAGCAAATGTTTCCGTACAACAACTGGATGCAATTGCTGTGAGCGGAGGACCCGGATCATACACGGGATTGCGCATCGGAACTTCAACTGCTAAAGGTTATTGTTTTGCATTGGGAATTCCACTGATCGCCGTTCCAACTCTTGAAGCAATGGCTTCGGGAATGATTTCATCAGCTCAAGAAGATGAAATACTATGTCCGATGATTGATGCACGCAGAATGGAAGTTTACACTTCACTTTACTCAACTGATCTCACAGAACTTCTTGAAACAGAAGCGATCGTTCTTGACGAATCTGATTTCATCAGTTCATTAGCTGACAAGAAGGTAATTTTCAGCGGAGACGGAATGTTGAAAGCGAAACATCTTCTGGAGACTATTTCCGGTGCATCTTTTTCGGAAAAAGGAATTCAGTCTGCGAAGAATCTTGCTCTGCCCGCAGAAAAACGTTTTGCAAAGAAAGACTTCGCAGACACTGCTTATTACGTTCCGTTTTATCTTAAAACATTCCACCCCGGACCTCAACGCTCGGCGAAATAATACGTTTCAGTCGCCTAAAACTACGGTTCGGTCAGAATATCATCCGCATAAAAACAAAAGCGTTGAACTTTGAAGCCGTAAAACCCACAATGCAAAGATGATTATGCGCTACCTCAGCTTCACATTTCTTTTCCTTCTTTCAATTACAACTGTTTTTTCGCAAACACCTGTTCAAACGATTCGCGGAACAATTGTAGACAACCAAAGTAAAAGCACTTTGCCGGGAGTTCTTGTAATTCTGCAGGATACCGGCGCTGCATCCAAGTCAACCACAACAGACATAAACGGCACGTTCCGTTTCGATCAAGTTCCGATCGGTCGACATACACTTGTATTTCGTTTCATGGGTTACACGGAACGAAGTGCCACTGTAATTCTTACTTCCGGGAAAGAAGTTGTTCTGAATATAGAAATGGAAGAATCCGTAAACACTGTTAATGAAGTAGTGATTACAGATCAGAACCAGAAATCAAAGCCGTTGAACGATATGGCGACAGTAAGTTCGCGCTCCTTCACCATTGAAGAAACGCAACGTTACGCAGGTAGTTTGGGAGATCCTTCACGTATGGCGGCTAACTATGCAGGAATCAGCGGTGCGCAGGATTCGAGAAACGATGTTGTGATTCGCGGTAATTCTCCAATGGGATTGTTATGGAAATTGAACGGTATAGATATTCCCAATCCGAATCACTTCGGCTCATTCGGAAGTACAGGCGGTCCCGTGAGTATTTTGAACAACAACGTGCTGAGCAATTCTGATTTCATGACGAGTGCATTTCCTGCGGAATACGGGAATGCGCTTTCCGGTGTATTCGATTTGAGAATGCGTAACGGTAACAATGAGAAATATGAATTCATGGGACAAGTCGGTTTCAACGGATTTGAATTCGGTGCTGAAGGTCCGATCTCGAAAAAGCGCGGTTCATCGTTCATGATTAATTACCGTTATTCTACATTGGAATTGTTCAGCAAAATCGGTGTTGAATTCGGAACCGGAGTGGCTGTACCGAAATACCAGGATTTGTCATTCCGAATGAACTTCCCTACTGAAAAAGCGGGTGACTTTTCCATCTGGGGAATCGGAGGATTGAGTTATATCGAATTGCTGGATAGCGAAACCGACACAACCAAACTCGATTTGTATACGCTCGGAGGTTTCGACACTTACTATGGAACGCGCATGGGCGTAATCGGATTCTCTCACATGTATTCTGTGAATGCTTCAACTTACAGCCGATTAAATGTAGGCGTGACAGGAGCACAGAACTATGTTCAGGTTGATTCCATCGGTTGGAGTGATATGAGCTTCTGGCCGAATTACGGAAGTGATTTCCATCAGATCAAAGTGAATGTGAACTATGCTCTCGTTAAAAAATTCAATGCCAAGAATACATTAAAGAGCGGATTTCAGGGGGAATCGTTTTCAGTTATGCTGCGCGATTCTACTGCGATCAATCCGACTACATTCCGCTTGATTCGTGATGTTGAAGATCAGTCAATGCTCATTCAGGCGTATTCACAATGGCAACATCGCTTCACCGGAAAACTTACGTTGAATCTCGGAATACACGGACAATATCTGCATCTGAGTGAATCGTGGGCCGTAGAGCCGCGCATGGGATTCAAGTGGCAGATCAACGAGAAAAATTCCCTCAGCATTGGATCCGGATTACACAGTCAGATTCAGCCGATTTTCATTTACTACAACCAGACTTTATTGCCGAATGGACAATATGCCTTGACCAACACCAATGTTGACTATTCAAAAGCGTTTCACAACGTAATTGCGTGGGATTGGAACTTCGCACCGCAGATGCGTATCAAGGCTGAAGTTTATTATCAATATCTCTACAACATTCCGGGATTGGAGCGCGCATCAATTTACTCCGCTCTTAACGACGGAGCGGATTTCGGTTCACCGGGAATTGATTCGTTGGTGAACAACGGAACAGGACGCAACCTTGGATTTGAATTCACACTCGAGAAATTCTACAGCAAAGGCTATTACTTTCTCGCCACTGCGTCGTTGTATCAGGCATTCTTTACACCTAGCGATGGTATTGAGCGACAGTCGGCATTCAGCGGCAACTACGTATTCAATGTTCTCGGCGGGAAAGAATTCAAGTTCGGACCTAAGCATACGTTGTCATTCGATTTGAAAACTAATGCTGCAGGCGGTAAACGATATATTCCTATTGACCTTACAGCATCCAACGCAGCAGGAATGGCAGTGTATGATTACAGCAAAGCGTACGATCAACGCTACAGCGGTTACTTCCGAATTGATTTCAAAATCGGATATATCTTCAATATGAAACATGTGACGCAACAATGGTCAATTGAATTGTTGAATCTGACGAACAATAAAAACATGTTCACTCAGGATTACGATAAGACCAACAACACAATTAAGACGACTTATCAAACGGGATTCCTTCTGATTCCATCATACCGAATCACATTCTGATGAATAACAACTGCTGCGAAACAGAACCGAATGATGTCTGGTTCCGAGTAATCGGAATTCCGGTTACCGGTATCATTGGCGGATTGGCATCAGCCGTTCAGAGTCCGGATATTTCACTGACCGTTTTAGTGCTGAACTCTGTTTTGCTAACTGCTCTGATCTGGGAGGCGAACCGATGGATGGTGATTCGCATGCGGAATCGTTTTCCTTCGTACGAGCAAACCGTAAAACGAATTGCAGCACAATTTGCGGTAAGTCTCGCAGGAAGTTCGCTGATTTTAGTTGCGTATTGCGTCATGTTCGGAATGATCTTCATGTCGACAGGACCAACAACTTCCGCATTGATCGGCAATCTGATTACAGGACTCACATTCACAATAATCATCAGTGTGATTTATGAGTGTGTATATTTCTTTTCGATGTGGAAACAAACCATAGTTGAGGCGGAAGAGCTCAAACGTCAACAGGTATTGTCTCAATACGAAGCGCTCAAGAGTCAGGTGAATCCGCACTTCCTGTTCAACTCACTGAATACACTCGCCGGATTGATTGAAGAAGACCAAACGCGCGCGGTTGAATATGTGCAGCAATTATCAAAAGTATACAGACATATTCTGCAGAGCAGCGACAAGGAAACCATTTCATTGCGCGAAGAGATGAATTTTCTCAAGTCTTACATTTTTCTATTGAAGATGCGATTCGGTGAAAATCTTATTACTGAAATAACAATTGACGAAAAACTGAACAACGCATTAGTTCCGGCTTTGGCCGTACAGCAGCTGGTAGAAAATGCCATCAAACACAATATCATTTCCACATCGCAACCCTTGCATCTAACGGTAAGCGCAGATGCGAGCGGAAGACTTTCGGTTGTAAACAATCTGCAAAAGAAAATGTCCGTTGAACAAAGCAGTGGATTTGGATTAAGCAGTCTGCGACACAGATTTCACCTGTTGGGAAGCGATGATGTGCGCATTGAAGAAACTGAAGCCACTTTCCGCGTATCAATCCCATTGTTGTCTGAATGAAAACTGTGCTGATCATAGAAGACGAGCTAATTGCTGCACGGCGTCTTGAAAAAATGCTGCACAATCTGCGGAGCGATTATAAGATTCTTGCAACTGCCGATTCCGTTCAAAGCGCTGTCGATTGGCTGAAAAGCAATAGTGCGCCGGATCTTATATTCATGGATATTCAGCTCGCAGACGGATTGAGTTTTGAGATTTTCAGAAAAGTTGAAGTGCTCTCGCCTGTGATTTTCGTAACAGCATACGATGACTATGCGTTAAGAGCGTTCAAATTCAACAGTGTTGATTATCTTCTGAAACCGATTGAACAGGAAGCCGTGAATGCGGCAATAACCAAATACGAACAGCATTTTGGAAATCGTGATTTGTTTACTGCTGAACTTGCGGAAGAACTGCTGTTAAAGAAACCGATTTACCTGACACGCTTTCTCGTTTCGAAAGGTGACAAGTGGATTCCAGTTCTGACAACAGATATCGCGTGGTTTATTTCCGAAGACAAGCACGTTTTCATCGAGACTAAATCGGGAAACAAATATCACATCGCGCAATCTTTAGAGCAGCTGGAAGAGCAATTGGATCCATCCGCATTCTTCCGCTCAGGAAGAAAATTCATTCTGAGCAAATCCTGCATACGCAATATAGAAAGCGGATTCAACGGCAAACTTCATGTGAACGTTGAGCCTAAACCGGAAGATGATGTGACTGTAAGTCGGGAACGCGCTTCAGATTTCCGCAACTGGCTGGCAAAGTAGATCAGTAACGAACGACTTGCATCTTTACAATGTCGATGCCTTGATCAATGTGCCGGCGATTGATATACGCGTAGCTTACTTTGGCATCACCTTCGTACAAGTAAGAAAACTCATCCTTGAGCACTGTATTGCGGAAACGCCTTATTGATTCGATACGTCCAAGTGAATCATATTTGTATTGTGTCAATTCATTGACAGGATCTCCGGCGTTTGAAGAATATGTACAGGAAAGAAAACGACCGAGTGAATCGTATTCGTATCCGCAGGTAATACGAATTCCTCCGGCCATAAATGCTTCGCGTGTCTCCACAACCCGGCCCTTCTCATCCAAATACAACATAGTTTCCTTGTACGACTTTCCTTCATCGTTAACGCTCAACTTTTTTATTGAGCGTGAAGAATACTTTTCGTAACGGAAATCTTCCCTGGAAATTTCAGTTTGTGCTCCCAATCGAAAATCGCGGTGGGAACTTCCAAGATTGGTCTCGCGACAATGAATTTGCGTTGTCACCAAGCCATCTTCATCATAAGTGTAATACCAAGCGTGATAATAAACTCCTTCACACATACGGCGGATACTCAATCGGGAAAGTGAATCGTAATACGAATAAATGAAAAGCGTATCGTATGAATACGTGTATTTGTATTCGGTCCAGTTGTCTTTTATCTTTTTTCCTTTGCGATAAACAGGCCCATGTTCTATCGCTTTGGGCTCCATTCCCTTTACACGGGTTCTCCAGTAATATACAACGCGACCTTCTTTGTCGAAATGAAAATGTTCCTGCAATCCTTTATCCTGAATGATTTTCCCGTCAGGCTTGTATTGGAAGTTACTCGTGATTTCGGAAATACGCTGCGCTTTCACGCTATCCGGATTGAATGCAACCGGAACACCGAACGGATCGTCATTCACAGGTTGAAAAAGCTGCGCGGATGCAACAACAGACAACAACATTGCAATCAAAGCAATACTGCCTCGCTTAACAAAATCCGAATGAATACCAGACTTGAATTTGTTCATTCTGTTGCATGCGGTACATCAGTTCAGTTGCTTTAATGCTTCTTCCACGCTGCTAACCGGCAAATGACAAGTATTGTTTTCGCATACGAAAATCAAATCCTCACCCGACTCAGTTCTGTTGTGCAGCAATGGAATTTCTGAATGACCAACGCTTCCTGCAAAGATTTCATTTGGCAGGTAGTGCTTCCTGAGTTCAGCAGTTGTTTTATCAACATGTTTACCAACAATCACTACTTCTCTCGACGGATACATCTGATGAAGTGCAAGATTCAACCAATTAGAATAACCTGCTCCATACTTGATCATTTCCGCCTCCACACATTTTAACATTTCCGCAGCCCGTGTCATCCACTCTTCGCGACCGAAGTAACGACCAAGGATTGCAAGGTTATTTGCCATTACGGAATTCGAAGCAGGAATTACATTGTCGGAAAGTTCCTTCTTCCGCGCAATCAACGGTGCATCATCCGAAGAAGTAAAGTAGAACATCGGATCTGCAGAATCAGAAAACGAATCAAGAACAATCTGCGTCAAATCACGTGCGGATAGCAACCATGCTTCATCGAACTTTGTCTGATACAAGGCGATGAATGCTTCAATTACGAAAGCGTAATCTTCGAGAAATCCGTTGACAGATGCTTTGTCGTTTTTCCAGGAATGCCGCAATCGCCCGGTTTCCGTCGTCATTTTTTCCTTGATAAAACGAGCCGTTTTAATTGCAGAATACAAATACGTTTCATCCCCGCAAAACTTCCAGGCATCGGCATACGCTTTAATCATCATGGCGTTCCATGAACACAACACTTTATCATCCAATCCCGGACGTACACGCTTGCCGCGCGCACTGAGCAACTGCATCTTAACCTGCGTTACACGATGCATCAATTCATCTAATGTCCAGCTTTGGGATTTCGCAAATGATTGGTACGACTGACGCATCAACAAAATATAATTTCCTTCATTTTGATTTTGATGATGATCGACCCAGTAGCCAATACTGTTCACGTTGAAGAGCTCGGCAAACCAATCGAAGTCAGATTGCAATTCAGCCATCAACTCCTCCTTCTTCCACACATAAAACTTCCCTTCTTCGCCTTCAGAATCTGCGTCCAATGCTGAACAAAAACCGCCTTCAACCGTCAACAATTCACGCTCTGCCCACGCAATTGTTTCCTGAACTACGTTCCTGTAAAATACATCACCGGTTGCGCCATAAGCTTCGCTGTACAAACTGATCAGTTGTGCATTATCATAAAGCATTTTCTCAAAGTGCGGCACCTTCCATAGCATATCCGTTGAGTAACGGGCAAATCCACCACCAACGTGATCATAAATTCCCCCCATCGCCATTTTATCCAATGTCAACAAAGTATGTTGCCGTGCTGATTCTGATTCCGAGTAATGTGAATAGCGCAACAGGTACAAATAGTTTACAGGCAAAGGAAACTTCGGTGCACGATTCGGTCCGCCTTCGGTCGTATCAATTCGTTGTGACCAATTCTCCCAAGATAATTGCAATGTACCCGGCGAAAGTTGCAAAGTATCAAACTCAGGCACCAGTTGATCCAATGCGCGAACGCCTTCGGTCAACTCAGTTGCATATTGCATGCACTTCTCCGGTTCGCC
>JBJOKQ010000048.1:0-17340 GCA_046046005.1 Bacteroidota bacterium | reverse complement strand
ATTGACATAACCGGGATCACCTTGACGTGAATTGGTATTAAAACCTCCACCACCAATGAATGTTGCAGTTGTGTAAGCTGCTCCGATGTATATGAAATTAGAAGAGCCCGGTGCGTAAAAGTTATTGTAGTCTACTGATGAAACGTAAGTTGTTTGTGTGATATAGAGTGCGTACCCTGTGGTTGAACCGAAGTACGCCAGAGAATTATTGCGTACATCATTTCCGGATCCGCCAAGGATATACATACAACGTCCATTGCCGGAAGTCATCGAAACCGAATTGTGGAAGAAATCAACGTTGGTAGTATTCGTTGTTGCGTAAATTCCGTATGGTGTTGTAGATAAGAATGAACCGCCGATCATGTTGTTTGTCACTGATGCCCGAGATGTGGATGCCGCATTCTGATAATTGGCTGTGACCAGATAAATTCCATAAATACCCGAGGAAATCACTCGGTTACGATTAATAATGAATCGATCCGCTGTAGATAAATAAATTCCATATGCACTGGTTGTTGCCGTTGCCCGCACGCTGATTGTATTGCGTGAAATTTCAGGGAGGTTCTGATAAATACAATACACCCCATAGAAATAAACATCCTGAATGGTGTTGCCGATAATGCGATTGCGCTGATTGAAGATAGTAGTGCTTGAACCACGCATTGAAATTCCGTAGTAGCCTCCTGTAACAGAATTATTCTGAATCAGATTGTCGTCACCGTGATCCCCGTTTGTAGTAACAGTTGTCCCCCCAATAACAATACCGGCGAAATTAGCACTCGTGCTTGCAGCGTTAACAATCACGTTACAGTTGGAAACTGTGTTACTATCCGCACTATTTGTGATGTGCACCCCGAACCCGAAGGATGCATCGTTATTGACAAGGGTAAGACTGTCAAGAATGATATGACGCGCACCATTGAGCTTTATTACCTGACGATCTGCTGTTGTTGTACCGGTGAACATGATCATTTCACGCCCCGGTCCGCCCGTTAAACGAATGGTATTGGTTGCAGACGCACCTGTGATAACAGGAAAAGTTATCTGTTCATTGTAAGGTCCTGTGCCGGTTACGATACGCAATGTTACAGGTCCGGAAACGCCGGGGCCATTTACAGGTCCTCCGTCAGTACGTGTACCTGTTGCGAGATCGGAAACCGCTGCATTTACGGATAGATAATTTGTTGCAGTTGCTGTGCCGCTTAAATCAATAGTGTAATTGCCGTTCAACTGAGCGTTGACAGCAAGACAAGATAATGCGAAGCAAAGAGTAGTAAAAAACTGTTTCATTATTGCCTGAGGATTTGGAACATGCAAGTTACAAAACTCGAGGCTAATACTGAATCGTGTATTCTCAGCTAAAAACGTGCTTTCTTAAAGCAAATCCAATGAAACGGCGTCGTTCTGCTTTGCAACAACGTAGTTACCCATAATGAGATAATCCATATCCGCTCGTTCGAAACTGTCTACTGCTTCTTCAGGCGTACACACAATCGGTTCGCCTTTGATGTTGAATGAAGTATTCACCAACACAGAATAACCTGTTTCTTTCTTGAATGCTTCGAGCAATTCACGCATTGCAGGATTCTCAGTTTGATTCACAGTTTGAATTCGAACACTGTTATCAACATGGGTTATTGCAGGAAGTTTCCCGAGATATTCCGGCTTTACATTGTAAACCAACAGCATGTATGGATTCGGGAAAGCGCAATCGAAATATTTACCGCAATCTTCTTCGAGTACAATTGCAGCGAACGGACGGAATCCTTCACGAAACTTCACACGCGCATTCAAAACTTCTTTCATGTTCTGCACTACAGGACTGCCAATGATACTGCGGTTTCCTAAAGCACGCGGACCGAATTCCATTCGCCCCTGATACCATCCAAGAATTTTTCCTTCCGCGAGTTTCTTCGCAGCAAATGCAGCGTAATTCTTTTCGGTTTTTTTCCAAGGCAGATTGGATTTCTTCAGCGCTGCTTCATAGGCGTTATCGTCAAAGCCCGGTCCGAGGAATGCGGTTTCCATTACGAACTCTCGCTTACGATCGAGATACTGGTGATTGTACAACAATGCGCTTCCCATTGCAGTGCCGGAATCGCCGGCAGCAGGTTGAATGAAAATGTTGTCGAATACACCGTGCTTCGCAATGAGACCGTTTGCAACCGAGTTTAAACCAACTCCTCCCGCAATACAGAGGCTGTTGAGACCGGTTCTCTTTCGCAAACTGCGCGTCATATGAAGAATAACATCTTCTACAATCTGCTGAGCAGCGCTCGCTACATCCAATTCATGTTCTGTCCAGTCTTTACCTTGTGTTTTAGAAGGGCCGAAAGCGTCCGTGAATTTCTTACTCACTCCGCTTTTACGCGTGTAGTGATAAGCGAAATAACTCATGTCGAGAGCGAAACCGCCCGCATCCGTGAGCTTCACCAACTCTTTCATTTTTTTGTACACAGCAGTATCGCGACGACCGTAAGATGCAAGTCCCATCAATTTACCGGGGCCTTCAATCAATTTGAATCCGAGATGACGTGATATTGCCTGATAGAATGCGCCCAGTGAATATGGCGTATCAACTGTTCCGAGTTTCGTGATTTTATTCCCGCGACCGACAGCCTGAAGTGATGTTGTCCACTCTCCTGCTCCGTCAATTGTGAAGATTGCAGCTTCATCATACGTTGAAGGATAAAATGCACTTGCTGCGTGACACATGTGATGTTCGAGCAAGTGAAATTTGAATTTCATCTCTTCATTCGGAAACATCGCGCGCAATGTTTTCGGCAGCTTGCGCATGTGTCCAAGATAATTGAGCATTCCGAGATTCTCCTCTACAGAAAAGTCGCGCTGCTCGCGGATCAGATTCGGAACCTTGTCCCAGAACTTGAGCATGTACACCGGGATCTTCGCATATGAAATTGAAGGCTTCCAGAAAAATGTGACATGATCTATATCCGACATTTTAAGACCGCCATATCGAAGACATTCACGAATTGAAGCTTCCGGAACACCACCATAATGCTTCTTACGGTTGATTCTTTCTTCTTCTACAGCGAAAACTACTTTATTATCGACGATCAGAGAAGCTGCAGAATCGTGACCGTAAGCATTAAAACCGAGTATGTTCATAGAGGTTATGAGGTGTAGGACAAATATAATATTTAGAACCTGCGGAATAACACGATTTTCCTGAGGATCGTGCCCTGAAGTTTAATATATTTGAGAGTGATGAAACGCTTCTTTGCATTAGCAGTACTTCTGGTATACAGTGTCTCCGTTTCTGCGGTTTCCTTGAATCTGCATTTTTGCGGGGCCTATCTGAATCACGTTTCTTTCGGGCACGATAAGCATGGCAAATGTTGTTGTGATAACAAGCCCCGAAAAGACAACTGTTGCGAAGATGTGCAACTGAAATTTTCTGTTACACAGACCCACGCGTTCGGAGATGTAATTCACGCTCCTGAATCTGCAAAGTTCTTCTTGTGTTTTTTCAATAAAACGCAACAATTATATGCAGAGCGTGTCTATGTTATCAGTCTCGATTCTGAATGGGACACCGGACCTCCCCAGCGATCCGGACCTTTGTCGATTTTTCTGTGCAATAACAATCTGAGAATTTAGGTTGCGTATCGTAAACGCTACCTATTCATGCAGTTGTGATACTGCATACTCAATTGTAAATTTTAATTCCAAAATAAAATGTTCAGAAAATTCATTTTTTCGGCAGCGCTCGTAACTGCAACCCTCGGTATTAACGCACAACAAACTGCAATGCAATTCAGTGGCGTTGATTGCAACAACAATTCTGTTGATCTCTATAGTGATCTCAACGCCGGAAAAGCAGTTGTGTTATTTTACTATATGGCGAATTGCGGATCTTGCCCTCCACCTGCTCAGAAAATTCAAGCCATGGCGAACAACGTAATGGGAACTTATCCCGGTATGGTCAAAGCGTACGCTTTTCCTTATACCAACAGCACAACATGTTCGTATTCGTCTTCTTGGGTTGTAAATAACAATCTTCCGCTATATGCACCTATGGACAGCGGAGCCACTCAGGTTGCATACTATGGGGGATTCGGAATGCCGACTGTAGTTCTTGTAGGCGGAACGGATCATCGCGTAATGTGGGTAACACAAAATTTCACAACAAGTGACACAACGATCATGCGTGATTCCATTCTGAATCTATTGAGTCCTCAAGGAATCAACCCGATTGTTTCACCTGTATCTGATGTTCAGGTATTCCCGAATCCGGCCAATGATGTTGTTAATGTTGACGTTACTACTTCCACCAATACAGAAATCACGGTGGATATTGTTAACCTCAACGGACAAGTAGTGCAGAGCGTTTACAACGGAACTCAAGCGGCAGGAACTGTTCGCCGCGCTATCAACACTGCCAATCTTGCCAACGGCAGTTACATGATTCGCGTAACTGGTGGAGGACAAACCAGCAACGCACCATTGCAGGTTACACACTAACTATTAATCACATACCGCAATGAAAAAAGTACTTTTCATTTGCAGCATGATTCTGAGCGGAGGAATTTCTTTCGCTCAGAATCCTCTGCTTGTTCCTGCCGTGTTGAATGGTCCGGTTTACAATCTGAACGTGCAGAACGGAACCACGCAATTCTGGCCCAACATCAACACTCCTACATATGGCATCAACGGTCCTATTCTTGGCCCGACGCTCTACATGACCAAAGGCGATACTGTTACGTTGAACGTAACCAACAATTTGACAGGAAGCGGAAACTCCACCACAATGCACTGGCATGGATTGCATGTTCCTGCAATGGATGATGGTGGTCCACACCAACTTATTCTTCAGAATACTACATGGAGTCCGCAGTTCGTGATTATGAATAACGCCGGATTATTTTGGTATCACCCACACGGAGAAGGCAGAACAGATCCGCAGGTCTCACGCGGTCTTGCAGGTGTTATCATTATTCAGGATAGCATTGAATCTACATTAGCGTTGCCGCGAACGTACGGCGTTGATGATTTCCCGTTAGTGATTCAAACCAAAGCGTTTGATGTATTCAATCAGATTGCAATTGCAACAGCATTCGATACAGTACCAATGGTAAATGCAACTGTTGATGCGTACGTAAACGTTCCCGCTCAAGTAGTACGTCTGCGATTATTGAACGGCTCATCTGACCGTACGTTCATGATCGGTTTTTCGAACAACATGAATTTCTCTGTAATCGGTGGAGACGGAGGATTGCTGGATTCATCAGTAACCATGAACAGACTCATTCTAGGAAATGGTGAACGTGCGGAAATTCTGGTTGACCTTGCAGCGTTGCAGAACGACTCTGTTTATCTGATGAGTTACGGATCTGAGTTGCCGCATGGATACATGGGCGCTGATTCTGTGGGTGACGCGGTTAATCAGATTACGGATTATTATCTCAATTATTTGAACGGCGCGGATTTCAATCTGCTCAATCTTGTTGTTGGAGCGCCTACATCTAATCCGATAACTGCGATTCCACAGGCACTTATCTCTAATAATCCAATACCGGAAGCCAACGCAACAATGTATCGTGATTTTGAGCTCGACACTTTGACAGAAATGATGATGCAACCGAATCCGGCGGCAGGTCCGTTTGCGATTAACAGACAGTTTTTTGAAATGGATTCCATCAATGAAATTGTTTACCTCAACACAACTGAAGTATGGACGTTGCATAACAAAACAATGGTGGCACACCCGTTCCATATTCACGATGTTCAATTTTACATTCTGGATATTGCCGGTAATCCGCCGCCTTCGCATCTGCGTGGTCAGAAAGATGTTGTACTGGTTCCGCCGGGCGACAGTGTCCGTTTCATTACACGTTTTGAAAATTTCGCAGACGACTCTGTTCCTTACATGTATCACTGTCACTTGCTTCATCATGAGGACGATGGTATGATGGGGTCGTTTCTGGTTATTGACACTACGACGTCAGTTGGTGAAAATCCGGGAATCTGTTTCGGGTACAAAGTTTATCCTGTACCCGCTGATGAATCATTCCGCGTCGAACCTGATGTCGCCGGTGACAAATATTCCGTAACGCTGATCAACTTGCTTGGACAACCTGTTTACGCTGCTAAAGATGTAAACGGAAATCATGTGGTTGATGTGAGCAACTATACTCCCGGAGTCTATTGTTTGCAAATTCGGAGCGGAGCGAACGTAGTGGCACGAACAGTAGTGATCCGACGCTGATTTTTTCAAGGTCTGTGGAAATCTGAAGAGCAATCATTACATTTGAAAATGATGCTTCGGGCACTTATTACATTTTGGGCAGTTGTGATTTCCCTGCAATTGAACGCGGGCGGATTTCAGATTAACGCGCAAGGTCAGCGTCAATTGGGAATGGGGCACACCGGAACCGGATTGCTCACAGACGGATCTTACATTTTCTTTAATCCGGGAGCAGGAATTTTTCTGGATCGTAAGTTGACGGTGAATACCGGAATTTCATTGCTGAAACCGCGTACAGTTTATCTTGAACCTTCACCGGGAATTTACGCTGCGGAAATGGTGCACAACACAGGAACTCCGTTTGAAGTGTATGCTGCTTATCGATTTGGCAGATGGGCTGCCGGCATTGGTGTTTACACGCCTTTCGGTTCGCGAGCTCAATGGCCCGATGATTGGAAAGGACAATTTCTCATTCGGGAAATTAATCTGAAAACGATTTTTATTCAACCGACTGTAACTTTTCGGGTAACAGACCAAATCGGAATCGGTGCAGGATTTGTTTATGCAACGGGAGGATTTTCATTGAGAAAAGGAGTGCCTGTGCAGAATCAGTCTGCAGAATACGGAGATGGAGTTCTTGACGGTGATGCAAGCGGAATGGGATACAATGTGGGCATTTATTTCCGTGCGAATGATCTGTGGAGTGCGGGTATCAGTTACCGTTCTTCCGTTACGGTGAATGTGGAATCAGGAAGTGCTGAATTTACAGTGCCCTCTTCATTGGCGGAATATTTCCCGACTACAACGTTTAATACAGAATTGAAACTGCCGCAAGTTTTCAATGCAGGAATCGGTTGCACTAATGGAAGATGGAAATATGCGGCGGATTTCAATTACATCGGATGGAGCAGTTATGATTCGTTGCGTATTGATTTCGCTGACAACACGGATAAACTTGCAGACATTGCTTCAGCACGTGAGTATCGCAATTCATGGATTGCACGAATCGGTGCGGAATATCAAATCAACGGTCGTTTCACAGTTCGAGGCGGAACTTACTTTGATAAATCGCCTGTGCAGGACGGCTATCTTACTCCGGAAACACCTGATGCAGATCGTATCGGTTTAACATGCGGATTGAGTGCCGTGATCAGTAAGAATTTCACGCTTGATCTTTCCTGTCTTTTTGTGGAAGGCATGAAACGTACAGATACTAACTTAGAAACACAATTCACAGGCACGTATAAATCGCGACTGGTTGCTCCGGGATTTGCGATCAACTACATGTTCTGATTCATCTATAAACCGTTTCCCCAATGAAAAAAATCTTTACACTTTTCGCATTATCAACACTTCTTGCAGCCGGCTCTGTTCAGGCGCAAACACCATGTACAGGATTACGTTACCGCGATATTGTTTTCGACGATACAGTTATCTCGAATATCACGTACGGTTCTAACGTTACAATGAACAACAGTGCCATCACATTGAAGATGGATGTTTGGATGCCGAAAGGAGATACTGCAACACAACGGCCGTTGATAATTCTTGCACACGGAGGAAACTTCCTTGGCGGATCAAAAACCGGAGGTGATGTAATTCAGCTTTGTAATGATTGGGCAGATATGGGTTATGTTGTTGCTTCAATTGATTACCGTGTTGGTATGACGAATTTCCCTTTCCCGGGGCCGGACAGTACCGATGCTACGGAAGCTGTAATGCGCGCAGTGCATGATGCAAAAGCAGCAGTACGTTTCTTCAAAGAAAATTATTCAGTTGGCGGCAATACTTACGGAGTTGACACTTCAAATATTTTCTTCGCCGGTGTTTCTGCAGGAGGATTCATGGCGTTGCACGTTGCATATCTCGATGAGCAAGCAGAGTTTCCGGCTTGGGCAGATACCACAGGTCAATACGGTTTACACGGAGGCATTGCAGGATTAAGCGGTCATCCCGGATATTCATCCGATGTACGTGCAGTCATCAACATTGCAGGCGCATTGGGAGACACAGCTTGGATTCATCCCGGAGATGAGCCGGCAATGTTATTTCACGGTGATCAGGACGGAACTGTTCCTTATGGGTCAGCAACAATTTACTTGCTCGGAACATATCCGCTTCTTGGAGTAGACGGATCATATTCCGTTGATGCAAGATTAACGCAAATGGGAATTACACATTGCTTCGAAACATATGAAGGAGAAGATCACGTTCCGCATGTTGGCAGCGCTCCGCATTACGATACCACTTTGGTGATCACACGTAACTTCCTTGTGCATCTGTTGTGCGGCGATCCTTTGGATTGTTTCTACACAACTGCAATCGGCATCAATGATCTTCCTGCACTTCCGTCATTGATTGATGTTTATCCGAATCCGGCTGATGAAAATCTGAATGTAAACACATCACGTCTTGCAGGAAACGATTATCGTGTTGAATTGTACAATTCAATGGGACAATTGGTAAGCACACAAGCAGCAGACTTTGACGGAACAACAACCATCAATACTTCAGAGTTGCCGGCAGGAGTTTACATGCTCAGCGTAACGAATGGAGAGAGTGTGTGGACGAAGAGCGTAGTTGTGAACTAGACTTTAGACGGTAGACATTAGACAATAGATCGCACGGAAATGTGCGATCTATTTTTTTTGTGCGATGATTGGTAATTTCCCTGAGCAGGAAATTTGCGATGAGATCGCTTCGTTCCTCGTGATGACCAGAATCTCGCTATAACGCGAATTGCTATTTATTGAACTACGGGAACAGCACACCGTTGCAATCGGGACAATTCAGTGTAGGAACTGTTGCTCCGTATTTGGAGTTGATGGCGTAGATAAATTCGTTTGCGATTAAGGCATAACCTTTCTGATTCGGGTGATATCCGTCGAGGGAATAGAATCCACCGCTGACGAAAGTTGAATTCATTTCCACTCCGTCCCAAACAATCCCTGCACTTACGCTGCGGAAATAACCGCGCATATCTGCGAGTGCCAATCCGTATTGCGCTGCTTTCTGAATGATCACTGCATTGTATGCTGCAATGTTCATATCAAGATATGCAGCTTCCGTGCTGTCGATTACATAGCGATTCGGAATAGTGGAAAACAGAATTCCCATAAAGTTGCATTTCATGGAATCCAAAGGAACGCCGAGTGTTATGTATTCGTTACGTCGGATCTGACGCACGCCGCTTGGAGCATTAATGTCGTTGATCACAAAACCATTGTTGCCTTCACGAAAATGAATGTGCGGTAACCCTGATACATCGTAAATGTCATTGAGAGAATCTGCTTTTGAAGCTGTCAATTCAGCGCCGTTCCATGGTACAAGCGTGTAATACGGGAACTCACGGAAATCAGGAATCGTTGCAATAACACCTTTTGCACCGTTGGCAGTTAGAGAAGAGAGAATCGTGTCGAGATACAATGCAAACGTACTTGCCGGAGCAATATTCACACCGTATCCGCCGTTGCGTGCATATTCGAAAATATCTTCCATGCCGATCCATGCAGAGAAGAAAGTTGCGTTTGCATTCACAGCATCACCGAGCATTGTAGATGTTCCGGGAGCAGATGCAATCCGGTGGTAAAACGGATTTGTTCCGTAAGATGGATAACTTCCGAATGCAGGAGCTGTGTAATCGCTGAAGCGCGCAAACGGCACAGCGAAATTGCAATTGGCTGCGGAATACGCGTTCGCAAAAATCAATGCAGCCTGTGAAGCGGACACCGAATCTTTAATCGGTCCGAGAGAAACAACGCCTTCGCAATCGGTTCTCCATCCCAAATGAGAAGCACCTACGAACCAGCTTTCCCAAGGTTTAGAATTGAGTCCGATTCCGGTTTGATCGCCGAGATGATTTTGAGTGAATGTTCCGCCGCCTGTGAGTTCAAATTGTCGTGCGAGCAACGCGGCTAGACTACGATCCTGTCCGTCGTGATACAACGCACCATCCTGATAACCTGCGAGAAAATCTCCGCCAATAGCGATAGACTTTGAGAAATTCGCTTCTCCCGGTTGAGGATCAGGATTGGAAAGATCAGGTGTGCAGGTTGTGAAAAACAACGTTGCGGTACTGAGTAAAAACAAGCGAGTGATCATTGAACTAAGCTACGAAAAAGAGATAAGCAGTAAAATAAATAGATGACGATAAAACAATAGTACTTTAAACCATGACTATTGATTCAACAAAGCGCGCGCCGTGCGATTCAATGTCGAGTCAACGGAGATATTTTCATTCTGTGCATTTATCCTGAGCAAAGTGAACCATTTTTGATCACGGATTATACCGACACGTTTACTTTTCAATTGCGGATCCGGCATAGATTTATTGCCCAAACAGAAATATTGATGTGCCTCATTTACAAAATCCCAATACATGGCGCCGTAATTAGCTTCAGTAGCAATTAATAAAACAACCTGATGTTTCTGAATTTCATCCCCTGCAGATAAATCGCAAGCCTGATTCACTAAATCACCATTGGCATTAAAAACTACCGAATTATAAGACCAAAAATCAATACTCTTAAAGCATTTATAGCGCAGGTCCGTATTATACAGGATCACATCAAAATAACTATCTCCAACTGCAAGCAGATTTAATGGTGGCTCACTCCCGCTCGCCACATATTGCCACTTGGGATAAGCCACGGTTTGCGGAATGTAATCCTGCCATAGGTTAGCGACCGCATAAATGTCGTTATCCGGTAAGCGAAGAGATTGGGAAATCTCCAATCCGGATTTTTCCAGCGTGGGCAATTGAATTGCCCTTTTCGCTTCAACATATTTTACAAGGCTATCAGCTGCCAGCGCCGCGCCGAAGCAACTCCAATGCGTTCCCGATAACGTGTACAAAGGATAACTTGACGAGCCTTTCATAATACTAAACCACTTATTGAAATCAATAAAATCTACTCCCGAATTTTTCAGTATTGAGGTCAAACGTGAGTATGTGGTAACTCCGGATTTTAATGAATAGTCGTCAGGGACAAACTCCGGAAAGAAAGAAGCCGGTCCCGGAGCAAGAGCTACAATCAATGTGATATCATGTTTATGAAGTGTATCCTGAAGTTCCTTGATTTTCGCGGCATTAAGCGAAATGTATTCATCACCGGAATAATCTTGACCGCAATAAGCGGTCAAGTAGTTTCTATAAAATAGAAATCCGTTCTTGCCGACTACCATGTCGGAAGCAATGCATGTATCAAATACGGTGTAATTGATCTGATTATTGAAGCGCACAAAAGTATTTCTGAATCCGAAATTATACTTGTACCAAACTTCAAAATCAGTTTGAAAAGAACCGTCAAGCCAGGATGTGTCGCTAAGTTGCGGTTGCAATTCTCCTTGATGCATTGAATATCCTCCGAGTTTTCTTTCTGTGATGCAATGAAATCTGAACTGAATCAGCGGTATGAGCAGAACTGACGCGATTATAAACAGAAGCAGCTTTTTCAATCTTTGTTCCATTAAAATCTGAAGTAAATGAATGAATTAAATGAGCCACCGGCGAGAACTGCAATTGAGAAAAAGTATAAGAGCAGACTTGCCGGAGTGAGCCATAAATGTTCACTTAAAGTTTTTGTATCTGCAATTAACGTCGATTGAAAACGCGTGAATCTTTTGGAAAAACAGTACCAACTGAAAAGTACTGCAAGTGTACCGTAAAACCATTGTAGTTTCCCGAGATTACAACTGACCATCGAATTGTTTGCGCCGAACATTGCGCAGATATATTCAACTGCCTTCGCGACATTATCAATTCTGAACATTACCCAACCCAACACAACGATGCTAAACGTGAATAAAACTCTTCCTATTCGACCGATGTGTGCAGTCCATCTCAACAAAAACATACGCTCAAGCACAAGAAAGAATCCATGCCACAATCCCCACACAATAAAATTCCACGAAGCGCCATGCCAGAAACCTGAAAGAACAAACACGATCAAAAGATTCAAATACACTCTCGGCACTCGAACACGATTACCGCCGAGCGGTATGTACAAATAGTTACGCATCCATGAACTTAAACTGATATGCCAACGCTTCCAAAAGTCGGTAATGCTTTCCGCCATATAGGGATTGTTGAAGTTTTCAGGAAACCTGAAACCCATCATCTTCCCCAGCCCGATAGCCATATTGCTGTAACCGGAGAAATCGAAATAGATCTGAAATGAATAAGCAATCGCAGCAATCCACGCTGCAGATGTGGTAAGATCCAACGCATTAACGGCACCGGCACCTGTACTCACATCACCATAAATTGAATCCGCTACAGCACCCATGGTGTCAGCGATTAATACTTTACGCGCCAATCCGAAGCAAAAAGTATAAAAACCTGAAAGCTTCATATCTGTTGTATCAGATGACGATCTATCCACAATTTGATCGGCAATATCCTTATACCTGACAATCGGACCTGCTATCAGCTTGGGAAAACAGATGATGTAGAGAAGATAATCGAAAAAATTCGTGAGCGGTTTATGTACTCGTCGGTATACATCAACAACGTATGTAATAGTTTCGAACGTGTAAAAACTAATTCCAATAGGAAAAATCAGTTCTGTCCAGGATACTTGCACATCAGAACCGGTGAATGACAGCAAACCATTGAGATTGTCAATGAAAAATCCCATGTACTTGCAGGCGAATAATATTCCTACATTAACGATGATCGAAACTGACAAAAGTATTTTTCGATGAAGAACATTGACAGAACGATCCATTTGTCGGACGAGGAAATAATCCAACAGCGTAGTACCGAGAATCACAAAGATGAATAAAGGTTCTCCCCAAGCGTAAAAAAAACAACTGAATGCCAACAGAAATACGTTTTTTATGCGCTTTCCGATTAGCCAATAAATGACCATGAACAAAGGCCAAACCAGAGTTAGAAAAAGTAAGCTGGAAAATGTCATCCTAGACGCCCGGATAAAACTATGAATACGCCGCTCATGTCCCGTTACTTAACCGAGTTAAATGGACTGCAGAATCTTAACCTATCCTGCACAGTACGCAAGTTACAAATTAACAAATTGACGGAATGAATGGCCTACACACGGTCAATTTACCGTACTGCCGTTATTCTGATTTGTTTTCGTTGGCGCAATAAAGCTCAATTCTCCTTTGTCGTTTTCCGACATGAGAATCATTCCGTTGGATTCGATGCCCATCATTTTGCGCGGCGCAAGATTCACGAGAATTGTTACCTGCTGACCGATGATGTCTTCGGGTTTGTAATGCTTTGCAATTCCGCTCAACACAATACGCTTATCGATTCCGGTGTCTACTTCCAGCTTCAGGAGTTTGTCGCTCTTCGGCATTTTCTCGGCAGAAAGAATAGTTCCGATGCGGATATCCATTTTCGAAAAATCATCGAAAGTGGTAACGTCCTTCTGCGGTTCAAGTGGGTTTGCAGCCACAGCAGACTGCTGATTGCTTGCGGCTGATTGTTTCTCCGCTTCTTCCTGCTGCTTGCGAATGTGATCGAGTTTTTCGATTTGTTTCTTCAGCAACAACGGATCCACTTTTGCGAACAACATCACAGGCTCATTCAATGAATGTCCTGCTGCGAGGAGATTTGTATTCTTCGCATTGTTCCAATTCATCTGTCCGAGATTTAACATGCCGCGAAGTTTCTGCGTTGTAAACGGCAGGAAAGGTTCACACAGCACGCTGAGATTTGCGCAGATCTGCAATGAAATATTCAGAATCGTTTTTACGCGCTCTTTATCCGGATTCTTCCAAGGCTCGTTGTCCGACAAATACTTGTTGCCCAAGCGAGCCAGATTCATCAACTCCTGTTGTCCTTCGCGGAATTTGTATTGCGCAATGAGTGATCCGATTTTCTCCGGATACTTTGCAATTTCTTCCAGCGTGAGAATATCTTCTTTCGTGTAATTGGTTGCTTCCGGAACTTTTCCTTCGAAGTTCTTATGCGTAAGCACCATAGTACGATGCACAAAATTGCTGAACACCGCCGTCAACTCGTTGTTCACGCGTGCTTCATAATCGGTCCACAGAAAATCTCCGTCGCTGGTTTCAGGACTGATTGCCGTTAACACATAACGCAACTCATCCTGCTTGCCCGGCATTTCTTCGAGATATTCATGCAACCAGATAGCCCAATTGCGTGAAGTGGAAATCTTGCGGCTTTCGAGATTGAGGAATTCATTCGCAGGAACATTGTCCGGCAGAATGTATCCTTCATGCGCCATCAACATCGCAGGGAAAATCAAACAATGGAAAACGATATTGTCTTTCCCGATGAAGTGAACCAGCTTGGTGTCTTTGTCTTTCCAATACTGCTCCCAGCTTGCAGACTTCGGTTTGCCGCCGTATGTAAGCTGATTGCGTGTTTCAGGTTGTTCAAACCATTCTTTACTCGCAGTAATGTAACCGATAGGTGCATCGAACCAAACGTAAAGTACTTTTCCTTCTGCATTAGGCAACGGAACTTTCACGCCCCAGTTCAGATCGCGTGTCATTGCACGTGGATGCAATCCGCTTGCCAGCCACGATTTGCACTGACCAGCAACGTTTGCTTTCCATTCCGGATGCGAAGCAATAAACTTCTCCAGTTTCGGTTGCATTTCATCCAGAGGAAGAAACCAGTTCTTCGTTGTTTTCTTCACAGGTACGGAACCTGATAGCGCCGAGCGCGGTTCAATAAGCTCATCAGGACTTAAATCAGAACCGCACGATTCACATTGGTCACCGTATGCACGCGGATTTCCACAGCGCGGACAAGTTCCAACGATGAAGCGATCTACAAGAAACATCTTGGCTTCTTCATCGTAATTCTGTTCTGATTCCTTCTCACGGAAGTAGCCTTTATCGTGCAGTGTTTTGAAAAAATCAGAAGAGAATTGATGATGCACCGGTTTGCTGGTACGAGAGTAAATATCAAACTCGATTCCGAAGTCCTTGAACGATTTGTCAATAACCGCGTAATACTTGTCCACCACTTCCTGCGGAGATTTCTTCTCCATAAATCCGCGGATCATGATCGGTACGCCGTGTTCATCTGTTCCGCTTACAAAAAGCACATCTTCTCCGTTCGATCGTAAGTAACGCACGTAGATGTCGGAGGGCAAATAGCAGCCGGCAAGGTGTCCGATATGAATCGGTCCGTTCGCATAAATTAGCGCAGCTGTAACTGTATAACGTTTGGGTGTTGACATAATTCGGGTGTAAAGATAAGGGATTCGGGATTGGGAACTCGGGCAATCGGTACTCGGGAATTCGGGATTTAGGTATATTCGAATTGATGAATTCAATGAACATGATGCGCCCGGCGTCTTTGAAGTCGGGAGATACAGTAGGAATCTGTGCACCTGCACGTAAAATCGCTCCGGAAGTGGTGGAGAAAGCGGTGAAGCGATTGGAATCGGAAGGATACAAAGTGAAACTCAGCGCTAATCTTTTCGGTGAGGAAAATCAGTTTTCCGGAAGCGATGCGCAACGAGCTGAAGATCTGCAATCATTGCTGGATGACCCGGAATTGAAAGTAGTGTTTTTCGCGCGTGGCGGATATGGATTTATGAGGATTATTGATCACATCAACTTCGATAAATTCTGTGAATCACCGAAATGGCTTGTGGGTTACAGTGATATTACGGTGATTCATTGTCACGTGAATGAAGTGCTTGGTATAGAAACGCTACATGCAACAATGCCGGTGAATTTTGAGTTGGATGCTGAATCCACGAACAAAATGTTCGCGGTATTGCGTGGTGAACACGTTAAATATTCAGTTGAGAACAAGACTTCTGTTGCGAATCGTTCAGGCAAATGCGTAGGCGAACTCGTTGGCGGAAATCTTTCGCTCATATACGCGCTGCAAGGTTCCGTTTCTGACTTGAATACAGAAGGGAAAATTCTCTTCATAGAAGATATTGATGAATATCTGTATCACATAGATCGCATGATGCTGAGTCTGAAACGAGCAGGCAAGCTGAGCAATCTGGCCGGACTACTGGTTGGCGGTATGACCGATATGAAAGACAATACGATTCCGTTCGGCAAGAATGCCGAAGAGATTATTGTGTCGCATGTTTCCGAGTACAATTATCCGGTTTGTTTTGGTTTTCCTTCCGGGCATGATAAGGTGAATTTGCCTTTGGTGATGGGGAGAAACTGCGAGATGACCGTTGGACAGAATGAGGTTCAAATTATGCAGTGATCAAATGATTCAATTTGCAAATGAGTCAATGTGCAAATTATGCGCTGCCAATTGTATCATTTGAATGCTTCCGGGAAAAGTTAATTATCAAATTAACGGTCATCCCATTGAATCATTTGAAGGATTGAATCATTGTAGAATTTGATTCTATCCGACAATAAACGTTTGTTTACACAAAGTCTTCTTTTCGTGCTTTAGTTTCGGAACATGAAAAAAGAAGAAGCAAAAGAACTCGGCATTTGGGGAGAAGTTCAGGCGCAGAACATGATGCGCGAAATGGGTATGCAGATCGTTGAAGTGAACTGGAAATTTCTCCATCTTGAAATTGATATTGTTGCAATGGATGCTGATCAACTTGTGATCTGCGAAGTGAAAACACGTTCCACTTCAGCCAACGGAAATCCGGAAATGTTCGTCAACCGAACCAAGCAGCGCAAGCTCATGCGTGCAGCTAATCTCTACTTGGAACAGCGGAAACTTACCAATGAAATTCGCTTTGACGTTGTTGGAATTATTAAGCAAGGGAGATATGAATTGAAGAACTATGTGAAAGATGCTTTCAGCGCCTTGGGGTGATGGAATCTATCGCGTCAATTCGAAGTATTTCACCACTACAAGCAGTTTCGGGTTCGACAGGTGTTGAATTTGAATTATATTAGTATTTATTCCCCGCCCCATGAGATCCTATTTACTCGTTTTCCTGTTGATTATCGGCTGTCAATTCATTCACGCGCAAAGCGGTTTCTACCGCAATGTATTTGGTGATCATCATCCAAACGTTAACAATCACGCACCTCAACTCACATCAATTGACACGGTATCCGATGGCGGCTATATTCTCTCGGCGAGCGTTGGTTTGGGTGCTCAGTTTTGTACGCGTTTAAAATTAGATAGTGCATTCAACACCGTTTGGAGTAAGTCGTATGCCACTACATCTTCAGCCGCA
>JBJOKQ010000047.1:0-17792 GCA_046046005.1 Bacteroidota bacterium | reverse complement strand
CCGAAACCACCAACATTCTGACGGTTGTCTCCACCCCATCCTGCATTACCAGGTGCAGTAGTTGCTGCATTTTGGTTGTTTGCAGCATAAGTGTAACCGCCTCGTCCTCCTCCTGAAGAAACTGATGTTGCAAAACCGGCAACTTCGAGGTTCCAAGCATTAATCCAATTGATGCCGCCGGAAACATCCGGATTTCCTGTGCCTGTGTAGGCAACTCCGTTGTCACCATTGGAACCGCCACCACCACCAGCGTTGTGCGCATTTCCGCCGCCGCCGCCATTCGCAGGTGCGCCGCGGCCGTAACGACCATTTAGACCATCATAATCGGTTTGATAACCTACAACACTCTCCCCTTTTTCAGCACCATCAGTATCTAATGTGCTTCTGAATGTTGTGATACCAAAATCTGTGTTGTTATCAATTGCACCACCACGGTATCCGATATCATTACCTGTAATTGAACCGTTAACGGTGGTATTGCCATTCACTTCCACTACAACAACACCGCCCGTACCGGCTACGTTGCCCCAAGCTCTTCCCGTCAATGAAGCACCTGCGTTGATAGTAAGTGCGCTCAATCGAGGAACACGAATAACCTGAACACGCTCACGTCCTCCTACGTTGTACGTGTTAGCCAGGCTGCATCCTGCAGAAAATGTAATTACGTTACCCGCAATACTGCCCACCTCAACAAACTCGTACACCCCAACGTTGTTGTAGTTGGTAACCGTACCATATGCAGCGGTGTTCGTTGTGTTCATATCTGCACCCTGCATCTTAACAATCATAAGCAAATCGCAAGGTGAAAGAGCTGCGGTCGCATACGGGTTGTTGCTTCCGCCACCAATAGCACCGGCTGCAAGATCAGCGATGTTACCAACTGTAATTGAAGTTGATCCGGCTGTAGCAGACGCAGCTAAGGTTGCATAACGGTTGAAAATCCGGTTAGCAGTTGTGATCGTTTCAGCACCGTCTTTACTCTTCTGAGCAAAAAGAGTTCCTGCGCCAAAAGTGAAAGTGGCGATAAGGACTACCGAAATTTTCTTTAAAAAATTTGATTTCATAAGGTATGAATTGAAGAAACCGGAACAGACGAAACCATTACGGCAAATGAGGTATTCAATAAATGTGACGAATACGGAAATTCCGCTGAACGGAACGCTCCCGCAAAAGATGATATTCTCATCGATGCGAAACTGCTTTCCACATTAGAAATTCCTGTCATTGGGGGTACTTGAATTGTCTCGGCCTACATGCACTAAACCCAAAGCGTCACACAATTCCACATTCAAAAAATGAAATGGTACGAGTATGACACGAAGGGTTAATATCAGTTTGCCGCGCCAAAAGTAGAGTCTTATTCGCCAGGATGTCCTAGGGGTTAACCCCTGTTGCATTAGGAGAACAACTGCGTATCTAATTGGGATAACTGTTAAGCGTCGAAAAAACCCCGGAACAGACGTACTTTTGTTGAATTATGAACGCCGTAATAATTGACGATAACAAGAATAACCGAGGTCTGCTCCGCACACTGATTGAAGAATATTCTCCTGAAGTGCGGATTTGCGGCGAAGCTGCAGATATTACCGATGGTCAACAATTGCTGGATCAGCAGGATGTGGATTTGGTTTTTCTGGATATAGAACTCAAGGATGGCAACGGGCTTGATCTTTTGAAGAAAGCGAAAGGAGAATTCGTTGTTATTGTCACTACGTCGTACAAAGAATATGCATTTGATGCCTATCAGGAAGGTATAATTGATTATCTGATTAAACCAATTGAAATTGACCGTTTGATCGCTGCAATCAACAGGGCATCAATACTACTCAATACACAACTGAATATTGCAAGTCCTCCCGTTCATGCTTCAAGTACACCGGACACGATTTTAATCAGTGAACGAAACAGTTCTTTGTTCATCAAAACTGAAGATGTAATCTACCTCGAAGCTGACGGTAAATACACCAATATGATTTGTGCAGGAGATCGGCGTTATGTTTCATCACAGAATCTTAAAGAATTTGAAATTTCATTGGGCAATCAATTTATTCGGGTACACCACTCGTATATCGTGAACTTGAAATACTGTGCGGCATTCAGCAAAACCGAACATATGCTTACCACTACGCAGGGATTCTCAATTCCCGTTTCTCTTCGTAAAAAAGATTTGTTGCTGAGTCGCTTTCCGCAATTCTGATCGCATGACCAGGTTTTTATGCATTGTTGTCGTTTTCATTTTCGGATTTTTTCCGGGTGTTGTCGCGCAGCAAAATGAATCTGAGTACCTCTTTCGAAACTGGTCTACATCGGAAGGTTTGCCGCAAAGTCATATTACAGATCTATGTCAGGATCCATCCGGATTTATTTGGGTAACGACTTTCGATGGCATAGCAAAATTTGACGGCTATTCGTTCACTACTTTCGACCAGACGAATATCCCCGGACTGCGTTCCTCCTTCTTCACGGATCTTTTTCTTGACACGGATTCTACGCTTTATTTCGTTTCCGATCAAGACCTGGTTCGCCTCAGAAATTCTGTAATCAGCTGTACTCCGCTTCCGTTTAAAGCCAATTACCGTGCGAGCGTCTGCGCATCAGGATCAGACTCTGTTTATTTCAGTATTGACGACCGTTTATATTTTTTCAACGGTAAATCTTACATTGAAATATTCCGTTTCCAAGGAGAGAGAATAAACAACATCTCATTGAACGGTGCGCTGATGGGAATTGCCACAAATAAGGCCGTGTATTTTATTTCCAGATCCGATCACAAGAAGCTCATTCGCAATCCAGTGCGCGGGGAAACTATTATAAACGATTCGGAAACATTTTACACGTCACATTCCGACAGTATCGTTGCTTATAGCGGGTTGAACGGGAATGTTGTGAAGACGGATCGCTACACCGTTGAGTCCGGACTTGTTGCAGCATTGGCCAAAAGTTGGCCGGCATATATTCGCAATGGGGATACTATAAGTTACCTGAACGGTGATGGAACAGTAACAAAAATCCTGTTACCGGAAATTCTATTAACTGATAATTGGAAATGCTTCCGCGACATGAGAGGCAATTTCTGGTTCGGTTCTCATTCTAACGGATTGCTTCTGGCAAGAAAGCGCTTTATTACAAATTTTGCATTCACTCCTGCAGGCTATTCCGAAGTATATTTTGTAACCGGAACAAAAACAGGAGTGATCAGTGGCGCATGTGATCGACTTTATTCAGTATACAACAAATCACTGAGCTTGACTGCACAGAGTGAATTCGCACACGGCTTATGTATTTATGATTATTATAAGAGAAATGAACAAGAATCATACTACGCGACATTCCAACACGGATTGATTATCCGTCGCAATAATCAGTCTGATACAATTGCACAACCCGTTTTATCCGGGAAAAACATTTTTTGTCTCTATCCTGTTAATGACTCTGTTTTAATGATCGGCAGCGATCAGGGAGCAGACGTTTACAATATGAACGATCGTTCTGCTACTGCTATAAATACCGGAACTGCATACACTGTTTATCAATTCAGTCCATATAAAAACGGTCAAATCGCAATAGCAACAGACCACGGTGTTATTATTACTGATCATTTTCAACCGGTAAAAACCATTGATTCTGAAAGCGGACTGAAAAGCAATACTGTACGATCACTGCATTATGACAGAGAGGGTAACTTGTGGATCGGCCTTGCGAAATACGGATTGGCGGCAGAATATGGCGGGAAAATAGTTTCCTTCCCGATAGGCAAAGGTTATCTGGATAAAAATATATTATCTATCACGCCGGATCTCTATGAAAATTTCTGGATCACAACCAATCACGGCCTTCAGCGTGTTTCAAGAAATGAATTGAAACAATATGCAACGGGGAAAACGAATACACTTGCAGTTTCCACATTTGGCACCTCAGACGGTTTGTGGAGCCCGGAATTCAATTCGCACACACAGTCGAAATCATTCACGGCAGAAGACAAACTCTGGTTACCCGGATTGAGAAGTTTGGTATGCGTTTCTTTGAAAGATCAGCCGCAACCTGAGAATTATCCGTTGAATGTAGAAGTCGAATTCAACGGAACCAAAATCAGCCCGAATAATGCTATTGATTATCACAAGGAGGGTCATCCCTCATTCTCAATATCGGTCAGCTATGCAGATTACAGCGGTGGCATGAACCGTTTCTATGAATACAGAATCCCTGAAACGGATTCGACTTGGAAGACCGTGACGTATGGCGATAAACATGTAATTCCGATTGTTCAGAACGGCACGTACACATTACAAGTTCGCAGACCCGGAGAAGAGATACCATTCACTCAGCAAATCAAAGTAAACGGTATTACCAATACAAGATTGCTGAACATACTTTGGTTAATGGTCTTTATTCTGGGAGCAGCCGGTGTGTCTTTAACAGCTGTTATTATTTACACATCGCGCAAGCAGAAGCGATTGCAGGTTGAGAATGAAAACTTCGGTATACGACTTGTAGCACTACAGAAACAAATCAATCCGCACTTTATTTTCAATTGTCTTAATTCATTGCAGTCGCTTTTCATCATGAACAAGCGCAGAGAAGCGAATGCCTATCTGGTTCGCTTTGCAAGTTTGCTTCGCGCAATGATTGATTATTCAAGAAAAGAAAAGTCAACGTTGAAAGACGAAATTGAATCGTGCGAGAACTATCTTGAGTTGGAAAATCTGCGATTTGACGAATCTACATTTGAATATCAGATCAATGTAAGTTCCGGTGTGTCATTAAGTACAATCACGCCGAGTTTTCTGATTCAACCGTTCCTGGAGAACAGTTTGAAACACGGAACCATGCCGGGCAAACCCCTGATAATTTCAATTGATGTCAAGAAAAATAATAATACAATCAAGATTACTTTGAAAGATAACGGTCAAGGACCCGGATCAAGCGGCATGCAGCGAACAAATTCAAGCGGAATCCGAATTACAGCAGAACGACTGTCAACATTTAACAGGCTTTATGCAACAAGTATTTCGTTCGTGATTATGGATAGAAAAACATTGGAGGCCGAAACCACAGGAACACAAGTAGAAATTACTATCGGACAATGAAAAGAAACTACTTGGTAAGCGGAAGCGCTCAGGATCTGACGCAAGGCGAATTCTCATTTACCGCCGAATTGGATTTCGCTTTTTTGGGTCTGCGTACAGATGGTATTCTCATTACTTCGTTTTTTGAAAACAGAACCATAACCGCTTATGAATGCGAGATGATGGTTTCTCTACTTGAGGAAAAATTGGGCAAAAGAAAATATCTTATGCTTACGTATTCGACTTCTTCTACATACTTCGATAAATCTGCACTGAAGTTTTCTGCAAGTGAACGCGGTCAGAGTTTCTCTGTAGCAGAAGCATATATTACGTCAAATCTTCTGCATAAAATTATCGGAATAATTTACGTTCACTTTGATCGCCCAAAAGTGCCTACAAAAATCTTTACTGATAAAAACAAAGCGATCAACTGGTTGAAAAACTTTCATTCCTCTTAGGAGATTTGATCGCTCAAATTAGCCGAAAGCCGTATATTCGTAATTCAACTTTCAGTCATGATACAGTCTCCTCTCAATTTCAAAAAATGGATTGACGAAAACCGTCATCTGCTCAAACCTCCGGTTTCGAATAAAGTAGTTTATAAAGACGCCGAGTTCATCATCATGGTTGTTGGCGGTCCGAATTCAAGAAAGGATTATCATTACAATGAAAGTGAAGAATTCTTCTATCAACTGGAAGGAGACATTACTGTAATTACACAGCAAGATGGCAAAGCGGTTCCTGTAGAAATTAAAGAAGGTGAAATTTTCATGCTTCCTCCTCGTGTGCCGCATAGCCCCGGTCGTCCGGCGAATACAATCGGCCTGGTGATTGAAAGAAAGCGTCGCGATGCAGAGAAGGATGGTCTGCTATGGTTTTGCGAAAAGTGTAACCACAAATTGTACGAAGAATATTTCCCGTTGACGGATATTGCAACGCAATTTCAAACCGTCTTTGCAAAATTTTACGGAAACGTAGATCTGCGCACTTGCAAGAAGTGCGGCCATGTGATGGAGCCTCCTGCTAATCCGGTGTAAGATTAATCTATGGCCGCGAAAAAAAACAGGAAAGAAAATCACGCCCCGCAACCTGCCGGAGAAATTAAACTTCGTCAGAAAAAAAACGCAGCGTCTTTTGAGCCGGGTAAAAATCTCATCCGTAATCTCAACATTGTTCTCTTCGCGCTTTCATTCATTTTGTACTTCAATTCTCTGTCCAGCGGATGGGCACTTGACGATTATGGTGTGATCAAGGAAATTCCTTTCGTGCAGCAAGGATTTTCCGGTATTGATGAAATTCTGACTACCGGCTACAGAACAGGAATCACAACAGCAGATAATGATCTTTACCGCCCGCTGTCCAAAGTTGCCTTTGCAATAGAATGGTGGGCTTCTCCTGACAGTCCGGGGCTGCATCATTTCGTTAATGTAATTCTCTTCGGAATATCTGTTGTACTGCTATTCCGTATGTTGAGAATGTACATGAGCTCATCATTACTCATTCCGTTTCTCGCTTCTGCAATCTTTGCACTTCATCCATTGCATACTGAAGTTGTTGCGAACATCAAAGGTCGTGATGACATTTTCTGTTTTTTATTCTTCACGCTCGCGGCAATTCGTTATCATAAATTTGTATCAGCTCCATCATGGAAAAATCTGGTCATCGGTTCGGTTTGGTTCTTTCTGAGTTTCCTTTCTAAAGAATCCGCCATCACATTCGTTGCTGTGATTCCATTGATGTTGTGGTTTTTTCATCCGTCTTTCAGCCTGCAACCTGTTCTTAAAGTCGGAGGATCGCTTGTTGCGGTTACAGTTTTGTTTCTTCTGATACGCACAGCCGTTCTAGATGGCGTAAGCGGCGGAATTCCTGTAATTGATAATTACATCGCAGGAATAGACAGCCCGATTACGCAACGCACTACAGCAATATTCATTTCAGGAATTTATCTGATCAAACTTTTCATTCCTTATCAATTGGTGTGTGATCAATCGATGAACGAATTACCTGTTGTAAGTGCCGGCGATTGGAGATTTCTGCTTTCTCTCGCTGCATTCCTGGCACTGGCTGCATTCGCAATTCTTCGCTTACGTCAGCGCCACGTGGTTTCATTCAGCATACTTTACTTTCTGATTACATTTTCATTGGTGTCCAACGTTGTTATACTTATCGGAACGAATTACGGAGAACGACTTTTGTATGCTCCATCGCTCGGACTTTGTATTGCATTGGCGTGGCTCATCGCCAATTTCACTCAGCAGGAAGAAGTTTCCGCTTCAATGCTAAGCAACTTTTTTAAAGCGAACAGAAAGGCTATTGTTACTGTGTCGGTAATCGCAATTCCGTTTGCAGGAATAACAATTAATCGCAATGCTGAATGGAAAGACAACGATACACTTTACTTAACCGATAAAGCTAAAGCACCTGAAAGCGCTAAGCTGCGATTTTACTATGCGAACGAAATCACGCAATCTGTCCGCATTGATATTTTCAAGAAGGGAAGTCCGGAACGACTGAACATTATCAATAACGCACTACCGGATTTTCGAAAAGCTGTGGAGATTTATCCGGGATACGGATTGGCCGCACAGAAGTTAGGTGAAATGTATTTCGAAAAGGGAATGAATGATTCGGCCGACTATTGGTACAAGCATGCCATACGCGTGAATCCGGGTCAGGCAATGATTCGCAACAATTACGGCAGATTTCTTTTCTCGACCGGCAGAATGGATGAAGCGGATTATCAGTTCACCATGGCACTGCGTTTGAATCCCGGTTATGCAGATGCATTGAACAACAAAGCCGGATCATTGGGAATGAAAGCGGGATCTTATGTTGTCCTCGCACAAAAATATCCTGCCGGTGCAGCGGTGTGGAATCAGCGTGCAATTACGCTTTTCAATCAATCGCTTGAATACTCTTTGAAAGCTATTGCTTATTCGCCCGATTACATTCAGGCATACGAAACAACTGCGTTGACGTATACGAATATTGGCGATCAAGCGAACGCAAACAAGTACCGCAACCTCGCTAACGAGGCGCGCAAACGCAACGGAAAATAATTTATGCTCACGATAGATATTCACACGCACATTCTTCCTGAAAACATTCCGAATTGGAAAGAGAAATTCGGATATGGCGGATTCATTCAGCTGGATCATCACAAGAGTTGCTGCGCGAGAATGATTCGCGATGACGGAAAATTCTTTCGTGAGATCGAAGACAATTGCTGGAGCGCAGATACCCGAATCAAAGAATGTGACACCCAGGATGTGCACGTTCAGGTGTTGTCAACTGTTCCCGTGATGTTCAGCTATTGGGCAAAGCCGGAAGATTGTCTGGAGATATCTGTTTTTCTCAACGATCATATTGCTGATATCGTGAAGCGATTTCCGACACGATTTATCGGGCTCGGCACAATTCCCATGCAGGATGCAAAGCTTGCAATTCAGGAATTGAAGCGCTGCAAAGAAATAGGTTTGCGCGGCGTACAGATAGGCACGAATGTGAATCAGAAGAACCTTAACGAAGAAGAATTCTTCCCGATTTTTCAGGCGTGTGAGGAGCTTGAAATGGCTGTTTTCATTCATCCGTGGGAAATGATGGGTGAACAGAGCATGCAGAAATACTGGCTGCCGTGGCTCGTTGGAATGCCCGCTGAAACATCGCGTGCAATTTGTTCTATGATATTCGGAGGTGTTTTCGAAAAACTTCCGAAACTGAAAGTAGCATTCGCGCACGGAGGCGGTTCGTTTCCTTCAACGGTCGGGCGTGTGCAACATGGATTTGATTGTCGTCCCGATCTCACTGCGATTGACAATCCCGTACCTCCGAAGAATTACATCTCCAGATTCTGGATAGATTCGCTCGTGCATGATAAGAACATGCTCAACTTCGTTGTTGACCAATTTGGTCCCGACCGTGTTACTTTGGGAAGCGATTATCCGTTCCCGCTTGGAGAAAACGTTCCCGGTTCATTGATCAAATCAATGGATTGGTCAACTGAAAAGAAAGAGAAAGTCCTGAGCGGCGCGGCGTTGGAATGGCTCGGTCTGAAAAAATCAGATTTTACAGGATAAAAGGGATTTTCGCCAGTAACCTTTTTAACATTACTTCGTCTTATGCTCGCCGGGGGAGGAATTCAAATAATGTACCTTTGCCACGGTCAGAACCATGATACGCTCCGCTAAATTCCGTATTTCTCATTCCGGATTATTTTTCCTGATCGCTGTTATTCTGCTTTCACTCAGAGCGGATGCTGCAGTTGTTAAAGGAACCGTGCGCGATACATTGGGTGAACCAATTCCGTACATGGTGGTAATGGTGAAGAATACTTCGTACGGAGTTAATACCAATCTGGACGGAACATACTTTCTTGAACTCAAGCCGGGCAACTATACGCTGGTGTTTTCGCAGCTCGGATATCAAACGCAGGAACATGCTGTAACTGCAACATCAGGCAAAACAGTAGTGCTCAATATTACAATGCAAAGTTCTGCGAAAGAACTCGGCGCTGTTGTTATTACAGGGAAAGGAGATCGTGATAAAGGCAAAGAGATAATGAAAAAAGTTATTGCACGCCGCGATAACTATTGGGATAAAGTTGACAATTACTCTTGCCGCACTTATCAGAAATCTTCTCTTGAGAAACAGAAAATCAAGAAACCGTTTGAAGATACCTTATACGCAAAAGAAGAACCGGAGAAAGACAACCTCGACTCTGCATTGATGAAAATTGACACCACAACACGTCGTGGTAAAAAGAAAGCGGAGAAAATTCAGAATCAGAAAAAAATGCAAGGCGACCTGCAAAGAGTGTTTGCGGGTATGCCGATTAACCTTATCGAATCGGTGTCCGATTTATACTTCGACAAACCTAACCGATACAAAGAAAATATTCTCGGCTATCACGATTACGCGCCACGCAAACGTTACGAGGGCGGAGAATTTTCAGCGAGCGCGAATTACGGAGAATACGAGATTGTTCCTATGCAATGGGAAGACGATAATCCGTACATGCTCATGAATGATGCACGCAGCATCGATTTCAACTTCTACAAAAACTATATTGATGCGCCGGCGTTGGTGTCTCGTCCATTGCTCTCTCCGGCGGCAAGTACAGCGTTGCTGAATTATCGTTTCGAATTCATGAATTCGTTTGAAGAAAACGGTAAAACGTATCACCGTATTTCCGTACTGCCGCTTTTCAAAGAAGATGCGTTGTTCACCGGAGTTCTGTTCATTGAAGACAGCACATGGGCAATCAAATCCGTGAATCTTTCCATCAACAACGGAGTGCTTCTGTTCTGCAAGGAGTTTTATGTGATTCAGGATTACGCGGAGATCAAACCCGGAGTGTATTTGCCTGTACGTCGTGAATTCACGTACACGATTAAAGACGCGCCTTACAACTATATCGGCAACACGCGTGTGGATCATTCCAACTATCGCATCAATATTGAGTTCCCGAAAAAAACTTTCACTGATGAGGTGCGTCACTACGACGACTCCGCTTTCAATCGCGACAGTATGTATTGGGTGGACAATCGCACCATTCAATTGAAGGACAAAGAAATTTCATACATCCATTCTGTTGACAGTTTGATGGCGTGGTATGAAAGTGAAACGTATCTCAACAGAGCGGATTCCGCTTATAATAAACTTAATGTCTGGAGTTTTCTTCTCAACGGAATTCCGCACCGCAATCGATTCACTGGTAATTCCTGGTATATAGATCCTTTGATTGCACAAGCCGTTCCATTTGGCGTTGGTGGATATCGTCATCGTTTAGGAGGTAGTTACTCGCATGATTTTAAAAACGGAACGAATCTCGAAACGGACGGACAAATTGATTACGGCTTCCGGAACAAAGACATTCGCGGAAAAGTCGGATTAGGTATGACGTATTACCCGCGGAAGTTTGTTCGCACGTATGTGCGCTTCGGAGACTACTACGACATGGTAAATAGTTTTGCAGCGCTTGAAGCGGTGTTCAGCAGAAGTAACTGGGTGCGCACTAAAGAATTCAGTATTGCACAACGTGTTGAGATCGTAAATGGACTTTTCGGAGAACTCACATTTGAGTACAGCGATCAGAATTCGATTTTCGGTTTGGAACGCAGTGAGTGGGGCGACAGTTTATTCGGCGATCTGAACACACCATTGGATTTTCCGCGTTATACAAAATCAGAAATCCGACTTGAGCTCAAGTACCGCCACAAACAGAAGTACATCATCAAGAAAAACAGAAAGATCATTATCGGATCTAAATATCCGGAACTGCGTTTCTTTTACCGCAAAGGTCTGCCCGGAGTTTTTGGCAGCGAAGTGGACTTCGATTACTTCGAAATCGGCTCGAACGATGAAATGAAAATCGGACGATTCGGGACCAGCGTTTGGAATGTTCTTTATGGTGTGTTCGCGAATAAAAAAGACCTGCGTTTGTTGGAGTACAAATACTTCCGCGGATCAGATTCCTGGATTTTCTCAGATCCGACGCGTTCGTTTCAGCTGATTGGAATTAATCTCAGCACCGCTAATTCTTTCTTCCGCGCGAACTACATTCACCATTTCGAAGGCGCATTCGGTTCGAAAATACCTTTGTTCAATAAATTGAAAATAACCGCCGCAGCCGGAGCCGGAGTATTGATGATTCCTGACGCAGACTTTTATCACAGTGAGATTTTCTTCGGAGTGGAACGCATCATACGCATCAAACAACAGTTGTTCCGCATAGGTGTATTCGCCTGTACTTCGGGCAGCACGCTGGAAGGCGCGAAGTTCACTCCAAAAATCGGAATCGGATTCTACAATACGTTTACGAGAAAGTGGAGTTACTAGGACGATCCTGTTCCATCGTCAAATAAATATCCCTATCATTATCCTGAACTCTTTCATGAGATAAGGATTGGGCGTTTCTCCCTTTGTACTGCGGTTAAAAATTGTGTACTTAACACCGGCAGAAAAGTGTGTCTTGTTGAGAAAGATGAATGTAAAGTGATGAATGGGGTGTGTTTTAAACCGCGGTACAAAACATCCCCGGAAAATCCCGTCGCCTTCTCTTCCATATTCCATTTGAAAGTTCCATAAACGAAGTCGCGCCGAGCAAGAGCTGCCGAACAATGCAACAGTACTGTACCCGTACAAGCCGAGAAATCCATAATGTGCACCAGCCTCAACATTGTCACCAAAGCGGAGTCGGCTGACAAATCCCATATCAAGATTCAGCGGAATCCACCGCGATCCTTTTTGTTCAGGGTAGTCGGGACTCTTCATTCTGCCCCAACCTATCTGCGCGGATAAATACCATCCCAAACGAAAAAACTCCTTATCCAATGCCGGATCGTCACCGCCATAATAGCGTCCCAGTTCGAAACCGAATCCGGGAGCAATACCCTTTTTTGAAAGGTGCGTATCGCTTTCCAGTTTTGCAAAATCACAAAATAGAAAGCCCCTGGTAAAATTCATGCCGATGGGGATTCCGTTGTTCTGAGCTTTGAGTTCAGGGCTCGCCAGTACAAGCAGGAGCAGTATATTACAGAATATTTTTTTCATTGCAGACCAAAGTTGGCGCGGCATTTCCATTGACCCAATACTACTTAAGTGTGAAATCTTAAGTTGTTGCAATAGCTCCTTAAAAATGTCTCCCCAGTAGGATTCAACTGCAAATCAAATTATCTCAAACCATCACTTATGCGCTATTATTCGGCATTTGTAAAGTCAAGTTGAATACGCTTAACCTTCGCACAATTGCAGCGTATACCAATCGTTTTAGATGCGGATTCTTAATACAAAACTTCGCAAACCATGAAAACGATAAAATCAATCGCATCACAAACTGCATCGCTGCTGCTTCTAACTACAGCACTTGTTGTATCGTGCAAAAAAGAAAGCATTCAACCTCCGCCTGCTTCATCGGGCAACTCAACAAATGTGTATTCTTTTCCATTGACAAACGGATCCTACTGGATCTATCAACATGAAATGATTAATTCAGCCGGTAATATTATTGCAACCGGATGTCTGGATAGTACGTGGGTGGAAGGTGACACGATCATTGGAGCTTACACCTACAAGAAAGTACGTTCCGTTAATCTCGGAGGAAATCCGTACAACGGAATTACACCTTTACGTTTACTTCGTGATTCTCCCGGTTATCTTGTTGATGAAACAGGTTGGTATATTGAGCACGACAACTTCACAGATACATTGCATTATCAGAGTAACATGGGCGCAATGGATGTTTGGTATTTCATGAGACACGAAGATTCATTGGTTACTGTGAATGCAGGAACATTTACCACAATCGATTACGAAGGCAACGGTTATCCGACTGCTTCAAATTATCCATACGCGGTTCCGTTGTATACGCATGAAGTCTATGCAGACAACATCGGTTTGATCCTGAAACAAAGTGCGATGATGTGGACATCACAGGTTAACAGAAAAGTGCTGGAGCGGTATCACATACAATAAGCTGCTCAGTGAGCATTTAACGGTTAACAGATCGCGTATATCGCAATCTGTTAACCGTTTTTACGTCGCACTTTTAAATGGCAGTAACATTCCACAACATTCATTCACAATTCATAACAAGACGGTGTTGCGGTGCTCGTCAATTCACTTGACTTTTGGTTCTCACAAATCCAACAGTCATGCACAGCACAAGAGAATGGATAGACCATTTCCGAATCAATCGCACAATCGACAGAATAAACTGGAACATGCCTCCGTCAATTACTCCGGAAGAAAAGAAACAGATTGTGAAATCACTGCAAGCCTGGCAGCTTGGAGAAACTTCCGATGGTTCCCATCTCATGCTGGCGGCGAGAAAATACGCAGCAATTACCGGCGACAGTGAGTACCCGGAAAGTGTTCTACTTTTTATTCAGGAAGAACAAAAGCACGGAAACAATCTCGGACGTTATCTGGATATGATAGGTGAAAGAAGAATTTCATTCAATTGGGGTGATTCCTTGTTCCGCAAAGTCCGTTACCTGAATTCAAGTATGGAAGCGTGGACAGTCACTGTAATTACAGTTGAGTGTGCAGCGGAAGTTTACTATCAATCGCTTAAGGACGCAACACAATGCAACCTGCTCAAGCAAATCTGTACAGATATTCTGATTGATGAAGGACCGCATGTCGTTTACCAGAAAGAAAGACTGACGCGTATCTTCACCGGTAAAACTCTAAGGTCGCGAATGCTGTCGTATCGCTTCTACAAATACTTTTACTTTTCCGTTGCGTTGGTTGTATGGATGGCACATCGTAAAGTTTTCCGTGCCGGAAATGTTTCAATGCTTGCTTACTGGCGCAACATGAGCCTGAAATTCCGCAGGAATGTAGGCGATTTGAAATATGCAGACTCACAGCAAACGCATTACCTGCCGGAAATTGCGATGCATGGCTGATTTCGGTCAGCGTCAAACCCGACGAACAGCGGTTTCGGAACGATTGAAATTCATCGGACGCCAACTGAAATTCGTACCTTTGCGGTCCGTCGACGGATAAAATTGAACTGAGATTACGGTGAACGCCGCAGTCCGGTTGGAAGAAAAAGGGTCGCGGAACATACTATGAGCGAAGCTATCAAGCACGAGTGCGGGATTGCACTTATTCGTTTACGTAAACCTCTCCAATATTTTATTGACAAATACGGCACGCCCATGTACGGGCTGAATAAACTGTATCTGCTCATGGAGAAACAGCACAATCGCGGACAAGACGGTGCTGGCGTAGCAACAATCAAATTCGATGTTCCTCCGGGAACACGTTACATCAGTCGATACCGATCAACTTCTCCGAGCGCGATCAAAGAAATTTTCGGGAAGATCAACGACAAGTTTGCAAACGTACACAACAAGAATCCGGAACGATTGAAAGATGCGGAATGGGTGAAACGTCACGTTGCATTCTCCGGCGAATTACTCCTTGGACATCTTCGTTACGGAACATACGGCGGCAACAGCATTGAAAACTGCCATCCGTTTCTTCGTCAGAACAACTGGATTACACGCAATCTGGTTGTTGCAGGAAACTTTAATTTGACCAACGTTGATGAATTGTTTCAACATCTCGTTGAACTTGGACAGCATCCGAAAGAGAAGGCCGATACTGTTACCGTAATGGAAAAAATCGGACACTTCCTCGATCGTGAGGTTGAAAATATATTTCACAAGTACAAAGACCTCGGACATTCAAACGAAGAAATCACAGGGCTCATTGCACGCGATCTCGACATTCAGAAAATTCTGAAAGACGCTTCGAAAAAATGGGACGGCGGTTACTCAATGGCCGGAATGTTCGGACATGGTGATGCATTTGTGTTGCGCGATCCGAACGGAATTCGTCCTGCTCATTGGTATATGGACGATGAAGTTGTTGTTGTGACTTCTGAGCGTCCGCAGATCATGACGGCTTTCAATATTCCTGCAGAGAAAATTCAGGAAATAAAACCCGGACATGCATTGATCATTCGTAAGAATGGTGATGTTCTGGAAAAACAAGTGCGCACACCGAAAGAAAAAAAATCATGTTCATTCGAACGGATTTATTTTTCCCGAGGCAACGACAAAGACATTTATCAGGAACGAAAAAATCTCGGTCGCCAGTTGACACCTTCTGTTTTGAAGGCGATTGATTACGACATGAGCAATTCAGTTTTCTCTTTTATTCCGAATACGGCAGAAGTTGCATTTTACGGAATGGTTGAAGGATTGCATCATTATCTGAATACGGTAAAGCGTCACAAGATTCTTACCATGGAAAATGTTGCGGATCCTGAGTTATCAGAGATTCTGAATATGCAACCACGCATAGAGAAAATTGCATTGAAAGATGCGAAACTTCGTACGTTCATCACAAGCGATTCACAACGCGGCGACATGGTTTCTCATGTTTACGATACCACTTACGGTGTTGTGAAACCCGGCGATAATCTTGTTGTGCTTGATGATTCCATTGTTCGCGGAACAACACTGAAGCAAAGTATCATCAAGATTCTTGATCGCCTCGGGCCGAAGAAAATTGTAATCGTGTCTTCTGCTCCGCAGATTCGCTATCCTGATTGTTACGGAATAGATATGGCAAAGATGGGTGACTTCATTGCGTTTCAGGCAGCCGTTGAACTTCTTCGCGAAAATCAAATGGGTGATTTGCTTGATGAAGTTTACGCGAAAGCAAAAGAACAGGAATCGTATTCTGCAGACAAAGTAGTGAACGTTGTGAAAGAAGTTTATCAACCTTTCACTGCTGAAGATATATCGAACAAAATTTCTCAGTTGCTAACGCCTGCAGGAATCAAAGCTGAAGTGGAAATCATTTATCAGTCCATTGAAGGATTACACAATGCTTGTCCGAATAATACCGGTGATTGGTACTTCACAGGAAATTATCCTACGTGGGGCGGTAATCGCGTTGTGAACCGCTCATACATGAATTACATGGAAGGTAAATCCGTTCGCGCATACTGATGCCGGGGCTGATTCAACAAATCAGGAACACGCCGCTGCCATGGTTTTTAAAACCCAAGGCGATTAAGATATTTCTGATTATCGTCGGTGTTGCTTTCATTGGCGGCTGTGTGATGTCGTGGATGATGTATCAGGAATCTCTTGACGGACATCATCGTCACTACACCACGAAGCGCATTCTTGAACCTTTATGGATGTTGCCTGCAATTGTCGGAATGATTTATGCAATTATTCTGATGCTGTGGATGATCATAAAGCTCAAAGAATTCCGCAACCGCATGTTCTCACGTATCCCGGATATGTTCTCAACACAGCAGGTGAATTTGCAAGAGGGTGAAAAGCAACTGAACATTGAATACATTACCGGACGCCAATCGCCGGGAACAATTCCCAAGATGGGACAATTCCGCATCACAGATCGTCGTGTAATGCATACGGCAACTGTTTCGGTGAAACGTGTTGGAGTTCTCGCAGGATTGGATGAGCCCGATTTGAGTTTCAGTATTCTGCTCAGCGACATACGTCAATGCGGATTCGGATTGAATGAAAAATATCCCGATCATTTCACGGTGATAACTGTGAATGGAGAAGAACATCGTTTCGGTCCGATCAAAGTGAAAGACGGAATCAGAAATGCGATGCAGCAACTCGGTTGGAAGAAATCCGAAATCGGAACGATATTGTATTGGTTCCGTTGAATCCTATTTCCGTTGCGGTGGAGACTTGACAGGGAAATACGCGCCGGCTATGTAGTATTGATCAGGAATTCTGTAGCGACGCCCTGAAGAATCTTTCGCAATAATTTCTGTAAGCAGAATACGCGCTCCCGGTGGCGCTTCCGGCGGCGGACTCAATCGCGGACCTTTCATGTGAACAACCACCCAAATGTTTCCCGTTGCTGATTTGTATTCCGCGGTGTAAGTAATCACCGTATCGCCGTTCCATGATGTATCAAGTCGCGGTAATTGTGTTGCAGCAACAGCGGGGCGTGGTTGTTTCTTTTTCACGTGGAAGGTATCCTGTGCGTACAGCGATCCGCAGACAAAAAAGAAGCATAACAGAATACGCATGGGCTGCTAAATATGATTTTAATACCCGCAGAAAACTCTTGCAGTCTTTACGTTACCTGATTCACTTGTAAGTCGTACGATGTACACTCCAACGGAATAATTAACCGGAACATCAGTGACAGAATTCTGCAATGTCGCGGTAGCTACAATTCTTCCTTGCAAATCATACACGGCACAGTTGGTGA
>JBJOKQ010000046.1:0-17944 GCA_046046005.1 Bacteroidota bacterium | reverse complement strand
CGTGGGAAGCTTTCCGTGATTTCATTGCTTCATATCCTGATGCGGCTCAGATTCCATTGGCAAAATCAGCATACGAACGCCGTTTGTACGAAACAATGACAGCGGATTCTTCCATCAGTTCATACACATCTTTCATCAGTAATTATCCTGAAAGTCCGTACAAAGAAACTGCTGAAGATATGGTGTACAGAAAGTCTGTTGTTGAATCAACTACTCAGGAATATCATTCATTCATCAGAACATATCCGAACAACAGAAATGTTCCTGATGCCTGGAAACGATTGTATGCTTTATATACTTCTGACGGCAGCTCTGTTACTATCGGACAGTTTTGGTTGCAATATCCTGATTTTCCTTTTCGTGAAACGATCAGTGAAGATCTGCGTTTGTCAATGACGCATTTTTATCCTGTTCGCGAAAATGATAAATGGGGATTTGCAGACAGCACCGGAAATATTCTGATTCCGTGCGAATATGAATGGGTCGCTTCTTTCAGTGAAGGCGTTGCCGCCGCAGGTAAAAACGGCAAATGCGGATACGTAAATAAAAACGGTTCCGTTGCCATTCCGTTTCAGTACGACGACGGTGAAGCCTTTCACAGCGGACTCGCGCAGATTGTTGTAAACGGCAAAACCGGAATCAGCAACAAAGCCGGTGATTTTGTTGTTCCTGCTGTTTACGATGAAATCGGTACGTTCCGCGAGTCGCGAGCGCGTGTTACACGCAATGAGAAATACGGTTTCATCGATATGATGGGAACCGTTGTAGTTCCTTGCAAGTATCTCGCTGCGGGAGAGTTTTACGAATCACTTGCGTACATACGCGATTCATCAGGATACGGATTTATCGATCGCGAAGGCCGCGTAGTTATTGCTCCGCAGTATGATTGGGTGGAACCATTCTCCAACGGCGTGGCGCGTGTACGTAAGAATGAGCTGTATGGCATCATTGACAGAACAGGAACTGTAATTCTTGCCTGCGAGTATAATTATATCGGCGAATTCAGTGAAGGCCTGGCGCTCGTTGTGAAAGACGCAACTTGCGGCTATGTGCGCAGAAACGGAACGTGGGCAATCTCGCTCAAACACGAATACAACAGAACTTTGCTTGGCGAAAGTCCATTCATTAACGGCCGTGCACGCGTGCTATTGAAAGATAAAATCGGAATGATTGATACTTCAGGAAAAGTAATTGTTCCGCGTGAATACGAAGAGTTGGGCGCGTTCCGCGAAGGATTTTTCCCCGCAAGAAAAAAAGACAAGTGGGGATTTATCGATTCGCAAATGAAATTGCGTGTACCGTATCAATTTGATTATGCCTGGCCGTACAACAATGGCTTGGCGAAAGTCAAGAAAGATGGTCAGATCGGTTTTCTGAATCTGAAGGGCGAGGAAGTTGTCCGGATTGAATATTCTGAAGCTTCGGAATCCGAATTCGGTTACATCAAAATCAGAAACGAAAACGGATGGGGCCTGATGGATGCGAAAGGCAATTTTCTTCTGCCTTGCATTTACGATCGCATCGAGATCTTTTCCCCGTACGAAGTTAGATTGGAACGCAACGAGAAGTTCGCGTATTACAATTTAATACGTTGCGATTATTTCTGGAAAGAAAACGGATTTACTGAAGAGTGATTATTTCACTCTCAGTTTCTGACCGATCTGAAGAACTGATGTTTTCTTGATCTTGTTCAACTGACAAAGCTTATCAACTGAAGTGCCGTTACGTGATGCAATTGCTGACAAAGTATCGCCTTTCTTAACGGTGTAATATTTTGCACCGGAAGATGATGATGTTGACTTCGCTGTGGTCGTGTTCGTTTTCTGCGGAGCAGGAGCCGGCTTCACTGCAGGAGCGGGCTTACCATTCGGAGCGGTTTCTTTTTTCTCCGGCATTGGAACAGAAACATTGTTGTTCACAGGCGCAGGCGGCACAACACCGCTAGCAGGAATCGGATCAGGAACACTGTTCAAGTTTGCTTTCGCTTCAGAAGTTGCATAAGCAGGACCGCCAGGAGTGTAATACGTGTACCACGTCTTTTTCTTCTTGCGCGAATAGTGCTTCACTTTGTGCGTGTCACCGAGATATTTGAAATTCGATTTCGACAGGTAGTAAGTGTCGCCTTTCAAACACATCTGATTAAAATCGATAATCATATTCGGATCAAAAGGTTGTCCGCAGAAACGTGTTTCGAAATGGAGGTGAGAACCATGTGAGTGACCTGTATTGCCGCCAAGTCCAAGAACCTGTCCCGCTTTCAATTCATCACCCGGTTTTACCAATAGTTTTGACAAATGCGCGTAATACGTTTCAAGTCCGTTTGAATGGCGTACCACGACAACATTACCGTAAGTTTTACTGAACTGTGCAATACGAACTTTCCCGTCAAAGCAACTTACAACTGTATCACCGGTGTTCAGATCAACATCAACTCCCAAGTGGTAGCGGTATTTTCTGAAACCGAAATGTGAAGTTGCATGACCTTGCACAGGATGCACATAGTGATGCGTCGAATCATTCAGAACAATCAGAACTGAATCATTGAAATTGAGCACGTCAAATTTTTCAGAGTGTACTGATGTTGTGTCAAACTCTCCGTAAAAATCTCCGCCTTCAGCCGTTTCTGCACTGTCAGCATTGAGTGCACCATCGGTGTCAAGATTGGTAGTTGCAGAAGAATCAAGGATTGCAACTACTTTCTTGCCAACGGGCTCTGTCGTGTCACCTTTTACAAGGGAACGCGTGTCAGATGTATCAATACCTGTGGAAGATTTTGGATAAACCGCGAACGGCGGATCGCCCGGGAGAGCGTTTACGTCAGCACTGAGTCCTGTGAAAAACAGAACGGCCAGAAGTGTATGTTGTGTGAGCTTCTTCAAAATAACTGCAACTGTTACTACTGTCCATTTTCTTTTAAAGTCGCGCTAAAATAGCCACTTATTTTAAAAAGGCAAATTTATTAACTGAACATATCTATCTTGATAACAATCGATTACAAAGAAATATGCCGCGTAAATAATTGATAATCACCAGTTAGAGTTGAAATATTCGATTTTTTCGAATTAAAAAACGCCCATCTGATGTTCTCAGGATGGGCGTTTTTTAACAAAATAGTGGCTTTATTTTATGATTAACGGCGTTGTAGAAACCGTTTCTCCGGTCGTTCTGATCGAATAGGTCCCTGCTGCCAAACCGCTCAAGTCGAGAATCAATATGTTTCGACCGGTTGCAACAGTTGATTGTTGCGAATAGACCGTGCGACCTGTCAGGTCAAGAACTTCAACGGTTACAACTTCAGCAACAGCTGTGTTGTATTCGAGGTTAAACTGTCCGGCTCCCGGATTCGGGTAAACGCTCACTGCATTAGTATTCGCAGGTGTTTCAAATACTGAAACTGTATTGCAAGGAAGTTGCGGTGTTCCGATCCATGACATATTATCGAAATCAATGTAACATGCATAATTCACGCTGTCGATGAACGGGTTTCTGTTCCCCTGAAGTGAATCGAGGAAATCGTTTTTCGCGATTTCACGTGCATCCGGGAGATCCTGATAATGCCAACGCTTAAGCAAATCCTGGTCCTGACCATACATGATGCTGGTGCTTATCGGATTCGGAAGTCCCCAATTCTGATTCGCAGTATTGTAGCATGTAGCCATGTAGAAAATAGAACGGGCTGCATCACCTTTTTGTTCATCACGCGGTTCGAACACCGTGCGACCGTTTACATCTGTTCCGTATTTGCAACCGAGGTAAGTGTAGTTTACGTTTACTACTTCTCCCAACGGATAATTGCTACGAATTGCGTTTGCATCATTTTGGTTCGTCGGATACAAATTGAAGTAATCGCTGTATTCAGGACCGTTGGATGATGGATATGTCGGCATCCAGCTGTGACAATAAGTGTGCTCACGGCTGAACATTGTCCATGCGAAAGGCTCAGTAAACATGTATTGTTCTCCTGAATAAACACAGGTAACAACTCGCTGTCCGCCGCTTGTATCGCGCGCCCAGAATAACGATACCATGTATGGTCCGTAGTTGCTGTAAAATTTATCGGTATGAGGATTGGTCAATGCAGTAAGATCACTTACGAAAGTAGAAGCACCTGTATTGATTCCGTTGTAATAGTTTGACGGCTGCATCGATCCTGAAGCAACTGCACTTCCGCTAAGCGGTGTAGTGGTAAGATAGTTTCTGTAAGCGCCGGGACCATTGTACGGGAATACAGCGAAGAAATAATCCTGAGATGCTCCAACATTGTTCGCCCAGAAAGATGTTGCTGAACCAACGTATGCAACTTTGGAACTACCGATCATATCACCGATCATGTACGTTTGTCCGTCAACAGGAACATCAGTAACCGCAGCATCATCTCTGCGAAGTACGATGTAACCGTCAGGAGATCCTGCAGCTGCGGTGAAGTTTGTCTGGAAACGATATGATTTTACATTGGTAAATGTCAGATTCGTTGCCGGTGCGGTTGGTTCAGTTGCGAATCCGCCCGCTGCACCGTTGATGTTTATTACATAGGCAGGTTCATCCGCATCATCACTGTTGATTGTTAATGTAGCAGTGCGTGTGCCTGCTGCAGATGGATTGAATGTGATAGCCACCGGTGCAGTTCCGTTAGCAGCAACAGTAGCAGGGAAGGAGTTTACTGTGAAATCAGCCGCATTGGTACCTGAGATTACAGCTGAACTGATGTTCAGTGTGTTTACAGTTCCGTTGTTCTCAACATCAATCTGGAAGGAAGTGTTGGTACTTACAGGACCGCTCACCCAGATGTTGCCACCTGTAATAACCGGTGAAGACGTATAGAAGCAATCGATTTCCTGTTGCGGACCGGCTGCTGCTGCTGCGAGGTTTACATCATCCAGACCAACGTTACCGGAAACTTTCTGCGTATAGAAAAAGCGAACATAACGTGAAGCCGCTTGCGGATTGTCTGTGAACTGCGTGTAAGTTGCTGAAGGAAGATTTGTCGTAAACGTGCGCATGGTTGTCCACACTGTTCCGTTTACAGATTCCTGAACTTCGAATGTTCCGCCTGCGAAACTGTTTCCTGCAACGTAATAAGAAAGTGCTCCCGGAGCAGAAGCAAACCAGATTTCCACGTAATCTCCTGTTCCATCCAATTTACAAGCCGGTGGTGTGTTACCGGATCCGGTGTAGAACGCCGTTCCGGATGCTGTCCATCCGTTCGGATACGTGGCCGTTGTGAAACTCCACGAAGTTGGCAAAGTTGTTTGTGCAAAAGCTGCTGTTGCAAACACTGCAAAAATTGCTGTAATCAGTTTTCTCATTTCTGTTTACCCTTCCGGCGGGATTTTTATTTACGCTCCGGATGCGATTAAAAGCTGAAATTCATTCCTACTGTCCAACGACGCCCCATTCCCATATACACCAACGCGGTTGATGCATTGAATAGATTTCCGTTCTGTGCATCTGAAATATAAACAGTATTCAGCACATTGAATACCGCAATATTAAATCCTACTCGAACCTGACGATCACTTTCTCCCACTTTGATGTCGCGGTATTCATAACCTGCCATCATGTCAAGCAAGCCATATGAAGGCATTTTCCATGATTCACGATCGCGGTTACTTCCAATGATGTTTCCGTTGGAATCATAAACATTGGAAAGCAGAATCGGATCGAAGCTTGCGTAGTAATTCGCAAACCACGTATAACGTGCGCGCATCCACAATCCTTTCACCGGACTGTAACGAGCAGAAAGCGAAAACTGTGTTTGTGCAGCATCACCGATATGAACTCCTTCTGCACTGTAATCAATGGTATCTACCAGTTCATATGCCTGATCATACAGGTAAACTGTTCCTGCAGAGTTGTAAATCCAATCGCCCAAAGAAACAACGCCTTCAACTTGTAACTGGCGGAATGGTTTCCAGTTGAAATCCAATTCCACTCCGCGGGTTGTGGTTGACAAACCAATAAGATCGTAGGTGAATACATCTCCCGCAATAGTAATTGTCGGATTGAATTGCGGCGGTCTGTTTTTCCAGATGGTGTAATACAGATTTATGTTTGCTCCGAAGAATTTGGAACGATATCCTGTTCCCAATTCAACTGCATAAATGAACTGATTTTTAATTCCAGGATACTCTCTGTTGTTGTTATCGAATACAGTGTTGAATCGCGGAGCGAGATTCATGTAACCCATATTCAGGAATGTATTCAAATGATCATTCCAGTTGTAATTCACACCTGTTTTCACTGTGTAACCCGGGAAGTATTTCTTCTTGGTTTCTGCGAAGCGTGAAGCATCAGATGCCCAAGCGTAAGATGTTGCATTCACCAAAGTGTAATCCTGACCTGAAAGATTGTTGATGAACGTTGTGTCGCCACTTGTAGTAACTGTTGAACCGTTCTGCGCAACATATCCTGTTCCGTCAGATGTAACATAAAGCACTTCGTTATAACCGACTGTCTGCGCGTAAATGCTGTCAGCAGTAACAATGTCTCTGCGCTTGAAATAATCAACCCGTTTGTAAGCGGTCATTGAACCTGTAACGGTTAGAAATACTGCGAAGTCATTATGTACATATTCACCCTGTGCAAACAATCCACCCCAATCAACAAAGCCCGTGTAATTGTAACCGATCGTATCATCAACACCTTTCATTGAGTAGCTGAGATTACCGATTCCATTCGGTTGGTTTCGGTTGCTTCCATCAATCATGTAATCCCCGCCGAGCAAATCGTACACTTTACGGTAATGATATCCTTCATAGTGGCGCGCATCTACACCGAACATGAAACTCATTTCCTTTTCAGGTTTCCATGTGAATGTTGAAATACCTCCGTACCAGAAGTGGTTGTTCATCGAAGCCTGGAGATAACGCGTTGATTTCGATTGAGTGGTGCTGTAAAGCGCATCAATGTTGGCGACGTTTGAATTGTAGTATTGTGTGTAATTCAGCAATCCGGTAGCGGTGTCGCGATTCAAAGTAGAGTTCGTGGATGTTCCGCCTCCGTTACCCAGTGAAAGATAAAGAACTGTTGACCATGAAATTTCCGGTTTCGGATTCCAGAAGTGTGAGAAATTGAATTGCGGTTTATGATAGAAATTAATGCGCTCATTTTGCTCACCTGTTTGTCCGTCATTGAAATTTACATAACCCCAATGTGAATTGTATCGCAACCCGCGTTCACCTTGCGTTAGCGTTGTGTATCCTGTTCCTGCTGAATACAGCGAATCAACATTTACTCCGAGTTTTTCGGCATACGCACGATCATAAATTCCGATCGGAATCCGGAAAGTACGCTGTCCGTGTTGTTGCGGTGCACCGTTCGCTCCCAATGAAAAAAGGTGGTTTCCTGCACGGCGTTGAATCTTGATAAAGTACGACCATGCATCCACCCAGGTTTGGTCTACCCAACCTTGTCCGGTTTTACGTGAACCTGCAAGAGTAACGCCCCAACCTTTACCGAATTCACCGGAGTTGAATCCGAATGAAAGTTTGCTCGCGCCGTTGTTTCCGTATTCTGTTCTGAATCCGAATGATTTTTTCTGATCAATACCGCGAGTAAGAATGTTGATTGTTCCGCCCACTGAAGGTAGCGCCAAACGCGAAGCTCCCAATCCACGTTGAACCTGCATCGTGCGTGTAACATCACCTAGTCCGTCCCAGTTGCTCCAGAAAACTGCACCGTTCTCCATGTCGTTCACCGGTACACCGTCAACCATCACAGCTACGCTGCGTTGATCTACACCGCGAATGTTCACACGTGAATCTCCTGCTCCTCCGCCTTGTTCAGTAGCATAAGCTCCCGGAGTGGAGTTAATCAGCATTGTGATATCACGATTGCCGCCTTCTTCTTTTATTTTCAATTCTCCGATGTTGGAGAATGCAACCGGTGTTTTTCTGTCAATAGCAACGTCAGCAACGATTTCCACTTCTTTCAGTGTTGCATTTGTTGCTTTCAAATCCAATATCACTGCTTTGCCGGCAACTGTGACGAGAACCGGACTATGTAGGTACCCCAGAATCTTCACTTGTAAACTGTGTACGCCGTCCTTAAGCACCAACTTGTAATTACCGTCGAGATCTGTAGTCGTTACAGTTTTTCCTGAATCGGCTACTACAACTGCACCGATCAACGGTTCGCCATTGTTATCGTCTGTAACTTTTCCGGTAACCGCATGTTGTGCGATACCGTTCAGCGACAGCAGAAATACAAACAGAGTGATATATCGTTTCATTTGAATTCAGAAAAAAATGCTGATGAGATTGTCATCAGCATTTATGCCATACATGATACATTGATTTTAACGAAGTGTGATTCGTGAAACCTGTGTCTGACCATTTGCAGTCAGGACTTGTACCATGTACATGCCGCCCGGCATATTATTGAGATTAACTTGTGTATTGTGTGTTTGAGAAGCAGTTGTGAAGTTCTGCGTGTAAACGAGCTCTCCGAGAGTATTGTAAACCTCAACTACGGAAATCGCTTCAGTTGAATTTACATTCACAACGTCATTCGCAGGATTCGGGTAAACGGAAACATTAGCTGCGTTGGTGTTTTCCTGAATTCCGATTGTGCTGCAATCGCAAGTGTGAGTACCCAAACCTGTCCAAGTGTTGTTTGGTAACGAGTCCCACTCAGCCATAACGTTAAAAGCAGTTGGATTTACGGTTACACCTTGCGTAATGGTTGATTTACGCTGAAGCGTGTGGTTCGAAGTAATCCACGCACCCTGTGCATCTGTATAAGGAAATACGTCTGTCCATGCAGTGCCGGGATCTTCGCCGATTTTACCGAAGATGTCGAGTACCGCGTAAGGAGCGATTTTTACCAAAGCCAAAGCATCATCGCCATTCATAAACATTACTGCAGTTCCTGCAACATAAGGTGCAGGCCCGAGCTGGTCAGCAAGTGCAATCAAAGCAGAATCGCAATACGCATTCTGTGCATCAGGTGTAGCCTGTCCGTTTGTAATTACCCAAACGTCGTGTGATGCAAGTGTTCCTGTAAGCGGAAAGCTGTCAACACCAACTGCAGATCCGTTGCTGTAACGTACCAAGCGGTAGTTGCTAAGATTAATCGCAGCAGACGTCGGATTGTAAATTTCGAGTGCTTTGTTGTGGGAAGAGCCCTCAACATACTCAGAAATAAATAGATCGCTGCAACCTGTTTGCGCTTGCAAAGTAAGACCGACAGCCAATACCATTGAAGAAAGTAGAACCTTTTTCATGCGTGTGTAATTAAATCAGAAGACTGAACTTCTATTTGTTTGTGTTATGTGTTTGCTTTTCCGAACTCAACATATTTCAAGGAAATATGAGGAGCTTACCTGAAGCGGTTTCGGACAATTGCAGAGTTGCAATTCCTGAAGGATGTTCACTTCAATTCTGTGCAAATGTAGTTCAATTTTCGGGAAACCTGAACGCCGTGTTTTATGGAATTGTTGCGTTTGGGTTTTATAACGGTTAATTGAAAAAACATCACTTTCTCTGTTGCGTATTTATTTTGTAAACCGCTGAAAATCAAATATTGGAATGCATATTGTTGTGAATCCGACAAATTTTCAGGTTGAAAAATTGTCAATAAAACCCGGGAAAAGCAATCTCTTCAGGCGTTGGCGAGAATCGTTACATTAATTGCAGCAGGTCCGCGTTTTTCTTCTTTAATCTCGAAGCTTACTTGATCTCCTTCATTAATGGTACCGTTTACGTCTTTAATGTGAACGTAGTATTCAGTGCCGGATTCGGTTTCGCGAATAAAGCCGAATTTGCTTTTACGATTGAAGAACTTAACGATTCCCTTTTTCATAGTTGAGCATAACGAAGGTAGTGAACGCGCCGATAAATCCGCAACTTTCATTCCAATATTGCCTTACATTTGCGCAGATTTTAAAATAACGACACATAAACACAACAGTCATGAATAAAGGTCCTGTTTCACAATTTATTGATCATCACTACCGTCACTTCAACGCTGCGGCATTGAAAGATGCAGCAATCGGATATGAAACGCATTTGCTTGAAGGCGGCAAAATGCTGGTGTCGCTTGCAGGTGCAATGAGCACGGCAGAACTTGGTGTTTCACTTGCAGAAATGATTCGTCAGGACAAAATCGCAATCATTTCATGCACAGGCGCAAACCTGGAAGAGGATTTAATGAATCTCGTGGCGCATTCGCATTACCGCCGTATTCCTAATTACCGCGATCTCACTCCGCAGGAAGAATGGGATTTGTTGGAAAAAGGAATGAATCGGGTTACAGATACATGTATTCCTGAAGAAGAAGCATTCCGTCGTTTGCAGAAACATATTTATGAATTGTGGAAAGATGCAGACACGAAAGGTGAGCGTTATTTCCCGCATGAATTCATGTATAAGATGATCAACAGCGGTGTGTTGAAGCAATACTATGAAATCGATCCGAAAAATTCATGGATGATTGCTGCTGCGGAAAAGAATCTTCCGATCATCGTTCCGGGATGGGAAGATTCAACAATGGGTAACATCTTCGCTTCTTATGTAATTAAGGGCGAAGTGAAGGCAACAACCATGAAGAGCGGTATCGAATACATGGTTTGGCTGAGCGATTGGTACAGAAAGAATTCTTCCGGAAAAGGGGTTGGATTCTTCCAGATCGGCGGAGGTATTGCAGGCGATTTCCCGATCTGCGTTGTTCCAATGATGTATCAGGATCTGGAATGGCATGATGTTCCGTTCTGGTCGTACTTCTGCCAGATTTCCGATTCAACAACTTCATACGGTTCTTATTCCGGTGCTGTGCCTAATGAGAAAATCACTTGGGGTAAACTGGATATCAATACACCGAAATTCATTGTGGAATCAGACGCCACGATTTGCGCTCCGCTGATTTTCGCCTGGATATTAGGATGGTAAAACACAGAAGGCTGCCAAAAGGCAGCCTTTTTTTATATCCGACTTTTGCGGACTTACCTTATAATTTCTTTTGCGACTTTGTTTGCACTAAATTGGCAATAAACCTGTGGTGAATTCCATGAGAAAGATCAGCCTGTTGTTCCTCGCACAATTCGTAATCGCGCTTACAATTTGCGCTCAGCCGCATCGTGAGTTTTTGGCAACGGTTGATTACTCTCCATTCAACTATTCTCGCCTCGATAGTATTCCCGGTGTTTATTATGTGCAGGATGGTTCTGCTTACGACGAAAACAACAAGAGATTTTTCTTTCAGGGAACAGACATCAATCAAACGCTGCCCAACATTCTGTACGTTCTTGATGCGAATACGGGAAATGTGATAACGCAAAACCAGCTCGGTGCAAATCTCGGTCCCGGATATCGTATAGCCTGCATGCAGTACGATAAATCGGTTGATACCTTGTATTGTCTGGCATATACCGGAGCAACTTTCTCTTTCGGATGGATTGATCCGCTGACAGGAATTGTCACTGTTCGTTCAGCATTACCAATGATTACCGGTTACGCAATAGGAATTTCAGCAATTGATGTGAATCATCATTATCTGTTCGCAGAGTGTGTGACTTCTAATGGTATTGAACTTTTTGCGTTTCATACATTCACAGGAACAGTGGCATATCGGAATCCGGTTTCCACAATCGCTTATCTTGAATACGACAATACCAATAATTGTTTATATGGTATAGGCGCACCGGGGCAGCTTGATTCCATTAATTACACTACGGGTACATTATATCCGATTGGCAGTGTCACACAGCTTGGTTTGTATCAGACAGGAATTTCTGCTATCAATGAAACAACTCAGGAGTTCATTTTCGCTGCACTGTGTTCCTCGAATGCAACGGACAGTCTATTTGTTCTGAATATGCAAACCGGGGCAATTGTGAACAGGTATGATTACAATTATGCGAACGCAGCAAACCCGGCATTGGAGAATATTGTCTTTTACCGAATGGATCAGCAGACACAGATTTTGTATGCATTGAATTGGGGGATTGATTCAACCGTTGTCAATCCGGATAATGTGCCGGAAACTGAAATTCCTCTTATCGACGTTTATCCGAATCCAGCTACAGATCAAATTACAATTGCGCAAGCGGGCAGTTACGATTACCTGAACATCTATGATGTGAACGGTAAATTAATATTTGTAATGCAGACGCTGCAGCGTAGCACATTTGATATCGGTTTTCTTGCTGCCGGGCAATACACATTGGAATTGGCGTCGGATAACCGCAGAACTGCCCGAACACAATTGGCCGTGACTCACTGATCAGCAATAATTCTTCCTGTTGTTTTTGAATCCAATTTCGTAGTTTCACCTCATGGCAAAAAAGCCGGAGAAGAAACAAACAACTCCTGAATCTTCGTGGTTCAACAAGGAGCGCAAAGCAGCAGCGTTACTCGCACTAATCGCAATTGTAATATATGCGAGAACTTTCGGGTATGGCTACGCACTTGACGATATCGCGGTACTTCAGGAGAACAAATATGTGCAAGATGGATTCGGCGGATTCGGGAAAATTCTATCTACATTTTATTGGAATGGTTTCGATGCGTTTTCAACGCAGAACAGCGGAATATTCCGACCGGTTTCACTATTGTTGTTTGCCACGGAATGGCAATTCTTTGGTAATAATCCCGGAGTTTTTCACTTCGTAAACGTGTTGCTTTACGCGTTGTGTTCATTTCAATTGTTCCTGCTGCTGATTTCATTGTTCGGTAAGGAAAAACGAGCCTTCGCGTTCGGGGTAGTTCTTCTATGGACAGTTTTGCCTGTGCACACGGAAGTTGTTGCCAACATTAAAAGCGCGGACGAAATTCTCGCACTCTTATTTTCCGTTTTGAGTCTTCGCTATCTGCTACGATGGAGCGATACGCAAAAAATTAACGATGTCTTCTTTTCTGCGGGTTACTTGTTTCTGGCAATGTTGTCGAAGGAAGGCGCTGCATTGATTTTACCAATTGCATTTATCATGTTAATGCTGTTTCGAAATCATACTATCAAAACCGTATTAAAGCCCGCAATGATATTCGGTGCAGTTGCACTGGTATGGCTGGCGTGGCATCAAGGTGTGATTATGTCTTCAGAAGGCGCGCGAGTGGAATATGATTACCGCCACAATGCTTTATTGAGTAATGATTCCTGGATTGTTCAGCGAGCAACAGCTGTAGGAATGCAAACTCTGTATTGGATCAAAGCGTTGATCGGATACCCGCTGTCGTACAATTATTCATTCAATCAGATTCCGGTTGACGGATTCTCAAGCATGAATTTCTGGATTGCATTGATCGGTTTAATCGCAAGTGTTTACGTAGTAGCGAAATATTTCAGAACGCAACCTGTTCTTGTATTCGGCATTTGTTTTTATTGGATTTCGTTTGCAATGACATCCAATATCTTCTTCAACATCGGTGATATTTTTGCGGAGCGCTTTCTGTTCGTACCATCGGTGGGATTCGTACTCATTATTGCAGGACTGCTTCATCGTTTTCTGAATAAGGAAAGCGCTGACAATTATTCAAACACTGCGAATAATGTGATTTACGCAATGTGTTTGATTTACTCAGGACTTTCAATCAATCGTGCAGGAGATTGGAAAGATCAGAACACTTTGTTTTTGGCTGATGTTGATCATGCACCGCAAAGTGCGCGTGTGCATACGAATGCAGGAACTATTTATTTGAACGCAGCTGTGGCATCGAAAGACGAAGTTGAAAGAAAGGAATTATGGAATCAGGCGTATGCCGAATACAAAACTGCTGCCGATATTGACTCTACGGATTTTCAGGCTTATCAGGCGCTGGGACAGATATGTTATCATCTTGGCGATTATAAAGCATCCGTGATGTGGTCGCGCAAATGTATTGCAGCACGCTACAAATTAAGTCCTGAAGCAGCTGAAGACGTAATTACGTTATCCAATCTTGGAGATGCCTATCGCAAACTGGAATTATATGACAGTGCCGTGGCTGTGTACAGCAGAGCCATGAGTATTGCGCCTTCATCTGAACTTTCCGTGAAAACCGGTGATATGTTTTTGCTGAGAAAAGATACTGCTGCAGCTATTGCGGTTTTTGAAAATTCCGTGAAGTTGGATTCAATGCACGTTGCTTCTTGGGACAAACTGGCGAATCTTAAAGGCATGCGCAAAGATTTTTCCGGATCAACGGACGCGTTTCTGCATTTGAGCAGACTGAATCCATCCGACTTGCGACCGTGGCAAATGATATATACCAACGCTTCAATGCAGGGAGACTCTTTGATGATGAATTACGCAGCGGGCGAATATGCCAAACGCGGAGGCAAATAATCACATTACCGTTTAAAAGAACATTTTACCGTTAAGATATTCTGCGATAATAATCAGTTTTCGCGGTTAATGAATTATGTACATTTGCTCCACAATTCTCCTATCATGAAAAACAAAGTTTTATTCGTAATGGCCATTGCCGCAGGTACCGCATTTTCGCTGGTGAATTGCGGTGATAATCACACAACGGGCTCAGGAAATCTGAGTGCAGAAGTGGACTCGTTTCTTGTAAGTTATAATAACAAGTACAAGGAGTTGTCTGCAATCACTAATGAAGCCCAGTGGAAATTACTCACGCACATGGAAGAAGGCGATACCGTCTCATCCAGAAATGCTGAGGATGCACAAAAGCTTTATGCTGATTTTACAGGAAGCGTTGAGAACATTGAAAAGGCCAAAGCTTTTCTTTCTAAGAAAGACAGTCTTACTCCGATTCAGGTGGAGCAGTTGGAGCACATCATGTATTTCGCCGGTGCCAATCCAATGACGGATTCGATTACGGTGAAAGAAAAGATTGCTGCAGAAACTGATGCAACGAAAAAACTGTATGAGTTCAAATACATGCTCGGTGGCAAGGAAGTTACCAAGAATGATATTGATAAAGTTCTCCGCGATGAGAATGACGTGAACAAACGTTTGGCCGCATGGAACACCGCGAAAAGTGTTGGCGACAGTTTACACAATCCATTGGCGAACCTTCGCATGTTGCGTAATCGTGTAGTGCAAGGATTGAATTACTCTGATTATTTCACATATCAGGTTGCTGATTACGGAATGAACGCTGACGAAATGATAACACTGCTTCGTCAGATCAACGATGAAATTTATCCTTTGTACCGTGAGCTGCACACATGGGCGCGTTATGAACTGGCGAAGAAATACGGCGTATCAGAAGTTCCGGATTATCTGCCCGCACATTGGCTGCCGAATCAATGGGGGCAGGATTGGAGCGATATTGTAAGTGTGGAAGGATTTGATCTCGATAAAATCATCGAAGAGAAGAAGTACGACAGCATGTGGGTTGTGCAGCAAGCGGAACGTTACTATGTGAGCATGGGATTTGCACCGCTGCCGAAAACATTCTATGATAAATCGGATTTGTTCCCGCTTCCTGTGACTGCAAAATACAAGAAGAACAACCACGCTTCTGCATGGCACATGGATCTTGATAATGATGTTCGCTCACTGATGAGCGTTCAGCCGAATGCACGTTGGTATGAAACCACGCACCACGAGCTTGGACACATTTATTACTACATGCAATACAGCAATCCGAATGTTCCTTACATTCTTCGTGAAGGTGCGAACCGTGCATATCACGAGGCGCTTGGAACGATGTTCGGTATGGCCGCTATGCAGAAGCCGTTTCTCGAAGGTCTTGGTTTGGTTGATGCTTCATTGAAGATCGATACAACGCAACAGTTGTTGAAGGAAGCTTTGCGTTACATTGTAGCGCTCAACTGGCAAGCCGGCACTATGAGCGAATTCGAGTACGAGTTGTACACGAAGAATCTTCCGGAATCGGAATTCAACAAGCGTTGGTGGGAAATCGTGAAGCGTGAGCAAGGTATCGTGGCTCCAATGGAACGCGACGAAACACATTGTGATGCTGCAACGAAAACACATATCATTGATGATCCTGCGCAATACTATGATTACGCACTTTCATCAGTATTGATGTTCCAGTTCCACGATTACATTTCAAAGAACATTCTGAAGCAGGATCCGCGTTTCACGAATTATTACGGTAACAAGGAAATCGGAAATTTCATTGGCGGAATGATGGCTGTTGGCGGCGTAGGCGATTGGAGAGCTTTGCTAAAAGAAAAAACCGGACAGGAAATGACAGCGAAGCCGATGCTGGATTATTTCTCTCCGCTCATGAGTTGGCTGAAAAAACAAAACGAAGGAAGGAAGTATACACTTCCTGAGAAACGCGCTCACTGAGTAGTACGTTCAACAAAAAGAGAAGGCGTTGCAGTGTGCAGCGCCTTTTTTTTGTGCATTTGCGAGGAATTCAGGGTAACAGGATCTTCATCATTTTTTTACTGCTTAGAATGTCCTAGCTTGCTGAACCTAAAACCTGAACCATGAAAAAACTGATGATTACGGCGGCAGTAATTGCCACTGCGTTTACGCTCAACTCCTGCGGAGGAAAAACAGAGGAACTCAAAGAAGAAGAAGTGGCGAAACCATCCAATCCGTTGGAAGCACTCGCGAATATGTCAGAAGAAACAAATGAAGCACAGGCTGCAGCTGATAAGAAAATGGCTGAACGTCGTGCAAAGGGTGATACACTTGCGATGCCTTATGAAGAACTCATGAAGTATCTCCCGGAAAGCATCGATGGATACAAACGGCAGGAGCCGGATGGAGAATCTGTGAATATGACAGGAATGAGTTTTTCTTCTGCTAATGTTGATTTTGAAAATGAAAAAGGAGAACGGATCAGCGTGAAGATTGTAGACTACAATCAGGCGTACGGATTGTATACAACTGCAACTGCAATGTGGGCTTTGGGAATGAGTATTGATTCGCCTGAAGAGAAAGCGCAAGGAATAAAGTTTGAAGATGACATCGCAGGATGGGAAAGCATACGAAAGAAATCAGGAGATGCAACGGTTACACTAGGTGTCGGCTATCGCTTCTGGGTTGAAGTGCAGGCGGATGGACAAAAAGACTGTGAAAACGTTAAGAGCATTGCGAAGAAAATCGATTTGAAGAAGTTGGCTTCTTTGTAAAGAATTCATTAAAATGTGAAATCCGTCTTCGAAAGAGGACGGATTTTTTATTGTTAAGAAAATTAGTTGATAAACGAGTTCGAAATCTGATTAACTTCATTGTGTCAGATCGATACGGGACATCTGGCGATCTTTTATGCTCCGATTTATATTAGCATTTATCGTTTGTTTTGTACTCTTTCCTGCAAATATATTTGCGCAGGATCGTAAAGCGGATTCTCTGCAGCTTGCATTGAAGAAATGCGGGGAAGATACACTGCGCGTAAATACGCTGCACGAACTCAGTCGTCATTTTCTATTTACAGATGCTGCCAAAGCCATTGGATACTGTCGTGAGGCGGTAACGCTTTCACGTCAATTATCATTCAAGAAAGGTGAAGCGCGTTCATTGCAGAATATTGGAGTGGCGTATTACTATACCGATAATTACGATTCAGCGCTGTTCTATTTTAAGGCTTCACTTGTGATCAAGGAACAAGCCGGTGACAAGAAAGGAATGGCATCTTCATACAATAACATCGGAGCGATTCAAACCGGTCACGGCGAAGACAGCGAAGGCTTGAAGAATTACATCAAAGCCTTGATGATATATGAAGAGTTGGGCGATGCCGACGGTGCAACTGCAGCATGTCTGAATATCGGAAATGTATTGGCCGAACAGTACGATCATGCGGGAGCTATGAAGTACTATCGCCTGGCATTAAAGTATGCGCAGCAATCGGGTAGTGAAGAAAGTACGGCAGATGCGTATCATAACATTGGCAGTTCACATTACGACAGCGAGCGACGGGATAGTGCTATGTTTTATTACAAAAAGGTTCTTTCAATGTATCTCGATCAAGGCAACATTGAACGCACAGCTTCTGTTTATGCCATGATGGGAGAATGGTATTTCGATGCCGGGACAAATGATTCTGCGGAGTATTATCTGACGAAATCTTAC
>JBJOKQ010000045.1:0-18024 GCA_046046005.1 Bacteroidota bacterium | reverse complement strand
CTATTCGCAGCAGATCGGCGGACAATATTCCATTCCGTTCATTGATAAAAAACGGACTTTAGGCGTAACGCTCACTGCTTTGTACACGAAGAACCATGAAGTATTTCTGGCAACGCGGAATAATCTTCTCGTGTTTTACAAAGACCGCGATCAGCACATCAGACGTGATTTATCTGCAAGCGTGAAATTTCAATATCGCCCCGGTATTTATTACCGCCAAACGCTGGATTTGAAATTCACCGATCTGAGAGTAAGTAATGATGTAATCAATCTTGCACCGGATTATTTTACCGATACTGCAACGAGAATGCGGTACTTTTCCGTTTCATACCAGTTGGTCCGTGATTACCGTGACACAAGATATTATCCGCTCAGCGGCACATACACCGATTTGGAAATCACCCGCCACGGTTTGGGATTGCTTAAAGAAGAAAATCTCAATCTGACTTTCATCGCCGGCGGCTTCAGAAAATATCAGCCTGTAACATCTCGCATCTACGCTTCAGCAATGGTGCGTTTTCGTTATCTGCCCGGACAAGCGCCTCCTTTTTATCACCAACGTGCTTTGGGATTTTCAACTCACGTGAGGGGTTACGAATATTACGTAATTGACGGACAGAGTTACGTGCTATTCAAATCGTCAGTGAAATATCAGTTGATGAAACCGAGAACGTACAACATAAAATTCTTGCCGGTCGAAAAATTCAGCATGTTTCACGTGGCAATGTATGGCGGATTTTTCTGCGACGGCGGATACGTTCAGAATCGCACAACAATTCCCTCATTTGGAAATACGCTCGCCAATTCATGGTTGTTCAGTTTCGGTGCGGGTATTGACTTCGTAACGTACTATGATCTTGTGTTTCGATTTGAATGTGCGTTAAATCATCTCGGTGAATCCGGTTATTTTCTGCACATGGGCGCACCATTCTAAAGTCTAACGTCCAAAGTCTGCCGTCTAAAGTCAAACGTCTAACGTCTAGATTTAGTAGCTTTGAAGCAACCAAAACCGACAACCCGCGTCTGAACTACGGAAGCGGATCGGAACCGACAAATGAAAATTGCTGTTTACGGCCGGATAACCGGAAAATCCCTTCCTCCTGCATTGCAGGGGTTCTTTGACAAGCTGGAAAAGCACGGAACGGAAATTCTGGTAACTGAAGATTATCTCGCTTACCTGAAAAATCAGTTCCGGATAGAAGGGAAAATAGATACTATCAGCGATTATAACCAAGTTCGCGGTAATGCAGATTTTCTGATCAGCATTGGAGGCGATGGAACGTTGCTGGAGACGATTGCGTTCATCAGAAATTCCGGAATTCCTGTTGTTGGTATTAATACCGGCCGACTCGGATTCCTTGCAGGATTAACTGTTGAACAAGCGGCGGAATTTGTGGTTGAACATCTCGTTGCACGCAAGTTTTCACTTGACAAACGTTCGTTGCTGCGAATCGATACCAATTCAAATTTGTTTGGTGATTTGAATTTCGCAATGAATGAATTCACTGTGCAACGGAAAGATTCTTCTGCAATGATGACGATTCACACGTGGATCGATGGCAAGTTCCTGAATTCGTATTGGGCTGACGGACTCATCATTTCTACACCGACAGGATCAACAGCATATTCACTCAGCTGCGGCGGCCCGTTAATGGTGCCGGATGCGAAAAGTTTAGTTCTTACTCCGTTGTCGCCTCACAACCTGAATGTGCGACCGCTTATCGTTCCTGAGGATTCTGAAATTCTTTTGAAAGTGGAAGGAAGAAGCCCGCAGTATCTGGCCTCGTTGGATGCACGAATTACTACGTTCGATGAAACTGAAGAATTGCGCATCCGTAAAGGCGATTTCAAAATTTCCCTCGTTCGCTTTGATAACCAGCATTTTTTTGATGTTATCCGTGAGAAACTGATGTGGGGCCTTGATAAGCGCAACTAATTGTTAATCACTGTTATAACTAATTAACACCGCGTTAATCGACCCGAAATTTTGGGTATATTTGCGCGTTATTGAAATAACCTGGAAAACAATTCAGGCCGGATATCGTTTTTTCGGTACTGAATAACTCTGAATACTAAATGAAAAAGACCCTGTTTGCATTATGCATTCTGTGCTTTGGTTTATCCTTAAACGCACAGAAAACCAATGAAATCGGATTGTTCATCGGCGGTTCTTATTACATCGGCGAACTCAATCCAACAGGCCATCTCAATAGCCTGACACGTCCTGCTGCAGGAATTGTTTACCGTCACAATCGCGGTTATCGTTTGTCGTTTACTGGCAGCGCGTTGTTCGGTAGTGTTCAGGGAATTGATGCACGTACAAGCAGCTACGAACAGCAACAACGCAATCTCAGTTTCCGTTCACGTGTTTATGAACTTGCTGCGCGCACAGAATTTAATTTCATCGAATATAAAATCGGTGACGAAAAGCACAGTTTCACTCCTTTCCTTTTTCTCGGAATAGGAGTATTTAACTTCAACCCGAAAGCTTCTTTTGGCGGACAGTGGGTTGCTTTGCAACCTTTGCATACAGAAGGACAAGCAAAAGGTTATTTGCGCACCCAGGTTTCAATTCCTTTCGGAGCCGGCGTGAAAATGAATCTGGCCAAGCGAATCGGACTTGTACTCGATTGGGGAATGCGTAAAACTTTTACTGATTATCTCGATGACGTGAGTTCGGTTTATGCTAATCCTGCTGACCTCGCAGTTTACGGACCGGCAGCTATTGCATTGGCAGATCGCAGTATCAACGCAACTGATAATGTCGGCAGACAGCGTGGCAATCCAAGAAATAAAGATTGGTATTGTTTCACAGGATTGACACTGTCATTCCTGCTCAACGATAAGCCAAAATCCTGTTCCAGCTATAAGTATTGATTCTCCGCCGTTATGAGCTGGAAAGAAAAAATTAATTCTGATCGCGTTCCTGCGCACGTTGCTGTTATCATGGATGGCAACGGCAGATGGGCGCAACAACAAGGCAAGATGCGCGTTGACGGTCATCGCAGCGGCGTACTTGCTGTGCGAGAAACGGTTGAAGCTGCAGCTGCAATCGGCGTGAAATATCTCACACTGTATGCATTCTCCACCGAAAACTGGAATCGTCCGAAGGAAGAAGTTGATGCACTCATGGAACTTTTAGTGCATACAATCAGCTCGGAATTAAAAACGCTTGCCGATAACAACATCAAGTTGGAAACTATCGGCGATTGGGATAGTTTGCCTGAAAATTGCCGCCGTCAATTGACTTCTGCTATTGCAGAAACTTCAGGAAATAACAGAATGACGTTGGTGCTTGCATTGAGCTACAGTGCGCGTTGGGAAATTGTGGAAGCAACAAAAAACATTGCTGCAAAAGTGAAAAGCGGCGAAATCAACATTGAGGATATTGATGCGTCAATGTTCAGTTCCAATCTCACAACCGCAAAATATCCTGATCCGGAATTACTGATCAGGACCAGCGGAGAACAACGCATCAGCAATTACCTCTTGTGGCAACTTGCTTACGCGGAATTCTATTTCACTGAAACACTATGGCCGGATTTCGGGAAAGAAGAATTTTATGAAGCTCTTGTGAATTATCAAAGTCGCGAACGTCGCTTCGGTAAAACGAGCGCTCAAATCATGACTGAAACATTAAATAATCTTGTGTCCGAACATTTCTCTTCGGGAAACAGCAAGTGATAGAATTATGAAGAAATTTTTGTTGTTGTTGCTGTTTGCGTGCTCTGCGGTATTTTCTACCGCTCAAACCGTTATTGGCGGCGATTCACTAAGTGTAAGTTACGGTGCTCCCAAAGAATACACACTTGTGAAAGTGAATGTCGTAGGAACTGTTTTTGTAAACCCTGAGATTGTTGTTCTTATTTCAGGACTTCCGGTGAATGATAAAATCATGATTCCGGGTGAGAAAACAGCTGACGCAATTGACAATCTCTGGCGCGAAGGAATTTTTGAAGATGTTGCGATCGGAATTAATAAAGTGGAAGGCGAATACATCTGGCTCGATCTGTTCGTTGTAGAGAAACCGATGATTGCCGGTGATCTTCTCTTCAAAGGAATTAAGAAAAGTGAGAAAGAAGATTTAATTGAAAAACTTCCGCTCAAAGGTTTGATGTTTACAGAATATCGTGAACGTCATATCATCGAAACCGTCAATGAACATTTTCGTTTAGATGGTTATTTGAATTGCGAAACTAAAGTCAGAACGGAATTCGTTGATTCCACTGCAAAAGGAAAAGGCTTTGTTCGCGTTTACGTTGATGTAAACAAGGGCAAGAAGGTTCGCATCAAAGAAGTGAACATCGAAGGCAATACCGCGATGAAGGATTGGAAAGTTCGTCGCAAAATGAAAGACACCAAACGTATGCGTTGGTATCAGTTTTTCAAGTCAACGAAGTATGTAAAGGAAAACCTCGAGCAGGACGAAGACAATGTACTTAACGCGTATCGCGAAAAAGGTTATCGTGATGTTCGCATTGTACGCGACACAGTGCGCACAACAGATCCGAATCGCGTGGAAATTGATATCAAGATTGAAGAAGGAAATGTATATCGTTACCGTAACATCACTTGGGTAGGTAACACCAAATATTCTTCTGAAAAATTGTCGCAGGTGCTCGGAATCAAGAAAGGCGACGTGTACAATCAGGCCACGCTGGAGTCCAGATTATTCATGAGCCCGCAGGAAAACGACATAAGTTCGCTGTACATGAATGAAGGTTATTTGTTCTTCCAGGTAAATCCTGTGGAGACCGCGGTTCCCGGAGATTCGATTGATATTGAAATGCGCATTTACGAAGGTCGTCCTGCTATCATTCGTAATGTAACTGTTGTTGGTAATACAAAAACCAACGACAACGTTATCATGCGCGAAATCCGTACACGTCCGGGACAATTGTTCCGTCGTACAGATGTAATCCGCTCTCAGCGTGAATTGGCATCACTTGGTTATTTCGATCCTGAAAAAATTCAGATCAATCCTAAGCCGGACCCTTACACTGGAACTGTTGACATTGAATACGTGGTTGAAGAACGTCCTTCCGATCAGGTGGAACTTTCCGGTGGTTGGGGCGGGAACCGTCTCGTTGGAACACTTGGACTTTCATTCAACAACTTCTCGGCACGCAATCTTTTCAATCTCAAAGAATGGAGACCTCTTCCTGCAGGCGACGGACAGAAATTGAGCATTCGTGCGCAGTCCAACGGTTTGTTCTTCCGTTCATTCAACGCATCATTCACTGAGCCTTGGCTTGGCGGCAAGAAGCCGAATTCACTGACAGTTACTATTTACAATTCACTTCAGTCAAATGGATTGAAACGTAACGATGAAAACCGTGCCGACGTGAACATCTGGGGCGCAACCATCGGATTCGGTATGCGTTTGAAGAAGCCGGATGATTTCTTCTATCTCTATCAGGATCTTACTTACCAGTATTACCAGTTGAACAATTACTTCTCTGTGTTCGCATTCGCTGACGGATATGCAAACAACCTCAGCTACCGTATTACACTCAGCCGTAACTCAACAGATCAGCAGATCTATCCTCGTAGCGGTATAGATATGAAAGTAATCGGTCAATTCACACCGCCGTATTCTCTTTTCAACGATATCGATTACGCAACCGCGGATGTGCAAACCCGTTACAAGTACGTGGAATATTACAAATGGAAATTTACTTGTTCGTGGTACAACCGTCTTGCCGGTAATCTCGTATTGAGCACGCGCGTTGGATTCGGTTACCTTGGAATGTACAACAAACAAGTTGGCGTTGCTCCGTTCGAACGTTTCTATCTCGGCGGTTCAGGTCTTACAGGATTTGCATTGGATGGTCGTGAGATCATTGCTTTGCGCGGATATGATGATCAATCGCTTTCTGCACGAACAGGTGCGCCAATAATTGCTAAATACACATGGGAATTGCGTTATCCGGTGTCTTTGAACCCGAGCGCAACTGTTTATGGTCTGGCTTTTGTTGAAGCAGGTAATACTTGGCAGAACTTCAAAACATTCAATCCGTTTGATGTGTATCGTTCTGGTGGTGTTGGTGTTCGCGTGTTCTTGCCAATGTTCGGCTTACTTGGATTGGATTGGGGTTATCGTTTCGACGATGTACAGAATCTTTCAGGTATGCAGAAATCGCAGATTCACTTCAGTCTCGGTATGAACCTGGGTGAACTGTAAACTCTTAATTTGTACTTTAGTCGCCCGGTTTGGCCGGGTTTTTGGAATAAAAACTGAGAATGATGAAAACTAAACTCGCCGCATTGCTTCTGTTGATGTTCGTTGGAACCGGATTCGTTTCCGCGCAGAAGTTCTGTTACGTTGATACCGATTACATTCTTGCGCAAAGTCCCGCTTACCAAGCTGCTCAGCAGGAATTGAATAATCTTTCCATGCAGTGGCAAAAGGAAGTGGAAGCGAAGTATGCTGAAATCGATCTTATGTATAAGAACTTTCAGCAAGAGCAGATTCTGATGACGGAAGAACTTCGCGTAAAACGCGAAGCGGAAATCGTGCAGAAAGAAAAAGACGCCAAGGATTTTCAAAAACAAAAGTTCGGTGTTGACGGTGAACTTTTCAAGAAGCGTCAGGAACTGATTAAGCCGATTCAGGATCAGGTTTATGAAGCAGTTAAAACTTTGGCAACACGCGATGGCTATGCTATCGTATTCGATAAAGCAAGTGATATGACAATGCTGTACACCAATCCGAAATATGACAAGAGCGATGCTGTTCTTGAAATCCTCGGCTGGAAAAAAGGCGGCACAGGAAAATAAGCCCAATTCAAGATTTTATATTCGTACATCGTAAATCCTAAATACTCCAATGAAACAATTGATCAAAATCGTAGCCGTAGCAGTAATGTTCTTCGCTCTTCCGGTTACCGCTTCAGCTCAGAAAGTAGGACACCTTAACGTAGATTCTCTTCTGAAAATATGGCCTGCTTACCAGCAAGTAGTGGACTCATTGTCTAACTACCAGATTCAGGCACAGAAAACAATTCAGACAATGCAGATCGAATACGCAGCCAAGCAGCGTGAAATCGATAGCACTAAATCTACTTCTACTCCTCTTTTGCAGGCGCTTCGCGAAAATCAATTGAAGCAAATCGAAGATAACCTGTATGCTTATGTTCAGTTGGCTGAACAGGAAGCTGCTGCGATCCAGACGAAACTCGTTGATACTCTTTACAAGCAACTGAATGGCGCAATTGAAGCAGTAGCAAAAGAGAAAGGTTACAAATACATCCTCGACAGCTCAAAAGGCGGACAGGTGTTGTATGCTGATCCTGCTGATGATGTGTTCGAAGCAGTACGCGTGAAATTGAAAATTCCTGTGCCAACTAAACCTGCACCGAAACCGGGAACAGGTCCGGCTCCGGCTCCAACGAAATAATTTCAATAGAATATCGCCTCCAGCAATTTGGGGGCGATTTTTTTTATGCAGTAATTTCTCGCTTACTTTGATGTAATGAATCCCGTTGGTGTATTCGATTCCGGAATAGGTGGTGTTAGTGTTCTGCGCTCTATACGCGCTGAAATGCCTTCTGCGGATCTCATTTATGTTGGCGATAATCTTCATCTTCCCTACGGAGAGAAATCGATGGAGGAAATCCGCACATACACGCACGGCGTAGTTCAGTTTCTTGTTGATTCCGGGTGCATAGTAATTGTTATCGCTTGCAATACGGCGTCTGCTGCAGCTTTGAAGCAAATGCGTGAAGAGTTTCCGCACATTACGTTCGTAGGTATGGAACCGGCGGTGAAACCTGCAGCGGAACAAACACAAACAGGTGTGGTGGGAGTGATTGCAACAACCGCAACATTCCAGGGAGAATTGTTTGCTTCTGTTGTGGAACGATTCGCGAACAACGTAAAAGTATTGCGTCAGCCTTGTCCCGGATTGGTGCAGCAAATTGAAGCAGGTGAACTTGCAACTGCTAAAACGAAATCAATGCTGCACGAATGGCTCGATCCGATGAAAGAGCAGAACATTGATCGCTTGGTACTCGGTTGTACGCATTATCCATTCGTATCGGAAACCATTCACGGAATTTTAGGTGATGGTGTGCAGATCATTGATCCTGCTCCTGCGATAGCGCGTCAAGTGAAACGAGTTTCTGATTACGATAATTTGAAAACGAGCAGAGCAGGGGAGGTGCATTTTTATACTTCCGGAAATACTGAACAGTTCGGAAACGTGCTGAAACAACTGACCGGATGGAACGAAGTAATTCAGCAATTGTACTGGAATAACAATTATCTCACACGATGAAAAAACTGATCGTGTTCCTGACGCTTTCATTTGCAATCTTGCTCACCGGTTGTGTTGTGCTGCATTATCATTATATGCGCAACTTAAGCGAAGCCCCTGTCAATGTTACATTCATTTTCGATCAGTCAGGAGCGCCTTCATTGCCGGACTCAATGTATATCCGTTATTCCTCTTCATCGCATCTGGTAAATGGAAAAACTCCTGCATACATGACCGATTCACTGAAAGTGAAGAAGTTCATGTTCACCAAAATGAAGTTTGTTATTCCTTCGGGCGGTATGATCATGCTCGATAAAAATACTTCCTCGAAAATCGGATACCACGATCCTTTGCGAATTGAAATTGCAGACACAACCGGGAAATTGCTGCAAACTGTTCACTTAAGTGAAGCTCCCGCTGCAAACGGAAAAGTGTTCAAATCAAAAGGCCGCTTCGGGCAATATCACTGGCACGACATCTACTGACCTGAAGTCTCAATAATCATCCCTCGGTACGCCTGAATATTTATTTCATGCGACTCCGTTATTTTGTATGATTACGCGTTCTGATAAAACCCCGAAGGGGTGCAATTATTATTGAACGTCAGTTCAAGCAAAAAGCAATTCCTTGCTGCGCGCAGGCGCCAGTCTAAAGTCCTACGTCTAAAGTCTTTCCATATGCTGCCGCAGGCGCGTGTCTCAGGTCTTAATACTCAGGTCTAAAGTCTATTTAAACCATCCCGAATACATCACATAATTATTCGCAATCCTTTCGATTTCTCCTTTGGAAAGTTCCGGTGATATGGCTTTGATTTTCTTCGCAGGAATTCCGGCATAGATACTGTTTGCTTCGCACTGCATGCCTTCCGTAACAACGGCACCTGCTGCGATAATAGTGTTGCTGCCAACAACGGCGTGATCCATCACAATTGCGCCCATGCCTACAAGTACATCATCGTGCAACGTGCAACCGTGAACAATCGCACGATGCCCGATAGAAACGTTATTCCCGATAGTTGTTGCGGCTTTCTGATAAGTGCAATGAATCATTGCAAGATCCTGAACGTTCACCTTGTTGCCCATCACAATCGAATTCACATCTCCGCGTATCACCGCGTTGAACCAGAAACTGCACTGATCACCGCATTTCACATCACCGACAATAGTTGCATTCTCTGCAATAAAACAATCGTTACCGAACGCCGGTTTCTTTCCTTGAACTTCAAGTATTAATGCCATAATTTATCTGGGTTCTTTCTGCTAATTACTACGAACTCTCTAACGTCTAATGTCTAACGTCTAACGTCTAATGTCTAACGTCTAACGTCTAATGTCTAACGTCTAATGTCTAATGTCTATTTAACAGTATCGCATTTCCCCTTTCCGTCTGCATCTTTACAGCAATCCGGTAATTTGCTCTTCGCTCTGTTATTTGCTTTTACTTCATCTGCATCGTAACCTGCATTAGAAATCACAGTTTTGATTTTTGCAAGTGTTGTCTTTGAAGGATTATAAATCACGGTTAATTCACGCGTTGCGAGATCCAAAGTTGCTCTCTTAACTCCTTTCGTGAGTCCTACTTCTTTCTCAATTTTTGTTTTGCACATTTCGCACTCGGCAGATGTTTTGATCTTTACCGTGTCCATTTTCGATTGTGCAGATGCTGTAATTGTACCTGCGAATAAGAACGCGAATGTAAGTATGATGGTTGAAATGTAATTTTTCATGGTTGTGGTTTTTTATACTGGTTTGAAGTTAAATTTTTAATCTGAATCCGGCGTAAATCGTTCGACCATCCATTGGTGCGTACACCAATGCAGCATCAAAATTTGGTCCAAAAGGATCATGCGCGGAAATAATCGGATTGTGTTGCATCAGGTTCGCAATATTCTCAACGCCTGCATAGATGTCAAATCGACGGAATTTGCGTGTTACGTGTGTGTTGAAGAGCATAAACCCTTTGCTGTAAGACTCTGCTGTCCAAAATGCAGGATGTCCTTCATGCACTTCTATATGTTCGGGAATTCTCACAGAACCGATCCATTTTGTAGTGAAATCGAACATCCATTTGTCGTATGGTAAAGCATATGCCAGATTGATGAATGCACGATGACGCGCAACAAGCGGACGATTCTTCATTTCTCCATTGTAAAGCGCTTTTACATCATAGAATTTGTACGCTAAACGAACAAAGAAACGTTCCAACGGCTCAATGGAAAGATCAGCCTGAAAACTGTTCGCATATGATTTATTTCGCAGATTGTAAATCTTCAATTGTCCCGGGGTTTCAATGTCCATCAATATCTGATTTACAAAATCCGTTCTGAAGAAGTCAACAACTATGATGGCTTCACGCTTGAACAATTTGAATTTCTGCTGCACGCTTCCTCCGTAGTTCCAGGCTACTTCTGCATCTAAATCAGGATTGATGTGCACCTGTCTGGAACTCGCAAACATCACACTGCTTTCTGTAAATACATTCGCGTAACGAAAGCCTCTTCCACCGGAAATACGAATTGCCGTTTTTTCAAAAGGATCATACTTGAGATGCAAACGCGGAGTAATCTGAAGTCCTGCGAGATTATGATTGTCTGCACGAATACCTGCAACCATGGTGAATTTCTCATGCAGATGTCCTGTGTACTCTGCAAACCATCCCGGAACAATTTCCTTGCGATCATAAACGGAATCATTGTACCTCTGTTTGTAGTCATCATATATAATGCTGAGCCCCGTCTTGATGACATGATTGGTATTTCCGATCATGTCCTGCCAGATTACATTGCCGTACAAACTTTTTTGCGTTCCGTTATAGGTGCGCAATCCGAAGAACATGTCCTGTTCATGATAACGCGCAGAGAACATTGTTCCTAAACTTCGTCCCGGTTTCTCAAATACAAATCCGGTTTTGTTGAACACTTCCGCTTGCTTATTCAGAATTCCAATTCCGTAGAAATTGGTGGTATTCTCATCACGAGTTTTGTCAAAATTGAATTGCCCTCCGCGACGATCATCGTAAATCATGCGGAATCCGAATTGTCCTTCTGCTTTTCCTTTGTGTTCCCAATACCAACGATTCATCAGATTCAGTTGATCATATGTTGGCTGATCCAGAAATCCGTCATTGTTGTTGTCGTTGCGTTGACGCATTGTACTTGCGTGTCCGAGAACTGTTGTTCCGAAAGTCGGTTTGAAGTTCTTGTTGTAATGAACATTCATCTCATATCGCCCGAACAAATTAGCATAACCGTTAATGAATAACGGATCCTGGTCTTCTGCAGGTTTCAGAATGTCAATGTTCAGTTGTCCGGCAATGGATTCATATCCGTTCACCACAGAACCTGTTCCTTTCGTGATCAAGATGCTCTTGATCCAGGTTCCGGGCACATGCGACAATCCATACGATGATGACAATCCGCGAATCAACGGCAAATTCTCAAATAGTATTTGAGTGTAAACGCCATCAAGACCAAGCAACTGAATCTTTTTCGCTCCCGAAACGGCATCAGTCATTGCAGCATCAACTGAAGGATTCGTTTCAAAGCTTTCAGACAGATTGCAACACGCGGCTTTTAATAGACCACGTTGCGTGATTTTCTCCGCGTTTATCGGAGAAAACCACATGAACTCGGATGCATTTTCCTTTTCAGTAATGACAATCGTGTTCAGTGTATCTCCTGAAGGTTGCAGCGTGACGAGAATCTCTGCGGGAGATTTCTCTTTGAATTCAATCTGCCGGCTCTTATAACCGGTGAAGCGAATTTCAAGTAACGCAGGAAAGCTGTCCGGCCAATAAATAACGAAGCTTCCGTCAGGTTTGGTAACGGTGCCCGTTTTGGTTTTCGTCCACATTATGGATGCACCGGGAATTCCGGATTTGTCGCCATCTGAAGACTTAACCGTTCCCCGCAATTGTGCCGATTGCGCAAGGGCAATCTGAGCGAAAAGCAGGAAAAATATCGAGATGATTTTTTTCATGATCTGTTGAATAAGCAATTTTCATATTCGGTTGACGAATTGAAAAGGCTTATCAGATCTGAAAAGATTGAATGAGAATACGCACCAATGGTCCGGATAAATCAGGATCTGCATTGTGCATGTTGAAATTGAAAAGTGAAGCTTTGCTGAAAGTGAAAAAATCAAAGTTGATAAGAAATGCTACAGGCAGCCAATAGTCAGTTTTAATGATCTGATTGTAGTTAGATGTTATGAACTGCTGCAGATCAACATTCATGTTGCTGATGTCACAACACTTCTCTTCAAGTGTAACCGGAGCATGCTCGTGCTCATGCTTGCAGCATTCGTCGGGCGTGTTGAGCGTGATCTCAGTATATCCTGATTTCAGACAAACCATTTTGGCAAGGGAAATACCGGAACCGCCGAGCAGGATAAGTGCGCTCAGGAGAATAGTGACAATACCTTTCAGCCAACGGTTCATAAAGCAAAAATAGGGAAACTGAACTTTCGTGCGACACCGATTACAATGTTTAACAGACTCAAACTGTGCGAAAAAGGCAAAAATGCGGTTTACGAAATGGAAGGTTGCAAAGTATTACTCCCAATTGAATCTGTAAATCGTTCGGTACATCGTGCCATAACAGCGAACAACTGATGGCAAGCCTGCATTATTTCTTTCAATAGTAAAAGCTTCATTTTTACCATATGAATCTGAGTAAGCATGCCCGATTAAACGCCCGGAATTATTGTATTTGTATACCCAGATGAACTTGATGCCGGTCTTTATTGAAACATATTCTCTTTTGACGACCTGTCTGCGTTTGTTAAATGTGATGGTTCTGCGTGAATACGTTGTGTCTCCTTCGCTGTCATGCCAACGGTATTGAATATTCATGTACGTTCTTTCTTCCACAGAATCATTAACAGCATTCACTTTAGTTAAGGATTGAATGACGGTACCTGAACGAGTACTATATGTTTTGATACACGAATCTCTGCCGGCGATATTTCTGTAGTAACAGATTCTCGAGTCAGGTCGTTTCGTGGTGTCGGACTGGTACCATGTTAAATCTTCCCGGTAACGACCATTCGGGCTTTTAATTTCTCTGTATACGCTCGTTCTCGCTGAGTCGGAACCTTGTATGTGTGTTGAATAAAATTCATTGTTCCGATAAGTGCAAGAGATCAATGCGCAGCTGATGCGCTCTGCTTCTTGCATCGCATGTGATAGTAAAACAGGTCGACCTTGGTTATCAAATTTAACTTCGATCGTTTCCGGCTTTCCGGTTGTGAACATACTATCGGTAATTGTAATGGTACATTTCTTATTCGGAATGAACGTTTGTGTTCTGAAACACGAATCAAACAATACCTGATGCGAATGATCAAACGGATCAAGCCCGGTACCGCATGGGTCCACGAAACCTTGACCGCAAAGGAGATTCGGCAGCAATACAATCAGACAGATGATAATGTTCTTCAACGCTGGTTAGTTTTTTGCAGGATAATCCACAGTATAATGCAATCCTACACTTTCCTTTCTCTCTTTAGCATGCTTGATTATGATATATGCCACATTGATAACATTACGCAGTTCACACACTTTCTGTGAAACGGTAATCTTCTTATAAAGCGCTTCATTCTCCAGCCACAAAATCTCCAATCGATCCATAGCACGCTTCAAACGCAAATCTGAACGCACTATGCCAACGTAGTTGCTCATAATCTGTTGCACTTCGCGCAAACTCTGTACAATCAATACCATTTCTTCAGGCGCATCCGTTCCTTCTGCGTTCCAATCCGGAATTCCTTCCTGATGTTGAATTGTATCAACCACCTTCAGCGAATCTTCACTAGCCGTATGCGCGTACACAACGGCTTCAAGCAATGAGTTTGATGCAAGTCGATTCGCACCATGCAATCCTGTGCAGGAGCATTCACCCACGGCATACAAGCGCTCAATGCTGCTTCTGCCTTTCATATCTACTTTTATTCCTCCGCACAAATAATGCGCAGCCGGAACAACAGGAATCATTTGCTTGGTGATGTCAATATCAATCGACAAACACTTCTCGTAGATATTCGGAAAGTGTGATTTCAGATCTTCTGCGTCAAGATGTGTGCAATCCAGATACACAAAATCTTCACCGCGAATCTTCATTTCATTGTCAATCGCACGCGCTACAATATCACGTGGTGCGAGCGACTTACGCGCATCGTATTTGTGCATGAATTCTTTTCCATCCTGAGTTTTCAGAATTCCTCCATGACCGCGCATCGCTTCTGTGATAAGAAACGAAGGATGTTCTCCCGGATTGTAAAGTGAAGTAGGGTGGAACTGCATGAACTCCATGTTCTCCACACGACCTTTCGCCCGGTAAACCATCGCAATTCCGTCGCCGGTTGCAATTACAGGATTAGTCGTGGTCGAATACACGTGTCCCGCTCCGCCTGTTGCCATCAATGTAATTTTCGACAACACGGTATCCACAGCTCCCGTACTCGTGTTCAAAACATATGCACCGTAACATTTTACATCCGGTGTTCTGCTGTTCACTTCAACACCAAGGTGGTGTTGCGTAATAATATCGATCGCAAAATGATGATCGTAGATGGCGATGGAAGGATGTTTATGCACTTCTTCCAGCAACGCTCGCTCGATTTCAAATCCTGTATTGTCTTTGTGATGTAAGATCCGTTTTTCTGAGTGTCCGCCTTCTTTGACAAGTTCATAAGCGCCGTCAGGTTTGCGGTCGAATTGCGCTCCCCACGCAGCAAGTTCTTCTACACGCGCAGTCGACTCTGTAATCACCATTCGCACCACTTCTTTGTCGCACAATCCGTCTCCGCAAATCAAAGTGTCCTCAATGTGCTTTTCGTACGAATCAGGGCTATACATCACAGCGGCAATTCCGCCTTGTGCGTATTTCGTGTTCGATTCGTCTTTATCAGACTTGGTGATGAGAATGACTTTCCCCTTCGCCGCAACTTTCAGCGCGTAAGTCAATCCTGCAATCCCTGACCCGATAATCAGAAAATCGGTTTTTACCTGTTTGCTCATTAATGCAAAATTACGGATTATGAATTGCGAATTACGGATTAGTCATTACGGATTTCTCAGGTCTCAAGTCTTCAGTCCCAGGTCTACCGTCTACCGTCTAAAGTCTACCATCTTAGTTTATCTTTGCACCATGACACAAACAATACCGGTTGTTCTCTACGCAGAAAGCACGCCGAATCCGGCGACAATGAAATTCGTTGCAAATCGTATGTTGATTGAAGACGGAGCAACTGCTCAGTACACTTCCGCTGATGATACTTCAGGCGCACCGTTGCCTGCTACATTACTCCGTTTTCCATTTGTGAAAGCACTGTTTATCTCTGCTAATTATATCACCGTTACGAAATCCGATACATTAACTTGGGATGATATCACTCTTGAGCTTCGTGAATTCATTCGCGATTATCTCTCAAAGGGAAATCCTGTTATCACGGAGCTGCCAAAACAGGAAGTGCATACCGACTCAACGTTTAAGAAAACCACGACAGTCTTCACTGAACATTCTGCACCGCAATCGGAATCAGAACATAAAATTGTTGAAGTTCTGGAGCAATATATTCGCCCTGCAGTAGAACAGGATGGAGGCGCTATCACTTTCCGATCTTACAAAGATGGAATCGTAACGGTACAAATGCGTGGTTCTTGCCAAGGCTGCCCTTCTGCAAACGTAACATTGAAAGCCGGTATTGAAGCCTTGTTGAAGCGAATGGTTCCGGGCGTTCAGGAAGTAGTTGCAGAATCGTTGTAAGAATTCACTTCTCTTCCCTAACGAATAAGGCTCACGTGTCCGATCATCTTGTGCTTCTTGTTCTGAGCATCTGTCCAGATCACACGCCAAACGTAAACGTCTTCCTGACAAGGATTATTCTTGTACGTACCGTCCCAACCTTTAGTGATATCGTTGCTTGAGTAAATCAAGTTACCCCAACGATCAAAAACATACATCTGGAAGTCTGTAACGTTCGTTCCGTAAGCGAAAAACTGATCGTTGTTGCCGGATGAATTCGGAGTGAATGCATTCGGAACGTAGAGTGTGGTTTGTTCTTCGACAGTAATCGTGATGTACGTCGTATCCGAACATCCGTCTACATTGGTAACAATGTAAGTTGCTGTATAAACTCCCGGCCCCGGATATACATGTGAGAGATTTCCGAAGTTGCAGTTGGTCGTAGAATCTCCATCTCCAAAGTAAAACACACAATTCGTTCCGCCGGTCGCAAGGTCAGTGAATGTAACTTCCGGATAAACTTCACTTACGGTTTCAGGAACGGCTGCTGCATTGGCTACAGGTTGCGCGGACACAATCACGGCACCGGTCGTTACAATAGTATCTGAACATCCTCCTGCATTGGTAACAATCAACGTAACATCGTATGTGCCCGCTGTTAAATACAAATGCCCCGGACTCTGTTGCGTGGATGTATTTCCTGTTGGAGAATTCGGATCTCCGAAATTCCATGAATAAGTTGTTGCACCAGTCGAGTTATCCGTGAATGTAATCGCCGCAGGAGCACAGTCGCCCGGACTGGCCGTGAATGCCGCTGCAGGAGCCGGAACAACATTGACGGTGAAACTTTGTACGGTGTTGCATCCGTTTGCATCGGTTACAGTTGCATTGTATGTTGTGGTCGTTGTCGGTGATACACTTTGTGTTAAACCGTTCGGTAAACTGTTATCCCAACTTACGGTATATGGACCCGTTCCGCCTGAAGGAGTTGCAGTAATTGTTGTGGTTCCATTAGCACAAATTGTGTTGTTGCCCGATAATGCAATGGCAACAGCTGTCGGTTCCGTTATCGTATAGGTATTCGTAACACTGCAGCCTCCCGCGTCACTGATAGTAACTACATATTGACCGTCACACAATCCGTTTGCACTGTTCGTTGCGGATACGTTCGGCGTCCAGCTATAGGTAAATGGTGGCGTACCTGTTGATGGAGTAACAGTCAACGAACCATTACAATCACCGAAACATGTTGCATCTGTCTGCGCAACTGTTGTTGCAACACTTCCGTTGGCTCCAACTGTAACAACGACCGTATCCGGTATGCCGCAACTGTTTTGGTCAGTGACGAGGCACGAATACGTTCCGGCGCACAATCCTGTTGCTGTTGCCGCATTTCCGCCCGAAGGAAGCCACTGATATGTGTATGGCCCTTGTCCACCGTTGATATTTACTGTAGCAGTTCCGTTGCAGGAGCTGCATACATCAGGTGTACTGTTGGATGTAGTAGTGAATCCTGTTGCGCACGAAAGAAAATCTATGAACACGCCGGAATCAAGCGCACAGTCGCTGGCATCTGCTATGGCTATCTTGAAGTGATAAGTCTGACAAGGTACCATCGGAATGCCCGAAGTAATCACGACTGTCATTCCATCGTATTGAACCGTTGTGCCGTTGGAATTGTCAATGTAATAGGCACAGTTCATGCAAGGACCGGTATTGGTATTTCCGTTGTTGATGTTGTTAATCGTAACAGGAATATTTCCCGGGATCACTGCGAAGTTCTGACTGGCATACGCAGGTCCTGCTGGATTCGGGCCGGTTACAAAGAATCCGAACAAATCATTAATTGAGCCAACGAAATTGGGATACTCTTCTGATCCGAATACGAACCGAATGGTGAGCGAATCGCATTTGGGAATTAGATCGAATTCGAGAATGCAAACATCATTATTCGCTGTAGGATCAATCGCAGTCAGATCAGGATCGTTGAGAATTGTACCAACACAAATACTGACATCCAGAC
>JBJOKQ010000044.1:0-18612 GCA_046046005.1 Bacteroidota bacterium | reverse complement strand
AAATGCAGCAGAAAGTTCGCCGGCCGTATAGGAGGAGCCGATGTCAACCCAGGTATAACGATCGGTTTTCCCGGATCTGAAATCCTTTCTGTTGGTGCCTTTGTCTCTGATAACAGCAGCACGCTCTGCAAGTTGATCATCATGCACCACCAGTAACCCGCCTTCTCCGCAAGTAATATTTTTTGTTTCGTGAAAAGAGAATGCCGATATATCACCAAATGATCCTGCAGGATTCCCTTTGTACAATGAACCAAGAGCCTGCGCCGCGTCTTCAACAATAAATGCGCCCGCCTCTTTTGCAAGTGATGAGATTGTATCCATGTCGGCAACGGCTCCCGCGTAATGCACCGGCACAATTGCTTTAGTTCGCTTGGTAATAAATGATGCAATGGCTTCCGGATCGACATTCGGATGGTCTTTTCCCGAATCGGCGAAAATAATTTTTGCCCCGCGCAAGGCGAATGCGTTCGCGGTAGAAACGAAAGTATATGAAGGCACAATCACTTCATCACCAGGTTTGATGTCAAGTAAAAGTGCTGCGACTTCCAGGGCTGCAGTGCATGAAGGCATCAAAAATAAATTCCGGAATTTGGAAATTTCCTGCAATTTGAGAAGAGAACGGGCAGTGAAGATTCCATCTCCTGAAAGTTGAGACAACGAAGCAGCCTCCGCAATGTTGCGGATTTCATTGCCACTCAGGTACGGCTTGTTAAATCCAATTCTGAAATCCATCTTTTTCTTCGGATGACTACTGCCGCTAAAATACAACCTCAGCACCAGTAAGCGGGATAAATTCGCGTAAATATTATTACCTTGTCCATCTGGAATAAGATTAATTTGTGACTACCGATAAAAGTATGGACCCCCGCCAGAAGATCAGGTTATTCATTGCTGGCGCGCAGAAATGCGGAACTACATCCCTGAAGCATTATTTAGGCGAACATCCGTCTGTTGTAACACACCTGCAAAAAGAATTCGCGTACTTCTATGATGATGAAGAATTCAGAGGAGGTTGGAATGCAGCTGTAGCAAAATACTATGGGTTTCACGCTGATAACACCGTGCGAGTTGCTAAAAATGCTGGCTTATATGTGAAAGAGAGTGCCGTTCAGCGTTTGCATGAACACAATCCGGAATGTCATATTGTTCTTTTGCTTCGTAATCCTGCAGATCGCGCGTACTCTGCGTATCAAATGGAGATAAATTACGGTCACATTTCAGAAGATTTCTCTGTTGTTCGTCCATTGTTAAGTTCACGACCTGCGGAAGATTGGCGTTATGAATTCTTTATAAAAATGGGAATGTACTCAGAATACATCAAAACGATGTTGAAATACTTCCCTAAAGAACAATTCACTTTTATATCGTACGAAAACCTGCAAACGCAGCCTGCAGTTGTTTGTAAGAATCTGTTTGAGACACTTCAAATTGATTCTTCTTTTCAACCTGACATTTCTGTTCGTTATAATGTGACGCATAAGATGCATTCATCTGCATACGCCAAGATGGTAACGCGCTTGCTTAAAAACGATAATCCGTTGAAAAAGGTCGCGAGAAAACTTATGCCGCGTGGACAAGATGTTAAACTCGGTGAAATGCTTCGCAATGTAAACAAGTCTGCAAGCAAACCGGAAAAACTGTCTGATGATTTCAGAAGTACATTGATTGAATTTTATCGTCCGTACAATGATCAATTGTCCGATTTAACCGGCATTGATTTTAATGTCTGGAATAAACTCTCCGATAAATCATGAGCCTGATTCGTAAAATCGGTCTGCGTCTTGCAGGAGAAAATGAAACCGGAATCAGGAGTTATTCTCAGTCCGGAGAAGATTGTATTCTCTGGTTCTTAAGTCAGGCCTCTGGAATCAATCAACCATCGTACATCGATATCGGCGCATTCGATCCGTTTCACATCAACAATACAGCCATGATGTATGAACGTGGATGTCGCGGCATTAATGTGGAACCGAACCTTACGCGTTACAATGCATTTGTTCGTCAACGAAAAGAAGATATCAATCTCAATGCAGCTGTTTCAGATCATTCAGGAACAGGAACATTTTTTGAAATGTCTCAACCTACGCTTTCCACGATTCTAGAAGAAGAAGCTGTGCGTCTGGAATCAAATGGTTCATCAACCATCAAAAGCAGAACACCGATTCAGTTGCTTACAATGCAGGATATCATCAATCAACATTGCAAAGGAATTTTCCCTGCAATTCTGTGCATTGATACTGAAGGCCTGGAAGATCTTATCCTCGGCCAACTGAATCAGATGGAATCGCAACCTGCGATTGTATGCGCTGAATCAGTAGAGTATGCAGGAGATAAATTCGGAAGAAAAAAAACAGAACTTATTGAAATGATGCGCAGCATGGATTATTCCGTTTACGCTGACACTTTCATTAACACCATATTTCTTAAAAACCGATATTGGAAATGAACCGCGGACACAATGAGCAAAATCGTTATGATTGGGTAAAAGCGCAGTTGAGTCGCTTAGCTCCCGGCATACGCTTGCTTGACGCCGGTGCCGGAGAACAACAGTATCGACCGCTCTGCGAACATTTCAAATACGTTTCTCAGGATTTTGCACAGTACAAACCGGAATCCGATCCGACCGGATTGCAAATGCAAACATGGAATTATCCGCAGTTGGACATTGTGTGCGACATTACATCAATTCCGGAAGCCGACAATTCATTCGATGCAGTATTGTGTACAGAAGTGCTCGAACATGTTCCTGATCCTGTAAAAGCAATTCATGAATTAAGCAGGTTACTTCGTAAAGGCGGAACTCTGCTCCTCACTGCTCCGTTTTGTTCGTTGACACATTTTGCTCCCTATCACTTCAGTACAGGATTCAGCAAATACTTCTACGAACATCATTTGCAGGAAGCCGGTTTAAAAATTACAGAACTCAACTTCAACGGCAATTACTTTGCCTGGTTGAATCAGGAACTCGGACGTTTACCGGAAGTGATGGCGAAATACAGCGGTACAGAACCGGGTCGCATTGATTATCATGCAGTGGGCAGATTGAGAAAAATGTTGAATGCAGCTGAGAATAACGACAAAGGATCCGATGAATTGCTCGCATTCGGCATTCATATACGTGCAGAAAAAATAGCGTAACAACACACCCGAAACGAAACAATGCTGAACCGCATCACAGGAAAATTACAGAGGGAACGTTACCGGCAGAAAAACCGGAAGTACTTTGAAATTTATGATAAGTACAGTGAATTCACAATGATGAGTGCGGAAAACTATGTACTGAATTTGAAAATAGTAGAACGATTTCAGAACGTAAATGGCTGTGTTGTGGAATGCGGTGTTTGGCGAGGCGGTGTAAGTGCAGGTATGGCAGATGTGCTGGGAAATAATCGGAATTACTTTCTGTTCGATAGTTTTGAAGGACTTCCTCCTGCTCAGGAAATAGATGGCGCGTCAGCATTGGAATATCAACGCAATACAGATTCGCCCTATTATTTTGACAACTGCAAAGCAGAAAAAGATTGGGCAGAAAAAGCCATGAAAAAATCCGGTGCGCGGAAATTCACTGCAGTACAAGGATGGTTCAACGAAACAGTTCCCGGATATAATTTCAACGAGCCCATTGCTGTATTGCGCCTTGATGGTGATTGGTATGAATCAACAATGGTGTGTCTTGAACATCTCTATCCGCTTGTAGTGAAAGGCGGATTGATAGTTATAGATGATTACTACATGTGGGACGGATGTGCTAGAGCGGTGCACGAATATCTTGGGAAACAGCAAAGTTCGGACCGCATCCAGGAAGCTTATTCTACAGGGTGTTATATTGTCAAATCCTGAAAATGATCAATAGCCCGCTCACAGGTTCAGATGATGTAACTCCGGCCATGGAGTTCAGCACTGCATTCATTTCAGATGGATACAAAACTGAATTGGGCATTGATGTGAGTGAATATTTCGCCGGACACAATGAAATCAAACTTTACAAGTGTAAAAAAACCGGATATCGCTTCTTCCATCCTGCTCATCTTGCCGGAAATGAATCACTCTACAAACATCTTGAACAATACGATTGGTATTATTCGAGATGGAAATGGGAGAATGATTTCGCTATGAAGCACATGAAAAAAAACGATCGTGTACTTGACATCGGTTGCGGAGATGGTTTTTTTCTTGATGGACTTCGTAATAACGGAATTCAATGTGAAGGAATCGAGACGAATCATTCTGCGGCATTGAAAGCAACCGCGAAAGGACATGTGATACATGAAAAGCAGATTCAGAATTTCAGTGATGATCACAATTCCGTTTACGATGTTGTTTGCGCAATGCAGGTTCTCGAACACATTTACGATGTCACAGATTTTGTTTCTCATGCAATGAAAATCATCAAGCCCGGCGGAAAACTGATCATCGCAGTGCCGAACAACAATCCGTTTTTGTATCGCTATGATACGCGAACATTGCTGAATCTTCCTCCGCATCACATGGGTTGGTGGGATGCAGAATCACTCCGTAATGCTGCCGAATATTTCAAAGCAGATTCCTGCACTGTTACAACAGAACCGCTGCAGGACAACGAACGCTATACGTATTTTATGAAATATGCGGAAGTGAAGATTCCCGCAGCGTTTCGCAACCTGTTTACAAAAGTTCGCGCCAGATACAGTCGTATAATTAATGAGGAACGCGAAGGCCGTAACCTGGTTGCTATTTATACGAAATCAAAAAACGCCGCATGAAAACTTACCTGAATCTCGGATGCGGTGATACTTTCCACGAATCGTGGAGCAATTTCGATTTTGTATCATCTCACAAGAGTGTGAAACAATGTAATCTGTTAAAAGGAATTCCGGTAAGCGGAAATTCCGCTGACGTTGTTTATCACTCACATGTTCTTGAACATTTCACTGCAGAGAACGGCAAAGCTTTTGTTCGGGAATGTTTCCGCGTTCTTAAACCCGGAGGAATCATTCGCATTGCTGTTCCCGATTTGGAAAATATCATTCGGGAATATCTTAAAAATCTGGAAGCAGCTAAATCAGGAGATGCAAATGCTGCTGCGCGCTATGAATGGATCAAACTGGAACTTATTGATCAGATGGTGCGTCACAGCGGTGGCGGACAATGCGGTCAGTATTTCTTCCGTGAAACAATGCCGGCTGAAGATTACGTATATGAACGTTGGGGAGAAACGGCGCGTGTAATTCGTAAAGCCTATCAGAAAGCACATACGGCAGACTTCATGAGTAAAGTCAAGTGGAAACTCAGACAGATTTTCAGATCAGGCGAAGATGAAGCAACACGTGTTGGAAATTTCCGCTTGTCAGGTGAAGTGCATTTGTGGATGTACGACAGCTTTTCATTGGGAAATCTTCTTCAGGAGTGCGGGTTTAACGAGATAAAAATTGTTGATCCTAATACAAGTGCAATCCAAGGTTGGAACAATTTTGCATTGGAAGTTCGCAATGGGAATGTAATGAAGCCCGATTCATTGGTGATGGAAGCACGAAAACCATTATAGAAGATGCAGAACATAAGCTTCATCATCCCTGTTTACAACGCCGCGGAAACGCTGGAGGAAACTGTCCGTTCCATTTTCGACGGCAACTTCACAGACGGAGATGAAGTGATTATTGTTGATGACGCATCCACAGATTCAACTTATTCGCTTGCTGAAAAGCTACAGAAGGAATTTGCAGCAATAAGTATTCTTAAACATCATATCAACAAAGGTTCAGCCGCCGCAGGAAGAAATACAGGAATCGATAGTGCGAAACACGAATTGATCTATTGTCTGGATGCAGACAATATTCTCCTTCCTGACAGTGTAAATAAACTGAAAGAATTTCTTTTTACTTCCGGAGCAGATTGCGTTCACTTCGGTGAGATACACATGTTCGAAGGAAAACGAGATAATATCATCCGAAAGATATCATTGTCAGAAGAAATTGATCTTCTGCTCGCTGTGAATCGTCCCGATTTATCGCCTTGCTCTTATGGTAATTATCTATACAAACGCGGTTCATGGAAGAAAGCTGGCCGCTATAATGAATCCTTGGGCGGCGCGTATGATTCCTTTGCATTCGGTGTTGCACAGCTTGGAACAGGGACGATCATGAAAACACTTCCCGGCACGGCCTATTTACACAGAGCCGGATACGATTCAACGTACATGCGTGAATACCGAAAGCGACCGATCTCGTTGCTTTATCTTCAGATTCTGATTCCGTTTCTGGATCAAATTCATCCGGAAGATGTTGAATTCATTATGGGAGATGGTAAAATGTACTGGGCTGAGCAACTTGGCGCTCGTCCGCTTCGTAGTAATACTTCCGGAAAGAAAAATGAGTTCAATTTTTCTATGTTACCGGAGCCACCGGCATCTGAATTGTTCAGGATGCTCGTACGCAAAGTGAAGCGAAAATTCAAAGGAAATTGATATGCCTAAAGTGAGTGTAATATTTCCGGTATACAATGGAGCGAAATTTATTCGCACTTCCATTCGGAGTATTCTTACTCAAACTTTCAGCAACTTCGAATTACTTTTGCTTAATGATGGATCAACAGACGACTCTCTTGCAGTAATGCAGGAATTTCAGGATGAAAGAATCCGCATTATCTCCAACGAGAGTAACAAGGGGCTCATCTTTACATTGAACAGAGGAATTGAAGAAGCAAAAGGCGAATATCTCGCCAGAATGGATGCTGACGATGAATCATTCCCTGAACGGTTTCGCAAACAAGTTCACTATCTCGATTCGCATACTGATGTTGCACTCTGCGGAACACTGATGACCTGTTTTATTACAGATCGGGTTTATCAGCACCGGTATTTCAATCCTGAAGATGTCAGCGCTTCACTCGTTTTCACCAATCCGATTGTTCATCCATCAGTAATGATGCGACGGAGTATATTCAATGATGCGCAATTCAGATATCATGCAGCATATCCGCACGCGGAAGATTATGCACTGTGGACACAATTAGTAGGTAAATTCAAAATAGCTGTACTGAATGAAGTGCTGATCAGATATGGAGCTCATGACGATCAGATGAGTAGAAAGTTCAATGCGATCACAAGAACAAGTGTTATTCAGGCGCATCAGACGATTTTCAATTACTTAAAAATTGTTGTTTCGAAAGAGGAGCAAGATCTGCATGCTTTACTTTTCTTTCAGGAATTCAGAAACAGTAAAGACTTTGTCGCAAATGCTGAAAAATGGTTGTTGAAACTTGTAGCTGCGAATGAGACAGCGAGAGTTTTTTCAAGTGAATCATTTGAGAAAATCGCAGGAGAATGGTGGTTCAGAATACATCAACACTTGGCGCCATTTGGAAGCGGAAGTTACTCGGAATATAAAAGATCAACTCTTGCTTCCTTTTATAAACCGGAAACCAAAGCATTAATGAAATTGAGAATCAAGAGCATTCTTAAAACTAAAGCATGAACAGTGACTTTGCATTATTGATTTTATCCTGCGACAAGTATTCTGATGCTTGGGATCCGTTCTTTTCGTTATTCAGGAAGTTCTGGCCGGAGTGTCCGTACAAAGTTTATCTCGCAACGAATGAATTGAAGCCTGAATATTCGGGTGTGCAAATAATTGCTTCGGGCGCACCGAAGAATTGGTCTGATGACACGCTTGCAGTCCTGCACCAGATTCCTGAAAAATATGTAATTGTACTTCTTGAAGATTATTTCCTCAATAATAAACCGGATATTTTGTGGCTGCAAAAATGTCTGAGTATTATGCATTCTGAAAACGCCGCATTCCTCAGATTGGCTTCCTTTCGCAAAGATCATTTTGATATGTATGCGTTTGACGTAATACAGCAGCATCCTGATTTTGGTGTTACAAGAAAATCTGCACCGTTCCTGATCAATTTGCAAGCGGGAATATGGAATCGTGAAAAACTGATTTCATATATCAAACCCGGTGAATCGCCTTGGGACTTTGAAACAAAAGGTTCAAAACGTTGTGCCCATACCAATGATGTGTTCCTCGGTATCACTAAAACTTCGTCAAAAGACATCATCTCCTCGCCTATTCCATATCTCTGCACAGCGATTACCAAAGGTGTCTGGATGCGGGAAGCAATTGAATTGTGCAAAGAATTAGATGTGAAAATTGATACTAGAAATAGACCTGTTGAGTCATCAAGTGCCTATTTGAAAAGAAAAGTAATCCATTCCATTCCATATAATTCCAGAAAATATCTGGATTACATTTCTAGAAGAATAAAATGATAAAATGTTTCTAAAGCCCAATGTTCTTTCTGCAATTAATTCGCCCGGGCGAATTCCGGCAATTGATATTCTGAGGGCTTTAGCTGCCATTGCTGTAGTACTGTTCCACTTCGATCATTTGCTGCCCTTCGGCAATTCCGGAGTGTATCTGTTCTTCGTTATATCCGGATTTCTTGTTGGAGGAATATTAGTAAGAAAATATCAAAACCGTAATATCAAATTCGGCCGATTTATTCTGGAACGAGGATTTAAAATCTGGCCGTCTTACTTTGTATTCCTAATTGGCGGCGGTATCATTGCATATTACACCTACTCTGATTCGCATCCACATGCGTATATTCCATTGAAAGAGTCGGCACGTTATTTACTGTTTTACAGAAATTACACCGGGGCTCCGGATCATTGGAACTTCGATCACGTCTGGACTTTATGCATTGAAGAGCACTTTTATATTTTACTCCCGATTGCATTACTCATACTTCTCAAATCAGGTAAACCGACGACCAAAACTGTATTGATTTTCGCAATTGCATTAGCTATTTCTTCAATACTAAGCAAATGTTTAACGTTCATGTATTATCCTGGAAAACCAATCACAACACCAACACACAATTCACTTGATGGATTCGCGTATGGCATTATCATATATTGTTTGCGCGAATTAAAAATAATTTTTTCCCCGATAGTTAAGCATGCTTGTATAAGTACCGGCGTCATATTACTAATCAGCCTCGGAGTGCTGCAAAGTACCAGCCAATATATTCCTGAATATCAAAATATCCTCTTAGGCATTCTTACTCCCGCAGCGTTCGCAATGATTACGCTTGGTGTAATCGAGTTCAAATTTGAACGTTTTAAGTTCCTGCGAATTATTTCCTACTACAGCTATAATCTCTATCTATGGCATTTACTCTTTTACTATCCAATCACTGACCAATTCGGAACGGGCGCAGTTGGCTTTATAGTATACATTGTCTCTGCCGTCTTGCTCGCCGTGTTATTTACAACGCTTATCGAAGAACCCTTTATAAGATTAAGAGCGAGATTTCTACCGGTAGAGAAAAGTAAACCCGGCACAAGTAAAATACCATCTTAAGTAGGACATTTCTCTGTATTTTAGAGCATATTTTTCACAGTGAAGGTTACTGTCGTCATTCCTACGTATAATCGAGCTCAGCGTTTAAATGAAACGCTAATGGCTCTCAACTCACAAACGACTCCCGATTTTTCGGTGATCGTTGTTAATGATGGCTCCAATGATCCGGAATATGCGTCATTAGAAAAGAGAAAAGACAGTTTCAAATTTTCGTTACAAATAATTAATCAGCAAAATAGCGGTGCTTCTTCGGCCACGAATCACGGAGTCGCTCTGGCACAAGACGGACTAATAATACTTTTTGACGATGATATTCTGCCTGAACCGGAATGCATCGCAAAGCACATTGCTTTTCACAAATTGAATACTGATTCCATACTTTCCGGTAGTGCAGCTACTGATCCAAAACGAACTGTGACCGATGTTCAGCGTTACAAACTGTTTATGGAAGAACAGTGGCAGAAACTACGTCCGGATACAGAACAACTGGTTCATGTGAGCTTCAATAACTTTATCATTACGACTGCGAATATGTCGTTAATGAAGAAAACATTTACCGATCTCGGTGGATTCAATACCGGATTCCGCGATGGCTATGATGTTGAATTCGGATTCAAAGCACTCCGCAGCAATGTGAAACTGTACTTTGACCGTACCATTCATACAATTCATAACGATCAGATCAGTCTGCGTTATTATGCGAAACGTCAGCGTGCATACACAATCGCAAAACGAAATCTTATTAAACATTATCCTGAAGTAAATCCATCCTTTACTTCAGCTGCAGAATATAGACCGGGAACGTTTAAACGCTTGTTTTATTCTCTGTTCCGGAAAGATTGGTTCGTAAACTATACAGAGTCCGCTTTTTTCGTGAAGTTTGTACCTCAGGCACTGCGATACAGAATTTACGGAAGTACAATTGCGGCACTAAGTTTTGAAGAATGAAACCTCAAGGAGCAAAAACTTCCATTCTCAATTTCTTCCGGTTGATCTTTCGAAATCGATTCGCGGAGTCATTGCTCATTCCGATAACACGGAATAAAATGTGGAATGATTTCGCTGCAAGAATTCCTGCGAATCATTATCAATATGCAAAAGGTTCTGTAAGAAATGTTGTTCGCAAAGGATTTCAGCTGGAACTCGACATAAGCGATTACATGCAATGGACGCTGTATTTCGAAGTAATCGTTGAGCCTCGGCAAACGTTGTACGCATTGATCAAACCTGAAATGCATATCATGGATATCGGTGCTAACATCGGAGAAACAGCATTGCATTTTTCACGAATCACAGGAGAATCCGGTTTGGTTTATGCATTTGAGCCTGATCCGGATACGCTGAAAAAACTAAATAAACACATTCAAGTCAATAACGCGAAGAATATCCGTGTATTGAATTACGCATTGGGGGCAGAATCAGGAGTTTCGTTTCTCGGTCGCAATGAATTCAACTCCGGAGGAAATTCCATCAACGGCGATCAAGGCACGCAAATCAATATCCGTACTGCAGATGAATTCGTTTCTGAAAACACAATCACTCGCATCGATTTTATAAAAATTGATGTCGAAGGATATGAAATGCTCGCGCTTAAAGGAGCGAAAAATCTAATTGCTTCATTCAAGCCTGTAATCTTTGCTGAAGTGGTAGATGAATTTCTCATGAATCAAGGATCATCGGCGGCAGAACTGCTCACATTTTTGAAAGACTCAGGTTACGATCTTACAGATGCGTACACAGGAAAACGTATTGAAGTTGCTGATGATTTCAGCAACACTCATTTCGATGTAATTGCAACGCCTGCGAAATGAAAACGATTGTATACGTCATATCACAGGTAAGTCATTCAAAACTCTTTGAATGGACAGCGCATTCACTCAATCCCGACAAATACAAATTGGTCTTTATCCTCATGCACAGTGAGGAAACCGGCTTTGAATTGAATCTGAAAAAGTCAGGGTTCGAAGTGTTTAGGCTGAACTATCAATCGAAGAAAGACATTCCCTCCTGCGTTCTTCAGATGCGTAAATTATTTACAACACTGAAACCTGAAATTGTACATACGCATCTTTTCGAAGCCGGAATCGCAGGTATGACAGCAGCACGCATCTGCAGAATTCCTGTTCGCATACATACGCGTCACGACGCCATGATTCATCATGATTTTCATCCGTCGGCAGTAAAATATGATAAGTTGATTAATCGATTAGCAACGCATATCATTGCAATTTCTGCCAATGTGAAAGAGATTCTTGAGAATCTGGAAAACGTTCCCTCAAATAAAATAACGGTAATACCTCATGGCTTTGAACTGCAGCAATATGCAAACTGCGACAATTCCCGGGTTGAAGCGTTAAAGAAGAAATATAATTTATCAGACACCAACTACCCGATTGTTGGTTGCGTATCACGTTTCATTAAATGGAAAGGCATTCAATACACTATTACTGCTTTTCAAAACCTTATTCAAAAATACCCGAATGCTGTACTTGTTTTAGCGAATGCTCAAGGCCCGTACGAAAAAGAACTGATGGAACAGTTGCAGAAACTTCCGGAATCCGCTTACAGAAGAATTATTTTCGAACCCGACGTTACTGCATTATATCACACAATGGATATTTTCATTCACGTTCCGATTGATTCCAGAAGTGAAGCTTACGGCCAGGTTTACATTGAAGCACTCGCTGCAGGAGTTCCTTCAATTTTCACTACATCCGGAATTGTAAGTGAGTGTATGAATGATCGGAAACACGCATTGCTTGTCCCATTTTGTGATGCAAAAGCGATTGAAACGGCTACAGAACACTTACTAAACGACATTCAATTGCGCAATTCGATAATTTCAGAAGGCGAAGCAATGGTTTTCAGAAATTTCACCATTGACAAGATGATTGCTAAACTTGAGAAACTGTATGACGCCTGAATTCATTTTCTCTGTAGTCATTCCGGTATACAATCGCGAACAACAGATCGTTGAGACCGTGCAATCGGTTTTGCGACAAGACCATCAGTCCTTCGAAGTTATTGTAGTTAATGACGGCAGTACTGACGGCACTTTACAAGCGCTCAATACTATTAAGGATAATCGCCTTCATGTAATCACGCAGGAGAATGCGGAACGCGGGGCGGCAAGAAATAAAGGCTGCGCGGCTTCACGCGGACAGTTCATCACTTTTCTCGATTCCGATGATGAATTTCTGCCGGGTCATTTGAAAGCAGCCGAACAATTTATCTCATCACATGCTTCGGACATTAAAATGTTCTGTACAGGATATTACAAAGAAACCGGTAACGGTGTTGAGGAAGTCCGAATTCCGGATGATATCCATGGCAATTTGTTGTCGGGAAATTTCCTGAGTTGCAATGGCGTATTTCTTCATCGTGAAACCGCTTTGCAGTTTCCGTTTTCTGAAAATCGATTCATGTCCGGATTGGAAGATTGGGAATTGTGGTTGCGAATTACTTCACAAGCAAAAGCTGCCGGGAAAAATCTGATGACGAGTCGTATGCGTTATCATAAAGGACGCAGCGTACTACAAACAGAACCTACGGAAATTGAAAATCGATTCTCCGAGTTTGTAAATGCTATAAAAGCGTCAGGACTTATCAAGAATCCTGAATCTGAAAAAACGTTTATGGCATCTTGCGAATCATATATGGCTTTGCATCTGGCGTTGACAGGCAAATACCGGAAAGAAGCAATGCAGCATCTCAAAAGCGCTTTCAGATGGAAACGGGAAATCGTATTTTCACGAAGATTTTACGCGACATTGAAACATCTTCTCTGAATTGTCTGAAACGAACAACATATTGGTCATTACGTATTGGTCATACAACGATGCGTTGATTCAGACCTACACGTTACCGTACTTGCGTATTATCAGAGAACTTCTTCCGGAAGGAAGTAATATTCATCTCATTACTTTGGAAAATAATGATGAGTTGAAATCGAAAGCAGAAATCTATCCGGGAATTCTGAATACACAATTTAAACTTCTGCCATTCGGTCCATCAGCAATTTTGCAATGGAGAAAGAATCTCAGGCAGCTGCGAAAAATATGTCTTGAACATCGCATCAGTAAAATTCACACCTGGTGTACGCCTGCCGGAGGAATAGGTTATTTGCTTTCGAAAAAAACAGGCATTCCATTAGTGCTTGACAGTTACGAACCGCATGCAGATGCGATGGTTGAAACGGGTACCTGGAAAAAAAACGGACCTGCATTTCAGATTTTACATCGACTCGAAAAAAAACAAACCCATCATGCGGAATGGTTAATCGGTGTTGTTCCGGGAATGAAACAATACGCTAAAGAGCGATTCGGATATAATGGAGACAATCTTCTTTTCAAGCCGGCATGTATTGATACGACTGAATTCAATTTAAAGAGAAGAAAAAATGCAGCGTTGATAAACAAACTAGGTTTGCAGAACAAAATTATATGCGTTTATGCCGGAAAACTCGGAGGACTTTATCTCACGGACGCAACATTTGCGTTTCTGAAAACTGCCGCCGAATTCTGGGGTGATAAATTCCATGCATTACTCCTCACATCTGCACATGAAAGCGAAATAGAATTCCATTGCAAGAGTGTTTCGCTTCGTCGTGATCAATTGACCGCTGTGTTCGTTCCGCATAAGGATATTCCCGATTACATGGGACTTGGAGATTTCGCTTTCTCTGCTTTCAAACCCGTTCCTAGTCGTAAATACTGCACGCCGATTAAGAATGGCGAATATTGGGCTATGGGATTACCGGTAATAATTCCTGACGGGATTTCAACGGACAGTGAAATAATTCGCAGCGCCAATGCAGGATATGTTTGCAAAGAAATGAACGATGCGGAATTCAGCAATGCATGTAAACACATTCAGATTCTGCTCAACGCGGAAACGGCGGATAATCTTTCGAAGAGAATACACCAACTCGCAGAAAAGCATCGTAATTTCGCGCAAGCATTAGCAGTTTACAAAACGATTTATGGCAACTCCTGAGGGACAGATTTTAATTACAGGCGGCGCAGGATATATCGGCTCGCATACAATCATTGCGCTGATTGAAGCCGGCTTCAGAAATATAATTTCTGCAGATAACTATACCAACTCCTCAGAGGAAACTTATCAGAGAATTGAAAAGATCACCGGCGCCAAATTCAGTTATCGTCAATGTGACTTGAGTGATTCCTCTGCAGTAAAAAGCCTCTTTCAGGAGTTCCCCAACATTACTGGAACGATTCACTTTGCGGCGCATAAGTCAGTTCCCGAATCAGTTGCCATACCCGAAGAATATTACCGTAACAATGTCAACTCCCTGTTAAATGTATTGAAGTACGGGAGTCAGCGTAAACTCAGACATTTTATTTTTTCTTCGTCTTGTTCCGTTTACGGAAATATCCAGACGTTGCCGGTCAATGAGAATTCTCCATTGGAAAAACCGGAATCGCCGTATGCATTCAGCAAAGTCATAGGCGAAAAAATCCTTCAGGATTTTGTCCAATCACGCGATGGCTTCAATGCAATTTCTTTGCGTTATTTCAATCCGGTAGGCGCACATGAAACTGGAATGATAGGCGAATTGCCCAATGAGCGTCCTAATAATCTTGTTCCGGTGATCACGCAAACTGCAATCGGGAAGCTGAATGAATTCTCCGTGTTCGGTAATGATTATCCTACTCGCGACGGCACTTGTGTGCGCGATTATATTCATGTATCCGACATTGCAGAAGCGCACGTGGCAGCTTTGGAATTGTTGTTCAGAAACGACAACAGCAAGTTTTACGACGTTATAAATCTAGGAAGCGGCCAAGGTGTTACTGTGCTTGAAGCCATTGACGCGTTCATCAAAACAAGCGGTATCAATCCGAACTATAAAATAGCGGCGCGGCGTCCCGGCGACGTTGTTGCGATTTATTCCGATTCGTCCAAAGCAAAATCAGTTCTCAATTGGATTGCAAAACGTTCACTGGAAGAAATGATGCGCAGTGCCTGGAAGTGGGAACAATATTGTAAGGAACATGGCATCTGAATCAATTCCGCTTCATAAAAAATGTCTGATTTGTTCAGGTGATGAATTCTCGTCGCTACAGGAAAGCTGGCAGCATCCTCATCTTGTAAAATGTTGCAATTGCGGATTCATATTCTTCCAACGTATTCCAACAGAAACTGAGCTTGAAAAACATTACGGCGGCTATCCGCGTAATAATGCACTTTCAGAAATAACCGTGAAACGTTACAATGAATTGCTCGATAAATTCGAACCTTATCGTAAAACCGGGCGACTGCTGGATGTAGGTTGCGGAGACGGACATTTTCTTGCCGTTGCAGCGAAACGCGGATGGAAAGTTTACGGAACTGAATTCACAGATGAAGCGGTACAGACAGGAACCAAGAATGGTGCGCAAGTATTCAAAGGAAGAATTCAGGATTTCAATCTTGCCGATGATTTTGATGTTATCACTTCATTCGAAGTATTGGAACATATCTGCGATTTGAAAGAACACACGGCTCGCATTAATTCGTTACTGCGTAAAGGCGGTTTGTTCTATTTCACCACACCCAACATTAACGCGTTGAGTCGGCGAATTCTCGGAGGTAAATGGACAATCATTGAATATCCGGAACATCTCTCTTATTACACGGTCAAAACAATCCATTTACTTCTCGCTCAAACCGGATTGCGGAAAATTTCCATTCAAACTACCGGAATCAGCTTACAACGTTTCAGTGCATCAGTCAAACAATCCGCACCTACAGCAGGCAAGGACGAGCAAGCACGACAAACGATTGAAAAAAATGTATTGCTCAGATTCGTTAAAGCAGCAATCAATGCGCTACTGAACCTGCTGAACCTTGGGGATACTTTGAAAGGCTTTTACGTAAAGGCCTGAATTCTTCACGTCGTTCCTTTTCTCCCTGACGACTGAGAAATCCGTGCAGGATCAACAACAGTACTACATAACACGACATGAACGCGATTTTAAATCGCACCAATGCTCCGAAATTGGATGTTGACAATCCTACCATCACAGAGAACAGTAACGTATAAAGCAAGAGCAATATTAAAATCGGATAGCGATTAAGAATTCTGAACAAACGCCTTGGGTTCCGCAAAATTTTAAACAATAGAAAGATTGCCGTTAGCAAGTAAAAAAGATTTTCAAGACCGGAAAAAATCATCACTACATTTCGCGCTTCCCAAACGAAAGGTTGAAACAAACCTACACGCATCGCTATCGGCACTTTGCTCAGCATACCTCCAACCGTCGGTTCAAAATCTCCAATGTCAAATGAACTGCCCTGATAATAATCCTGCTTCAAATCCTTCTGCGTAACTGATGCGGTTTCCAGCATTTTTTCTACGGAGAACTTTCCCATTTTTCCGCCCAACACCGATAACCCCAAATAGCCCATCACCAATGCCAACACAACAGCCATCGGAATCATGGTTATTTTCACAAACTTTGATTTGATGTGTTTCATCCAAACCGTAACAGACCATATTACTGTTCCCGGCAGAAGTGAATACAAAACATAGGGTTTTACAGAAAGTAATGCATATAAAGCTGCCAATACGATCAATATACTCTTGATGCGACTGCCTCGTGATGCGAGAATATTATCCATTCCAACAATGAACCAACACACAGCAGAAAATGTAATCGTGTCTTTCAGAATACCGGATCCCCAGAAGAGAACAGAAGGCACGAACAAGATTCCGTAAGCAATTCTCCTTTCCATTCCCGGAAAATGTCGGCAAAGCGTGAGATAAAATTGCCACATTCCAAAAAATGAAAACCAACTCAGCATCACGCTACCAACCAGATAACTTTTCCCTGATAGAAACAGCAGAGGAGCCAAAGTCTTCGCCATGAAGAAACTCTGACTGTCGAAATACATATACGGCCATGGATAACCTGTCTCGCGGTCAAACGTCATGTATCCCGACAAAGAAGGTGTACTGGTAACAACATCAAAGCATGCCCCGATATCTTTCAAAGCCAGATTTACCACGGCTCGGGATGTTTCATAATACGAAACCGTATCTCCTCCGTTGTAATAGTAGATGTATATCAGGCAGAACACCACAGAGCTCATTACTTTCACAAACACGCCCCATGTGTAATATCGATACACCGGATTTTTTTGAATACGAAATACCTGAATCCCGAAGGTGATTGCGAAAATGACAATGCAGTAAATACCGAGCATCACCCATTCGAAAGGATGGATGAATCTGATGTATGAAAAGTTCTCAATTTCGAACATGTTCTATACGTGATGGTATTTCTCGCCTTTAAGTATTGTGAATGCGCGGTACAATTGCTCGGTGAAAAACAAACGCACCATTTGATGTGTGAATGTCATTGGCGACAACGATATTTTCGCAAACGCTGTCTTGTATACAGCTTCTGAAAATCCATAAGGCCCGCCAATCACGAATACCAGATTCTTAACGCCTGACAATTGCTGTTGCTGAATCCAGTCTGAAAAGCCTACAGATGTTAACGTCTTACCATTCTCATCCAGTAATATCAATCGATCGCCGGTGCTCAATTTCGACAACAACAATGTTCCTTCAGATTCCTTTATCTGTTCAGCAGTTCTGCCCGCGTTGCCGGCTAATGGCAACTCCACAATCTCGAAGGTACAATAGTGCTTCAGGCGCTTCTCAAAAACACCAATCGCCTCCTTGGCCCACGAATCGGAAGTTTTACCTATTGCAATGAGTTTGATCTTCATCCGGAATGTGAACTACCTGTGTATAACCTTTCGATCAAAAATACCTCCTTTTTACGTCATATTGTGCCTAAACACTAATTTTGGAGGAATACACGGGAACTGGATTGCCTCATTTTGGCGCGAAAGTTGTTGTATGATTGTAAAACCAATAAGCAGTCATGAAAAACCTGATTACTATCCTGATGCTGATGTTGATCCCTTTCATTGGGAAAGCAGATGTTGCTGATGATGTTGCGGCCGCAATCAGGACCGGAAAAGCAAGTGAAGTTTCGAAGTATTTCGCGGAAAATGTAGACCTGAAAGTTCTTGAACAGGAAAACATCTACGCGAAAGCTCAAGCCGAACTCATTCTGGCCGACTTCTTCAACCGTCATCCGGTGAAAGCTTTTACAATCGTACACAAAAGTGTTCCGAAAAACGATTCACAGTTTGCTATCGGAACATTGGAAACCACCAATGGTAAATATCGGGTTCACTACCTGATGAAAACCATTACAGGGAAAACTTCCGTCACCCAGTTCCGCAT
>JBJOKQ010000043.1:0-18822 GCA_046046005.1 Bacteroidota bacterium | reverse complement strand
GTAATAAACAGTACTTACATCATCAATGTAATCTGTGAATGTTTTACGCAAACCGATTTCGAGTCCAATGCTCCAACGGCGATTGAGTGCGGATTTCATTCCGACACCAACCGGCACACAAACTGTAAAGCGGTTGTATTTTTTAGTTCCGGGCTTGTAGCCTTGACCTTCAGTTCCGATTGGCTGCAAAGCAATCCATGTTCCGTTATATGAAGCTTTCGGATTGTACCAGAAACCACCAACACCGCCCATTAAATAAAACTGAGCGTCGATGTGTCGCCAACCTTTAAGTTTCTTGTATTTGTAAATGTGACCAGGACGTTCTTTCGTGAAGTAGAACTCCGTCATCAATGAAAATTCGAAAATGTTGCTTCTGAAGTGAAGGTTTCTGTTGTTGCGGTAACGCTCTGTGGTGAGGTAATCGAAGCCACTTACTTGCCCCCAATAAAATCCGCCTTTATAGCCCCAATATCTTCCCTTGCGATAACGGGCGTTCAGTGAAATTGACGGCTTTGTCAGAACGATTTCAAGATCCTTTACACCGTTTGTTCCGATTTGGTTTGCACCGCCGAGATCACCAAGGAAATTGGCTGCTCCAATACCTAAACAAGCTTCCCACTTATAACGTTTGTTGCGTTGCGCGTATGCGAACGCAGGAAGAACAATCAAAAGAAGAAGGAGAATCCGTTTTGCCATTAGATCCAAACCACTTGGGGGTTAGCAAATATATAAATTTATTCGGTGAATTGAAACATGGCAGAACGGATGCGAACAGTATTTACACCTTCTGTGGTTTCACGAAGAAAATAACGTTCCGGTAATTTTTCAACTACATCTTTTACACTCCTGATATTACCAAACGGCACACCATTGGCAGTCATTCGTTCAGATAATAATGCTCCCGGAATTTGCGCGGCCAAAGCATTTAAAACATTATCCAATGATTCTCTTTCACGCACACGGATAACATTAGATGAAAATTGAATTAATACTTCGTCGGGCGCATTAAGTGATTTGCAGAGCCCATGGAATTGTTCGTCGTTCCCAACTGCAAGCACGAATGATTTTCCGTCCGATGCTTTTAATGTTTCGCCATAAGGTGCAATGTTAGGATGCAGTGATCCTGTCAGTCCCGGATTCATTCCGCCCATGAGTACATTATTGCTCATGTTAACAAGGCTTGCAACACCTGCATCAAAAAGTGAAACGTGAAAATAACTGCCTTTACCTGTTTTATATCTGCGAAGTAATCCGGAAAGCATGGCTTCTTTGAGTTGATGTGCAGCCAGAATATCAATCAATGGCAAAGGCATTTTCACCGGACCGGTTTGCGGACTTCCGTTTATACTCACAAATCCTGTTTCGGCCTGAAGAACCAAATCAAATGCAGGGCGCTTGTCATCAAGATCGTATCCGGAAATATGTCCGACAATCAATTTTGGAAATCGTTCTTTCAATGAAGCGTAATCCATGCCCAATTTCACTTCATCTCCGGCTTTGTAATTGTAGATGAGTACATCTGCTGTTTCCAGAAGTTCGAAAACGCGATTTTTTCCGTTTTCGCTCTTTAAATCGAGAAATTCTACCCTTTTTCCCCAATTTATGCTCGAATAATATGCAGAAATGGGCGAATTCGGATCTTCAAACTTCGTCTTCCATTGTCGTGTGGCGTCGCCTCCGGTTCGTGGATTTTCCACTTTTACCACTTCAGCGCCCAATTCTGCGAAGAACATTCCAACAGAAGGCCCGGCCAAGATCGAAGCGAGTTCCACAACCTTAATGTCTTTCAGGAAATCATTGCAATATTCCATTAACCGCCCGCTTTTTTGGCTTTATAGCCTGATTTTAATAGAATTTGCAGAACCTGATCGCGTTTATCTCCTTGAATCAGGATTTCTCCGTCTTTCACCGATCCACCCGTTCCGCATTTCTGCTTGAGTTCTTTTCCCAACTTCTCCAGATTATCAGGACTTCCTTCAAAACCGTTAATTCGGGTAACGACTTTATTTCCTCCCAATCGATCCAGGAAGATGCGAAGGTTCATCGATGAAATATCATCGTTGTAGCTTTCGTTATCTTCTGAATCGGGCTGAAAATCAGGATTTGTAGAATATATCAACCCTCCGTTCCGATTCTTCTTATTGCTGTTTGACATCATTCAAAAGTACGGTTTTACACAAAAAAAAGAATCCCGGCATAACCGGGATTCCATTTAATATTATCAATCAGAAATTACTGACGACGGAATGACATAACTCCTGTAGCAGTAGTGGAGTTAGACTGGTTGTTGTCTGTGTAGCTGATAGTGAACTGAACAGCAGGAGCAGCAACAGTTGAAGTGTTAACTGTACCGTTTCCGAGGAACTGGTGAGTTTCGTTCAATGAACCGATGTTAGAAGCTGTCTGTGTAGGAAGCGTCAATACAGCACCTGAAACGTTAGCGTAGATGTTGGTGTTGTTAGAGTACCAAGCAAATCCGTCAGCGTGTGTGAAGTTGATACGACCGTTAGTAGAAGCGCTTGCAGCTACTGTCTGGTTGTAAGCAAAGTAAAGCGGACCTTGAACTGTATCAGCTACAGCGTAGTTACCGTTAAGATAAGCGGCGTCGTTAGCAACAGTTACAGTAACATCAGTAGTTGCAGTGTTACCTGCAGCATCAGAAACTGAGTAAGTAAGCGTGTAAGTTCCTGCAAGGTTTTCGTTTACAGTACCTGTTACAGTAACAGAAGCAGAAACATCTCCGTCTTCGTCATCAGTAGCAGTAGCAGTTGGGTTAACCCAAGCAGCGTTAAGGCTGTGAGTCTGGTTGTCGCCGCCTGTAACTGTGATAACAGGTGCGGTAGTGTCTTCTTTCTTACAAGAAGTGAAAGTTACTGTTCCTGCGATCATTGCGATAGCAGCTGTTGTGAAGATGTACTTTTTCATTGTTTTGATGGTTTTTATTTGTGGGTTATCTCTTTGCAAAAGTCATGCAAAAGTACACTTTTCGCGGAATTCACCAAAAAGTTTTGCAGTTCTCAAAATATATCTACCTTTGCCGCCGGTTAACCAAAAAACTAAAAACAAAATGAAAAAAGTTCTCTCTCTCGTTGCAGTATCTGCAATGTTGTCATTGGCTGCTTGTGGCGGCGGTGAAGACGAAGCTAAACGTAAGGCTGATTCTACTAAAGCTGCTGATTCTGTAGCTGCTGTTGAAGCTGCTGCTAAAGCTAAAGCTGATTCAACTCGTATGGCTGATTCTATGGCTAACGTTGAAATGGCTCGTAAAGCTGATTCAGCTCGCGTAGCTGACTCTATCGCTAACGCTAAGCCAACTGGTGGAAAGCCGAAGACTATCGAGCAGAAGGTGAAAGAAGAGGCTACTAAAGCGACTAAAGGTCGTGGGTAATCTCTGATAACAACCATTCGAAAAAGGGTCGCGATCTCAGATTGCGACCCTTTTTCTTTGTGTCTTATTCATTCAGGATGGCCGACAGTTGTTAATAGAACCGTTGAAAACCTTAGAAAAATATTAGAATTTAAGTTTGGCGTATCGTTCGAACATATATCTTTGCGCCAGTTTTAACCAAACAACCAACAACCAAAATGAAAAAAGTATTCGCAATTGCTGCTGTTGCTTCAATGGCAGTTCTCGCTAGCTGCGGAAACGCAGAAGATCTTGCTAAGAAAATGCAGGATTCTATCGCTAAAGCTGATTCTATGCTTCAGGTTCAGATGGCTGCTGCAGCTGATTCTACTAAGAACGCTGACTCTATCGCTGCTGAAGAAATGAAAGCAAAAGCTGCTGCTGATTCTGCTGCTGCTGCTGCTCACGCTGATTCAGTTGCTAAGAAGCTGATCAAGTAATTCAAGGTTAACCTTGACGAAAAGGAGCGTTATCGCTCCTTTTTTTTTGCCCTTTACTGATTCAGGATTAAATCCTGACCGATTCTCCACTTGTTATTCTGTACTTTTGCGCAACAGTAAATAACCATGATTACAGCTGAAACTCCAATCAAGTTTGACAGAAAGAATCTTACTGAAGATGAGCTCAAAGATCTTTATGTAAATATCGTGCGCCCGCGAATGATAGAAGAAAAAATGCTCGTTCTTCTTCGTCAGGGCCGCATCTCAAAATGGTTTTCAGGTTATGGTCAGGAAGGAACTTCAGTAGGCGCTGCGTTGGCAATGCGCAAAGATGATTACATTCTTCCTATGCATCGTAATCTCGGTGTGTTTACTGCGCGCAAAGTAGATCTGCATCAATTGTTCGCGCAATTCCAAGGGAAAATTTCTGGTTTTACGAAAGGACGTGATCGTTCTTTTCACTTCGGTTCGCAACAACACAAGATTGTGGGAATGATTTCTCACCTCGGACCGCAATTGGGAATTGCAGACGGAATTGCATTGGCCGGAATTCTCAAAAAGCAAATCAGCCCGACACTGGTTTTTACCGGCGATGGCGGCGCAAGTCAGGGAGATTTTCATGAAGCGCTGAATGTTGCGGCCGTTTGGGAATTGCCCGTGATTTTTGCAATTGAAAATAATCAATGGGGATTGTCTACTCCTTCTTCAGAACAATTCCGATGCAAACAGTTTATCGATAAAGGAATCGGATACGGAATGGAAAGCATTCAGGTTGATGGAAACAACATCCTGGAAGTGTTTCACGCAGTAAGTGAAATTGCGCGACAGCAACGCGTTCGCCCGCGCCCGTTCTTACTCGAGTGCGTAACATTCCGCATGCGCGGACATGAAGAAGCATCGGGAACAAAATATTATCCGGAAGGATTGCAGGATCGTTGGGCGGTAAAAGATCCGGTAACCAATTTTGAAAACTGGTTGCTGAAATCAGGAATTATCAATCAGGAATACATTGACTCCGCACGCGCTTCTATTAAAGCAGAAATTGACAACGGTCTTGAAAAAGCATTTGCAGACCCGCGTCCTGTTGCCAATACGGAAAATGAAGTGCGCGACTTATTCGCTCCGCACAATTTTGTAAAAGCGGAACCCACTTCAACGGTAAGTGAAAAGCGATTGATTGATGCAATATCAGACGGACTTCGCGAATCCATGAAGAAGCATGATAATCTCGTGCTCATGGGTCAGGATATTGCAGAGTACGGCGGTGTTTTTAAAATCACTGACGGATTTGTAAAAGAATTCGGCAAAGAACGTGTTCGTAATACTCCATTGTGCGAGTCTGCAATTGTCGGTGCTTCGCTTGGACTTTCCATCAAAGGAATGAAAGCGATGATGGAAATGCAGTTTGCTGATTTCGTTACGGAAGGATTCAATCAGATTGTAAATAATCTCGCGAAAATTCACTGGCGTTGGGGACAAAATGCAGATGTAGTAATCCGAATGCCTACAGGCGCAGGAGTTGCTGCAGGACCATTTCACTCACAATCAAATGAAGCTTGGTTCTTTCATATTCCGGGATTGAAGATTGTTTATCCTTCTAATCCATACGACGCAAAAGGATTATTGATCTCCGCATTTGAAGATCCGAATCCTGTGATGTTCTTCGAGCACAAAGCGCTTTACAGAAGCATCAGCGGAGATGTTCCTGACGGTTATTACAATATTGAAATCGGGAAAGCAGCAATGGCTGCAACCGGTAATGATCTTTCAATTATCACTTACGGTTACGGAGTACATTGGGCGAAAGAAGTATTGGCGAAGCATCCTGAGATTTCTGCAGATGTTGTAGATCTCAGAACATTATTGCCGCTTGATACCGAAACAATTTACAACAGCGTTAGAAAGACAGGTAAAGTTCTTGTATTGCATGAAGACACTTTGACCGGCGGCATCGGCGGAGAAATTGCAGCGTTGATCAATGAAAACTGTTTCAATCATCTTGACGCTCCTGTAGTTCGCGCAGCGAGTATTGATACTCCGGTACCTTTTGCAAGTGAGTTGGAACAGAATTTTCTTCCTGTTTCCCGCTTCGAAGAAAAATTGCTCCAATTGCATAAGTACTGATTCTGATGACAACAGAACTGCAGCATGACAAAGGTTTCAGTATCAGTCCGAAGCTGCTGACGCTGTTTACATTGATGTTTTTCGTTGTCTACATTCCCGGGCTGCTCGTGGATGTAATGGATGTTGATGCTGCACAATACGCCACAATGTCTCTCGAAATGAAGGACAGCGGTAATTGGTTGGAATTGCATTGCCGTCACAACGATTATCTCGATAAACCGCCGTTATTATTTTGGTTGTCTTCATTCAGCATGATGGTGATGGGCGTATCCAATTTCGCTTACAAATTTCCATCTTTCCTGTTCGGAATTCTTGCAGTGTGGTCAACAATCCGTTTGACACAACTCGTTTATGATCGAGTAACATCAGCGCTTGCAGGTTTGATGGTTGCATCTTGCTTAGGATTTTTCATCATGATGAATGATGTAAGAACCGATACACTTTTGATGGGTTCATTCGCTTTTTCGTTGTGGCAGATTATGCTTTATGCAAAAACGAAATCGTGGCGGGCGTTGATTTTAGGATTCATGGGGATAGGTTTGGCAATGCTTTCGAAAGGGCCGCTTGGAATTGTGATGCCCGTGATGGCGTTAAGTTGTGAATTTGCATACAAACGTCAATGGGTGAATTTTTTCCGTTGGCAATGGCTTGTCGGACTTGGGATTGTGGCTCTTGTAATTGCGCCGATGTGTATCGGATTATATCAGCAATTTGATTTGCATCCGGAACGATCTGTTAACGGACAAACTGGTGTTTCAGGTTTGGAATTTTATTTCTGGACACAAAGCTTCGGGAGAATCACGGGTGATAGTGAATGGGGAACGAAGTTCGATAACGGAGCAACCAATTTATTCTTTACGCATACTTTTCTGTGGGCGTTTTTCCCTTGGAGCATTCTAACTGTAATAGGATTATTCAAAAATATTATTGTACTCTTCCGTTCGAGATTGAAGCCCGGTTATATGAATGAAGCTTTTGCTACTGGTGGATTCATTCTGATTTTTCTCGCATTGAGTTTGTCGAAGTACAAATTGCCGCATTACATCTACGTTACGTTTCCACTTGCAGCTATAATCGCAGCGCGTTTTCTTGTTGCGGATGTTATCAATGCAGGAAGAAAGCAACTTGCCGTTTCTGTTGCCGGACTTTATATTCTCAGTTCGGTACTGTTGATGGTGATTTCATTTTTAATTGTCACTGTAATTTTCCCCGGCGCACCGCTGATAACGTGGTTGATTGCGGTTCTCATGTTCGGAGCGATGATCGCATTTTTGTTTCTACGTAAATCACTAGCTGAACGCTTAATGCTGCCGTTATTGGCGACTCTGATCGGATGTTACTTCGTGGGATTCTCATGGTTCTATCCGGAATTGTTGAAATATCAATCAAGCAATAATGCGGGCAGAACAATTGCAGCTCTGGGATTGGATGAACAGGAATTCTATCTGAGCAGCAACACGTTTGAACACTCGCTGGATTTTTACAGCCGAAAAACAGCTTATTACATCGGACTAGATTCTGCAGGAATTGCTGCGGGATTACAAAAGCACGATACAATTTTCATCTATACTGATGAGGAAGGTTACGCAAAAATGATCAATTCGAAGTGCAATTTTTCCACTTACGAAGAATACGATCATTTCGGTGTTCAATTTCTTACTCCTGAATTTCTGAATCCTGCCACACGCGCTTCGCGATTGCACAAAAGATATTTACTAAAGGTTTACGGCCGGTGATTTTCACCTTTCACCAATGAGGCGTACTTCAACGCAGTTGTTTGATTATTTGCTACGTTGATGCAGGAATACGTTCGCTGCTTCTCACGTTCCGTTAAATGCCAGCTGAGTGCAATGATATCAGGTTCTTCGTTCTTCAGTTCGAAATCAAGAACATCCAGCGGGACTTTCAGCCACGACTCTGCCATTTGAATTTCAAAATCGTGATTGTAATCCTGCACGCCGAATAAGTTTCCGTAAAAACTGCTGATGGGTTTCGTCAGTGAACGGAATATGGTGTTGCCCCCGTCTTCTGCTATATCACGAACCTTCTTTTTGTCACGTGTTGCAACCACGACAACTCCTGCAGTGTGCAAATTGATCCAGTCGCGGAAAACATACATGAAACGCATTATATTCTCTGTGCCGATGTTGTCGCGCATGCCGGCATCAAATACTTCGATCGCTGGTTGGGTCGGTAATTCGGTGAGCGGCGTTATGTAAGGAAATGTTGCGCTCATTCGTAAGGCAGACGAGAAACGTAGCTCTTCAGGATTTGCATTTTGAAACAGTTTGCTGAATTCGAATGCGTCTGCGTTGAGATTGCTGTTGACCTTTTCGTTGGAGCCTGTGCTCACTAACCATGAAACAGATTGAGAACTGATTATCATCTTACGGCCGTCGTTTACAACGGTCGGAGCAAGAATCAGCGTGGGAATAATGGCGTTTTCTTCCGGCATACGATACTCGATCAACTGCTTGTCAAGTACATAATCTGTTGCGCTGTGCATAGCTTCTTCAAAAGCGTATGCACGGTTCATGCTGTACAATGTTCCGTTGTATTCAAACCTGCGTAAAGGCAGAAACCAATCGTTAACGGCAACGGAAAATGCGACAGGATTGAGAAGATCGGCACTGATATTCTCCAGATGTTCCGGCGCGAATCTTTCATTCGCTTTGCTCATTTGATCACGCAGATATAACTCACGGTAATACGCGGCGCCCACCATTCCTCCGGAAGATCCGCATATGAGTGCATTGCTTTGCATGAAAAGACCATTGGTAATGCTGTCCAGATACCGCATTGTATAAAACGTCCACAGTGATGAACGTATTCCTCCACCGCTGCAAGTCATAACTGTCAGTTTAGGTTTAGGATTTTCCGGTGTTGAATTCTTCCGGTACCAACGCTCCAGCATTTCAATCGTCTTCAGTGAATCTTTCGTAAAGGCTGATTTGTCGTTGGTTAAACGATTGATCGTTTCTGAATTGTAAGTGACTTTGGGTTGAGAATAATCAATACCGTAAGCCTGGGTATGCGTACCGAATACACTGAATTGTGCCGCCCAATTAAAAAGAAGGATGATTAATACACTGACCAAAGTTGACCAGCCTCGAAACCACTTGTTCAGTATCGCGGTGAACATCAGATACAAGGTAAATAGCAGAAATATACTCGCACCTGCAGGTATCATTACAAAACGCAGATCGCGCAGCAATCCGAATATCAGCAACGTTGCGATTACGATAACATGAAATACAACCGCACGGCTTTGGTTCTGTCTGAATACACGATTTAGAAGTTCTTTGTCGTAGTGTTCAAATGGTCGCGCTCTACGTATTCTGTAAAATGAAATAAAGTAGGTCTCGACATGCCAGTCGCGCGCTTCTTTGCCGGTGTGAATTTGCTTCCAGTGTATCTGTTTTAATTTCGGATCACGAAACATGATGAGCCTTTTCACTTTGTTGCTGCCCGCTTTTTCCTTCAGGCCGAACATTTGCTTAAGATCTTTACCGGCTTTGAAAAAATAGAGCAGTGAGATTGTAATGAAGACACTCATTCCGAAGAAGAATCCGGAAAGATCGGAGAGAATTTGTGCAGCGCTGATGGGTTCTCGGTTGAGGAAATCAATAATGCGCAAAGTGTAAATCAGGACGAACAAACCCGGAATGATCACATTATTCATGCAGAACTTAACAAACGGACGGCTCACAGTTGCTAAGAAGGGAAAGCGGAATGCATTGTGTATGTAACAGGAAATCTGATACGCAATAATGAAACCGCCGCACGCAAACCCGACAATAGCAAATGAAAGAAATCCGACTTCTCCCATGTACTCAGGATCCACAAACAGAAGCGGGATCCCGTACTTGGCCGCAATCTTACCGGTAACGAAACCCGTTAACAGCAGCCAGAAAAGAATTAATAATGGATTCTTCTTCAGTTGCACCAGTACCAACTGAACCGGGAAGAAATAGATCACTCTTCCCAGTGCAGGATATTGACGGATAAACTGTTTGATGCGCCCCATGTTCGTTAAACGGGACGTACCCATGAAATGTTATCTGAACTTGCTAAGTGGTTCAATTGATCTTGCCGTTAACAATCGAAAGGATTTCCGTTTCCTTCGCGATCGCTTGGTCCTGGATCAGTTGTCCGCGTGCGACGATATCTCCTGCAAAGCTTTTGTCAGAAAGACCTGCAGCATTAATTTTCACATTGAGAAATGCGCCCATAACGGCTGAACGTGCAGCCAGCGCACCAACTCCGGCATCAGTTACAGAATTAGGATTACCAGTTTCCGCCATTGCTTTGATTACTTCCATGGAATCATAAGCAGCTTGCATGACCTTGAACGGAACTTCGGTTGCGTATTTCGTTGCATCCTGTATAGCTTTGGTTCGCGCTGCTTTTTCCTCATCGTTACCTTTCGGTAATCCAAAGGCAGCCATGATATGATTGAACGACTTTGTGTCCTCATCAACAAGGCGAATCAATTCAGCCTGATATTTCTGTCCTTTCTCTGCCCAATCAGAGAACTCTTCCCAACGTTCATCCCATCCGCGTTTGTGTGATGAAAGATTCGCTACCATAGTCGCCAAAGCAGCACCCAAAGCACCCATGTAAGCGGAAATGGAACCACCGCCCGGCGCAGGACTTTCACTCGCGGTTTCATCTGCAAATCCCGCGACAGTCATGCTTACAAGTCGGGAATCTGCTTTGTCGCGAAGCATGTATTCAATGATGCGCTCTTCAGGTTTAAACGGTCCGAGTTCATCAAGCCCGAGTGATTTCACGGCGATCTTGATCAGTTCACTTTCTGAAACACCAACAGAACGTTGTTGCTTGCGAAGGAAGTAACGACCGGCTTCGAGCATGGAGTTCAAAGGAACCAATCCTACAAGCTCAGATCCTGTAACTCGAATTCCTCGAGCATCAGCGCGGCGACATACTTCATCGAAAGCAATGTGTACAGGTGTTACTGAAATATTGGTAAGGTTCATTGAGATCTGAGCGATGCCGTATTCTTCAATGAACCAACCGATAGCCTTAACACATTTCAATGAGCCCGGAGTTTGCTTGATGATGTTACCTTTTGCGTCTTTCTCGGTACGACCTGCTTCGCGTACATCGAATGCAATTGCATTGGCGCGTCGTGTTGAAGTTGTATTAAGATTTACGTTGTAAGCAACGAGAAAATCACGCGCACCGATTACGCTGGCTCCGCGTTTCGCATCAAATTCCGCAGGACCGAAATCCGGTTTCCATTCAGGGAGTTTAATCTTCTTGAAGAATCCTTCGTATTCACCGCCACGTATGATGGAAAGATTGTTTCTGTCTTTATTCGGTTGCGCTGCTTCGTAGAGATACACTGGCAGATTCAATTCTTTACCAACGCGTGCGCCCAATTCCTGCGCATACTTGGCAGTTTCTTCCATCGTAATTCCGGAGATCGGAATAAGCGGACAAACATCGGTTGCGCCCATGCGCGGATGTTCACCTTTATGTTTGCTCATGTCAATGAGTTCGCCGGCGATCTGAATGGCACGAAAAGCAGCTTCACATACCGGTTTCGGTTCACCAACAAAAGTCACAACTGTTCTGTTGGTGGCTTTGCCCGGATCTACATTGAGAAGACGAACGCCTTCAACGGATTCAATTGCATCAGTAATCTGCTTGATGATATTCATGTCGCGTCCTTCTGAAAAATTCGGAACGCACTCGATGATTTGTTTCATATAATGGAGGTAATGAGAAGTTTTATTTTCTGAATCAATCAGTTTGACGTTGAAATGATATTGCCGTTGATGATTACCTGATCAATCATGTTCTGCCCGAAGTAATAAGGCAGATACGCTAATGAAGGAACAGGTTTTGTGATAATGAGAGATGCAACTTTACCGCGGGTAATTGATCCGTGCGAAGCACTCAGTTCCATCGCATAAGCGGTGTTGATTGTCGCTGCATTAATCGCTTCTTCAGGTGTCATTTTGTGCGTAACGCAAACCAGACTTAGCATCTGCATCATGTTTCCGCTTGGTGAACTTCCCGGATTGAAGTCGCTTGCAACTGCAACCGGCAAACCGGCATCAATCATTTTGCGCGCCGGCGGGTAGGGAAGTCCGAGGAAGAATGCAGCACCAGGCAATAATGTCGGCATGACATTACTGTTTTTCAGTGCGGTGATTTCTTCATCACCTACATACTCCAAATGATCCACGCTTAACGCACCTACCTGAACTCCTGCCTGAACTCCGCCTGAATTGCTGAGCTGATTGGCATGAATACGGGGTTTTATTCCGTGTTTTTTAGCCGCTTCGAGAATCTCAACGGTTTCTTCCTGCGTGAAATAATTGCGCTCGCAGAAAACATCGCAGTAATCAGCAAGCTGTTCCTTCGCTATTGCAGGCAACATATCATTGATGAGATGCTGAATATAACCGCGCTTATTATCCTTGAACTCTGCAGGAACAGCATGCGCACCAAGGAAAGTTGCTTTGATGTTAAGAGGGAAATTATCTTTCAGTCGACGGATAACGTGCAGCATTTTCAACTCGCTTTCCATATCCAGACCATAACCGCTTTTAATTTCAATTGCTCCTGTTCCGAGCAGCATCACTTCACGAATTCGGTTTGCAGCTTGCTCGTAAAGTTCATCTTCTGAAGTAGCACGAAGTTTCATAGCTGAATTCAGAATTCCGCCGCCTCTGGCAGCTATGTCTTCATAACTGAGACCTCGAATGCGATCCACAAATTCTCCTTCGCGCGAACCTGCATATACGATGTGTGTGTGCGAATCAACAAATGCCGGCATCACCAATCCTTCGTTGGCATCGATGATTTCAAGTCCGTTCCAGTCTGTGATGCCCGGAAATTCCTGCATGGAGCCATAATCGGCAATTAAACCTTCATCAACAGCCAACCAAGCATCTTCCATAACTGGAAGTTCGCTCATTTCACTTCCGCTAACTTTCTGTGGCGCATTCTCGCGTACCTGAACGAGTTGACGGATATTTTTAATCAGAATTCGCTTAGACATAAGGTGAACAAAGATGCGGAATTCCCTCTGAAATAGCACTTGTTCATAACCACTTATTTTATTCAGGCAACCACTTGAAAATTCCACGACTAAAAGACGTGAATTGTACTTATTTTTCGCCCCATATGAAAAACATCCTCTCGGTTACAATCGGAATGTTGTTAACCGTTTCAATTTTTGCTCAGCAGAAATATACGATCAGTGGATACGTTCGTGAGAAAGGCAGCATGGAGAATCTTCCGGGTGTTGCTGTTGTGAATACCAAAACCAAGGCAGGTACAATTACCAACAATTACGGTTTTTATTCATTGACAATTCCCGCAGACAGCGTTGATTTTTTCGTGACTTATGTTGGATATCAGCCCTACAAGGCGAAGTTCAAGCTGACCAAGGACACAGTTATCAATGTCGATCTTGCCGTTTTTCAAATGAATACCGTAACCGTTACAGCAGAACAAACGGAGAAAATCAGCGACGGTACACAGATGAGTCAGATTTCCATTCCGGTGGAGCAGATAAAAACTATTCCCGCTTTATTGGGAGAAAAAGATGTTTTGAAAGTTGTGCAACTCATGCCGGGCGTTCATAGTGGTAGTGAAGGAAGTTCAGGTTTTTATGTCCGCGGAGGCGGTACAGATCAAAACCTGATTATTCTTGATGATGCAACGGTTTATAATGCTTATCACTTATTCGGCTTCTTCTCCATTTTCAACGGAGATGCATTGAAGTCAGTAGAATTGACCAAAGGCGGATTCCCTGCACGATACGGCGGTCGGTTGTCTTCCGTATTGGAGATGCAGATGAAAGAAGGTAACAAGCAGGAGTTTCACGGTGAAGCAGGAATCGGTTTGATTTCATCGCGATTGACTTTAGAAGGACCAATTATCAAAGGAAAATCTTCATTTCTCGTTAGTGGTCGCAGAACATACATCGATGCTTTGATTTATCCTTTCTTACCACCTGAGAACAAATTCGGTTATTTCTTTCATGATTTTAATGCAAAATTGAATTACGAAATCAATCCGAAGAACAGGTTTTACCTGAGCGGCTATTTCGGTCGTGATAAATTCTACGCTAAGTTCAACGCTGACGGAGATTACAGTGATAAAGCTTCTATGGGTTGGGGAAATGCCACTTCAACATTGCGTTGGAATCACCAATGGAATGATAAACTGTTTTCCAACACTTCTTTCATCTTTACGAATTACCTCCTTGACATCGGTTATGAAATGAAAGACGGAACAGACTTTTTTGAATTGAAGTACTCTTCCGGTATCCGTGATTTCGCTATGAAATATGATTTTGATTTTATGCCTAATCCCGATCATTATATCAAGTTCGGCGTGATCTCAACGTATCATCGTTTCAGTCCAAGTGCAATTGTTGTAAACAGTTCCAACGCGCAGGAGAATGAATTCAAACAAAAAATTCTGGAAGCTTACGAAAGCGGAGTTTACATTGAAGATGATTGGTCAATTACGGAGCGATTGAAAGTGAATCTTGGATTCCGTTTGAGCCATTTCAATACACAGAAGAAAAATTACCTGCGTCCGGAACCGCGAGCGGCTGTTCGATTTAAACTTGATCGTGAGTCAGCATTGAAGGCCTCTTTCTCAATGATGAATCAGTATCTGCACTTATTGTCGAATACCGGAATCGGTTTGCCTACAGATTTGTGGGTACCTGCAACAGCGAATGTAAAGCCGCAGAGATCTTGGCAAGTTGCACTGGGTTATGCGCGGGATATTCCGAAATACAAGTTGATGCTTTCTACAGAAGTTTATTACAAACATTCTCAGGATGTATTGGGATACAAAGACGGTGCAAGTTTTTTACTTGTAAGCGATGTTGACTTAAACGCTGATGAAATTCAATGGGAACAGAATGTCACGAACGGTCAAGCGTGGAGCTATGGTGCGGAATTTCTGGTTCAAAGGAAATTCGGGAAATTTACCGGTTGGGTTGGTTACACACTATCGTGGACAGAGCTGCAATTTGATTCCATCAATTTCGGTAAAAAATTCTATGCGAGATATGATAGACGGAATGACATTTCAGTTGTAGGAATGTACAAGATCAACGATCACATTACGGTTTCTGCAACATGGGTTTTCGGTACCGGAAGTGCAATTACATTGCCGCAGGCAGAATATCAAATCGGCGAACATGATCCGGCCGCGGGGCAATCAAACATTTCGGTGAACAATTTCCCTTGGTTTGTGAATGACTACGGTGAGAAGAACAGTTTCAGAATGGCGCCGTATCACAGATTCGATGCGGGTATACAGTTTCACAGACAAATGAAGCATTGGGATCGCACATTCGAAGTAAGCGTGTATAATTTGTACAACCGTAAGAATCCTTTTTTCTATTACATCGCTACGGATTATCAAACCGGCAACCGTAAGTTGAGACAGGTTTCATTGTTCCCGTTAATTCCTTCTGTATCATGGACCGTAAAATTCTGATCATGAAAAAGCTCGCTTTACTATTGATAATTTTTCCTGCAATTTTCGTTTCGTGCGAACAGGATGCGGATATAGAATTACCGAAGACAGAACCGGAGTTGGTAATTTCCTGTTTCGTGATGCCGCAGGATTCTTTCATACGCGTGAAAGTTACTTTGAGCGCTCCCGTTTTTGGGAATGGTTCCAACGTTCAGTCTTCTGAAGTAACAAATGCAACTGTAACGCTTTTCGGAAACAATACTTCAATCGTGTTGCCTTATAACGCGAATGAAGAATATTACAAAATCAACACCGCTCAATTTCAGATTCAGGCGGGAAGCGAATATCGATTGGAAGTTACAGACACTGAAGGTCGACATGCCATAGCCAGTACACAAGTCCCACTGTTACCGCCAATTGGTTTCAGTTGTACGGTGGAGGATTCTGTAGAATACAGTGATCCTAACTATGAATATGGACGTTCTGTTTACAGATATTCGGTTCAGGACTTTTCCGGTGGAGTGAATTATTATCGCTTTTGCGGTTACACGCGAATGTGGAATAGTTCATTTGGTGATTCATTGCGATTGAATCGCTACGCAGAAGTATTCAGTGATAATTCTGCAGACGGTGAAATTCTGACAGGATCGGGAGAGAGTTGGTATCAGGCAAACATGCCAAACGACTCTATCATGGGTTATGAAGTATGGATGTTGAACTGTAATTATGATTATTACAATTTTCATAATTCACTTTACACCAACCAAGGTGGCGATCCGTTTTCAGAACCGACTTTGATGTACACAAACGTAGAAGGTGGACTGGGTGTATTCGCTGCGGCAAATGCAGTTAAACTGATTTTGCCGCGTTAGTATTTCGCTTGGTTGGTTAACTTTGCCCGTATGGCAGGTAACTCAATCGGACAGATTTTTCGTCTCACCACTTTCGGTGAATCACACGGCGCTGCAATTGGAGGCGTGGTGGATGGTTGTCCTGCCGGATTATCTTTTGATTTTGATTTGGTGCGTACGGAAATGCAACGTCGCCGTCCGGGACAATCACGTATAGTCACACAGCGAAAAGAATCCGATGAAGTTGAATTTCTCTCCGGAATTTTCGAAGGAAAAACTACAGGCGCGCCAATAGGATTCATCATTCGTAACACCGATGCCCGCTCATCAGATTACGATGTGTTTCGAGATATCTATCGCCCATCTCACGCCGATTTTACATACGAGAAACGTTATGGTTTGCGAGATCATCGCGGAGGCGGTCGTTCTTCAGCACGCGAAACGGCATGTCGTGTTGTGGGAGGCGCAATTGCGAAGATGTTCCTGAAGCAACAGGGCATTGCAATTCACGCATGGGTTTGTCAGGTTGGAAATATCGAATTGAAAACGGATTATTCACAATTGAATCTGTCTATTGCAGAAACCAATGCGGTACGCTGTCCTGATCCGGTTGTCGCAGCCGAAATGATTCAATTGATTGAGCAAACCCGCAAGAACGGTGACACAGTTGGCGGAATTATTGCCTCAGTTGCAACCGGAATTCCGGCCGGATTGGGCGAACCGGTTTTCGACCGACTTAATGCGGATATCGGCAAGTCGATGTTAAGTATTAATGCAGTGAAAGGATTTGAATTGGGAAGCGGATTCGCAGCCGCTTCAATGTTCGGTTCTGCTCACAATGATGCATTTGTTCCCGGAGAAAATCTTGGTGATATAGAAACATCTTCTAATCACTCCGGCGGAATTCAAGGTGGAATTTCCAATGGAGAAGATATTTATTTCCGTGTAGCGTTTAAACCTGTGGCGACTATCATTCAGAAACAAATGACAGTTACTCGTCAGGGAAAACCTGTGGAAATGATGGGGCGCGGAAGACACGATCCTTGCGTTGTGCCACGCGCAGTTCCTGTTGTGGAAGCGATGTCGGCACTGACAATCGCCGATCATCTGTTGCGTTTCAGGGCTGCGAGAGCTTAATTGCTCACAATACACTCGTTTTCGGTGGAAAAATTAACGATTAAGCACGGGGTTCACTCGTTGCCTTACGTTATCTTTGGTTACATTTTATCACTATGTCAGACGCAACTCCGAAAAAGAAGAAAAGCCTGCTTGGCCGAATCCTGAAATGGTCAGGAATTACCCTCGTATTGTTACTCATAACAGCAATTGCATTGCCATTCCTTTTCAAAGACAAGATCATTGCTCTTGCGAAAGAAGAAATGAACAACAATCTGAATGCAACAGTTACGTTCGGTGAATTCGATCTTTCACTCATCAGCAGTTTTCCTGACTTCCGTTTTTCAATCAGCGATTTCACAATCGTTGGAAAAGACAAGTTCGAAGGAGATACGCTCACAAAAATTCCTTCACTGAAACTCGATCTCGATTTGATGAGCGTGATTTCAGGTGAACAATATAAAATCAACTCCATTCAGCTCGAGCGTCCGCGCATTTTTGCACTTGTACTTCCTGACGGCAGCGCCAATTGGGATATTACAAAACCTTCAACTGATACCGCAGCCGCAGCTCCGACATCATCTGAACCAACGAAGTTCAAAATGTCGTTGAGCAATCTGGAAATCAACAATGCTTACATCGTTTATGATGATGCATCGCTGGCAGTGAAAACCGTTCTTGATGATTTCACTCATACACTGAAAGGTGATTTCACTCAGGACTTTTTCGGAATGGAAACGATGACTACCATTGAGCGTCTCACCTGCGAATACGAAGGAATGTCGTACCTGAACCAAGTGAAAACCGTAGCAAAAGCGGATTTCGATGTGGACATGATTAACTGGAAATTCACTTTCAAAGAAAATGAAGTGAGTTTGAATGATCTCGGTTTCGGATTCGACGGATTCTTCGCAATGCCGGGAGAAGATTACAAAATGGATCTGACATTCAAAGCGAAGCAAGCTGAATTCAAGAGCTTCCTTTCTCTGATCCCGGGTGCCTACACAGAAGATTTCAAAGATGTGAAATCAGCAGGAACTCTTGCATTCGACGGATACGCGAAAGGAACTTACAGCGATGCAAGCAAACTTTCTCCTGGATTCGGTCTGAACTTCCAAGTAAAGGATGGAATGTTCCAGTATCCTTCTGTTCCTAAGCCGGTAACTGCAATCAATATCGATTGCAAAATTGACAATGCAACAGGTGTTACGAACGACACTAAAATTGACTTGAATAAATTCCATATGGATTTCGGTGGCAACCCGATTGACGCAGCTTTGCATGTGGCAACTCCTGAAACGGACGCAAGTCTGGACGGTTGGGTGAAAGGAAAACTCAATCTCGCTACTTTGAAAGAGTTCATGCCATTGGAGAAAGATGATCAACTCAACGGAAATATTGA